>DASQWX010000001.1:0-8527 GCA_035640035.1 Gaiellaceae bacterium
GAAGAAGTCGTTGCTTGTCGTCAGCGTCGACCGGGCTCGGGCGATCTTGGCCGAAAGGGCGTCGAGGCTCCACGGATGGACGCTGTGCCGGCCGAGCGGCAGAATCCAGCCGTAGCTCCGGTGAATGAGCCTGAAGAGCGGGAGGGCCGCGGCCGCCGAGACGTCGTTCGTGAGCAGAAACGGCGGCGCGAGGTTCGGCGACGTGAACGAATAGGAGTCCTCAACCGTCCGGCCGTACGCGCTGGTCTGGAGAAACGGGACGCTCGAGACCAGGTCGCCGCGTCCGACTCGGCGTAGCCGCAGGCCCGGAACATCCGGAATCGGGCCTGAGCCTGCAACCTGCAGCACCTCGCAGAGCCGTGGAGAGCAGACGCGCGGCAACCGCCCCGAGCGGAGCCGCACCCAATTCCGGAGGTGATCGGCCGCGCCGAGGTTGAAGACCTTGCCGTCGACGCTGGTCTGCCTGAACAGCAGCGCCCGGATCGGCCGATCGGGCGAGATCCCGTGCAGCGCCTTGAAGACGGTGGCATCCAGGCCCGAGCTGTAAGCGCCGAACCACGAAGCGCGAACGACGCGCTGCTCGGGAGGCAGCGCCAGGACCGCGCGCCCCAGACTCTGGTCCTGGGCAACTGCGCCCGCAGCCAGCACGTTCGCGAGCGTCGCGGCGCCGGCCGCAATTCCGGCCGCCGCGAGGAGCACGACCCCGGCCCGCCGTCGCAGGCGCGCGGCGGCCAGCGCGAGAACGAAGGTCGAACGCCTCATCGAGCTCATACGATCAGACTGAATTCATAACGTCAGCTACTGGCCCTTCAGGCAATTCCGGGCCGACGGTAGCTGCGTGGTTCGGGCACTCGTCAACGAACCGGACGCACGCGTCCGGATACCGGCTGTGGAACCTGGCTCGTCTTGTGGTCGATCAGCGGCGAGGCTCGCGCTGTCGCGCCGATCCTGAGCGCCGGCAGGAAGGAGACGGGCAGGACCGACACGGCGAGGGGGATGTTCTCGGGGGAACCGAGCGGGCCCTGCCCAATGCCTTCGCCTCCTTCGTGGTTCGGGGTAGTGGGGTAGGGCGGCGGGCCGGCAAAAACTTGCGGCTCTTAGCGCGGCGCCGTCCGCTCTGCCGTCGACCGCAATCTTTCCGTACCCGGCGTCCCTAGAGAACCACACCGCAGCGAACTCGAGGAGGTCACCGATGCTCAAGCTCCCAAGAAAGGGGCGCTTCCCTGGTTCTCGGCGCGCTCGCGACCGCTCTCGCGCTCGTTCCGGGGGCTGAGGCCGCCGCCGGACAACATCTGCTCAACCTCGGACCCGTCACCCTCGCGAACGGAACCGCGATCCTGGCGGGCACCGCCGGAGGCACGGGCGGCCGAGGGCAGATCGTCGTCAACGGCCAACCCCTCAGCATCGACGCAGCGGGCCACTTCACGGGCGTGATCAGCCTCGACGGAGCAAGGTCGCTCGACCTCACAATCACCAACTCGACCGGGCAGCTGGTCGACTTCCACGTTCGCCTCGACCTCGCAGGTCCGGGCGGGATCATCCCAGCCGGCGTGGTCGACGGCGTCGAGCAGGCCGGCGCGACGCTGCTCGAGCCAGCCGGCGGCTTCGTCGGGGGCAAGCCCCTGACAATCGCGGGCAGCGTGGCCGACAAGGGCCAGCTCGCCGCACTGGCCGTGAACGGCACGGACGCTCTGGGCCTGATCGGCTCGGACCAGTCGTTCACGCTGCAAGTCCCCGCTACAACGAAGGAGATCGGCCTCACCGCCACGGATACGCGTGGCGTCTCCGAGACGACCCACTACAGCGTGCTCCATCCCTCGACGACGACTGCGAAGCCTCTCGGAACCTCGGTAGCAGCCGGCAGCGCGCTCGGCCTGAAGATCGCGAAGATCCGCTACTTCACGAAGGGCGTCACCCGGACGAGGCGGCTGCGCATCGTCGTCACGGTCAAGGACAGCCGCGGCTACCTCGTGCGCGGCGCGACGATCAAGATCCGCTCCAAGGCCGCCGGGCGCCTCACGCAGCGTGAGCAGACGAAACCGACGGGCAAGACCGGGCAGGCGGCGTTCGTCGTCCGCGTCAAGCCGCAAACGCTCGGCAAGCGCCTCGTGATGGTAGCGGTCGCCCGAACGCCGACAGCGAAGACGGCGAAGTCGACCTCCGTCCGGCTGGCAAAGCGCCGCTAACGGCGTTCTCGAACCGGCACAACGCGGATGCCGCACCGGGGCGGCATCCGCGGCCGGCTCTCATGCGACGCGCCCACCCGGCCGACAATTCGATGAAACGAGCAGAACGGGCGCGCCATGCTTGGAAGCTTCAAACACAAACTCGCGGTCTACTTCCTGCTGCTCGCCGTCGTGCCGCTGACTGCCGCATTCTGGGGCTTCGGCATGCTCGCCAAGCGCGCCGAGGAACGCCGCGTCGATTCGCGCCTGGCGGCCGAGCTTCGGGCGGTCGTCGCCTCGTACGGACGACAAACCGATCGGGTCAGAATCCTCGCCCGCGACCTGGCCCGCCGCCGAGACGTTCAGACTGCCGTTCGGACCGGGCGACACGGCGGCTTACCCCGAAACGTGAGGGTCATCGGCAGGCATCGGGTCGCCGTCGGCCGGCAGGCGACGCTCGAAGCCTCGGAGGCGATCCGCGTCCGTACCGGACGCCGGGTGCTCGGGACGATCGTCGCTCTCCTACCGCTCGACCAGACTCTGCTGCAAACCCTCCGCTCGGAGAGCGCGCTCTCGCGAGGCGACAAGATCGTCTTCCTCCCGCGCTCCGAACGAACGGGCCGGCAGGCCCTCGCTCCGGGCCGGCCAACCGCCGTCTCGATTTCCGAGTCTCGTTACCGTGCTCTCGCCACCGCCCCGCTGGCGGAGCAGCCGGAGGTTCAGCTGGCCGCGCTCGCACCCGCGGACGCAGTCGCGGGGGCCGCCTCGAGGACGCGGAAGCGCCTGCTCTACGTCCTCCTCGGCGGGCTGTTCGTCCTGGCGGCGATCGCGGCAGCCGAAGGACGATCGGTCATGCGCTCGGTGGGTGAACTCGCGGACGCCGCGGAGGCGATCGGCCGCGGCCGGCTCGACCGTCGCGTGCCTGTCCGGGGGCGCGACGAGTTCGCTGCTCTCGCGAAGTCTTTCAACGCGATGTCCGACGAGCTGCGAACGCGAATGCTCGAGCTCGAGATCCAGCGAACAAGGCTGCGCGATGCGCTCGCCCGCTTCGGGGAGCTGCTCGAGGCCACGCACGACGTCGAACAGCTGTTGACGGTCATCGCGTCGGCAGCCCTCGAAGCAGCCGATGCCGAGGGGGCTCTGCTGCTCGGCGAGGAGGGAACGGTCGTCGAGATCGGGACGCTTGCTGACGACGCGGAACGGTTCGAATTTTCGATTGCGACGGCCGACTCGCGTTTCGGGATCCTGATCCTCTACGCGGCCGAGATCAGAGAGGACGACCTCGTGGCGACCAGGGCACTGGTCGCTCAAGGCGCGGCGGCACTCGAGAACGCCCGCTTGCACGAGGCCGTCGAGCTGAGGGCGATCTCGGATGGCCTGACCGGCCTCGCGAACCGTGGGCACTGCGAGGAGCGACTCCTCGACGAGGTCGCGCGCAGCGAACGATACGACACGCCTCTCGCCGTCCTCCTAGGGGATATCGACGGGTTCAAGGCCGCGAACGACACCTACGGCCATGCCTTCGGCGATCTCGTCCTTCAGGGGTTCGCCGGGGTTCTGGGCGACGTACTTCGCGACGTCGACATCAGTGGCCGTTGGGGCGGGGAGGAGTTCCTCGTCGTCCTGCCAGGGACAACACGCGACGGAGCGATCGAGGCCGCCGAGCGAATCCGAGCGGCCTTCGCCGAGCTCAATTTCGCGACCGGCGCGCG
This sequence comes from Gaiellaceae bacterium, assembly GCA_035640035.1. GTDB lineage: Bacteria > Actinomycetota > Thermoleophilia > Gaiellales > Gaiellaceae > 13-2-20CM-68-14. Next base: position 3,878 of record DASQWX010000001.1, read on the forward strand.
TAGCGTCCGAATGACGGCGAGCTTCGGCGTCGCCGCGTTCGTCCCGAGGACCGACGCCCAGGAGCTCGTCCGCGCCGCCGACCAGGCGCTTTACGCCGCGAAACGGCGGGGGAAGAACCGCGTCGAGGCAGCGTCCGAGGTGGTCGCCACCAGCGCATGAGCCGCTGCCCTTCCCTCGATCGAGGGACTTGCCGACTGACAATTAAGTGAACGTTCGAAAAGAAGATCCGCTCGAATCTCCGTTTCTTGCCTAATCGCCGATACCCCGATCGGGGGTTGCCAAGGGGGCGCCGAGGGTCCTTCGTCAGACCGACGGCATGGCCGCTCGCGTCACCACGTCAGCCGCAGCAGATTCAGCCCGGGCCCCGGTGCACGTCGCGACGGCACGGCTGGTTGCCGGTGTTTGCGCCGTAGCGATCGGCCTCTTCGCCACTTTCCAGTGGATCGGCGTGCCCGGTTCTCGACTCTCCCTGAACCAGAACCGCCGGCGCACCGATTCCGTGGCTGCGCTCGAACAGGCCCGGAAGTCTGCCACGCACCGAACAGCAGCCCACCGTCCGACGCAGAACAGCGGTCGGGCGGCACTCCGCGGCTCCCGCCGGGCAGCAACCTCGCACAAGACGCCACCTCACGCCCGGACGGCGCCTCGACTCTCAGGCGAGCGAACCGCTCCCACACCGATACCGCCCAATACCCGGCCGGGCGACGCGGGCGAACGCACGTCGCCGCCGCCGGACAGAACTGTCGACTCGAGATCAACCCTGTCGGCGAGCCACGCGCCCGTGCCACGGCCGCCCTCGCCGCCCCTCGCCCCGGTCGACGTTCCACAGCTCCCCGAGGTGCCGCAGGTTCCGGAGGTACCGCACGTTCCATCCGTCCCGCCTCCGACGACCCCGGTCCCGACGGTCCCGGACCTGCCGACGCCGAAGCTCCCGCAGCTTCCGTGAAACCGGTCGAAAGTCGCACCGCAAGTTTTTCGCCTCTGCTGCCCCACACCTTCGCCGACACGCGAATCGAGGAGGCGAGGGTGGACGAATCGACCGCTCCGACGCGAGCTGACGGAGGCGCTCGGTGAGCGCGCTGCTCGGGCACGCGCCGGCGACTCGGCCGACCGAGCCCGCCGAGCTGACCCAGTACCTCTTCGAGAAGTACGGCCAGCGCGTCTTTACGTTCTGCTACAGCCGCCTTCGCAACCGCGAGGAGGCGCAGGACGCTGCCCAGACGACGTTCATCTACGTGATGCGGTCGCTGCAGCGAGGCGTCGAGCCGGAGTTCGAGCTTGCGTGGCTGCTCAAGATCGCGTTCAACGTCTGCCGCGGCGTCCGCAGGTCCACCGGACGCGAGACCGCGGTCACCCAGGAGGTCGAGGACATCGACGAGCTGGCCGCGCCGCCGGCGGCGGGTTACGAGGGGAACGAGCGTCTCGCCGCGCTCCGTGACGGGCTCGCGCACCTGCCCGAGAACCAGCGCCGGGGAATCCTCCTGCGCGAGTGGCAGGGCCTCTCCTACGCCGAGATCGCCGACGAGCTCGGCCTGAGCGTCGGCGCGGTCGAGACGCTCCTCTTCCGGGCGCGCCGCAACCTGGCCGCGCGCCTGCAGCATGTTCGCAGCGGCGTCGCCGCGATCAATATCGCGTCGCTCGCCCCATTCCTGCGGTCGCTTGGCCGGGGAGGCCTCGGCAAGCTCGGCCTCATCGGCGCAAGCGCGTCGGTTGCGCTGATCCCCATTGTCGCCACCGAGGTGGCGCCAGCCCTTGCCGACAAGAAGGCCGGCCCCGAGCTCCATTCCGTCATCACCGCTGCGGCTGCGCCGCGAGGGGACACGACGGCCGGCTCCGTCCAGCGGAGTGCGGGCGACAAGCTCTCGGCACTCCGAGCCCGAGGGGCCTCGCCCCGATCCCGAGCCGACAGCAGGGCTCTCTCCACGCCGGAGCCCTCACGGCAACGGCCGGCGGACGCGCCGACCGCCGGCTCGACCCCGGAGCCCCCTGCGGTACCCGGCGGAACGAACGGTCCCGCTGTCTCGCAGCGCCCGGTACCGACCGCGACGGTGCCCTCGGTGACGGGGCCCTCGCAGGTCACGGACCCGCCGCTCCCGGTTCCGCAAGTGCAGCTGCCGCCCGTGACCACTCCCCCGACGACGACCGACGCGGTCGGCATCCTCAGCGATGCGCTTGCAGGAGTCCAGCCCCATCTTCCGTAGCCGCCCCCACGGTTTTCACCGCTCCGCCGAGCCTCGTCCACGCCCCGAGGATCAGCTTTCCGCCCTCATCGCGGGCTACCGGCACGTCTACGGCGGAGGGTTACGGAGCAGCGCCGCCTCCGCTCGGGCCAGGCGCGCCTACCTCGTCCTCGTTGTCCTTTCGCTGCTCGTGTGGCTGTTGATCGGCTACGCGATCTTTCGGCTCGTCTCCGCCGCCGGCTGACCCATCAGTGGAGCGGCGATTGGGCGCTGTCGTCCAGCTCGCGATGGAGCCTGACCAGGGCGAGCTCGCGCGCGCGGAACGCTTCGACGACGTCCGGGTCGAACTGACGCTTCGCTCCGAGGCCGATCTGCTCCGCCGCGTGTCGCCAGCTTCCGGCGCTTCGGTAGGGCCGGTCGTTCGTGATTGCGTCGAGCGCGTCCGCGGCGGCGAAGATGCGCGCGCTGAGGGGAATCTCCTCGCCGGCGAGACCGTCCGGGTAGCCCGTGCCGTCCCAGCGCTCGTGGTGCGACCGGACGACGCGAAGACCCTCGCCGCGCAGCAAAGCCAGGTCCTCGAGCATTCGCTCGCCGAGGAGCGTGTGGGTCTCCATCAAGCGACGTTCGTCCAGATCGAGCGGACCGGGCTTGCGCAGAACGCTGTCGGGGATGCCGATCTTGCCGACGTCGTGGAGGAGGAATCCGTACTCGACGCTCCGGTCCTCGAGAAGGTCGGGAGCGAGCTCGTCGGCGAGCTCGACCGCGTAGCGCTGGACGCGCTGTGAATGGGCGCCTGTGCCCGTGTCCTTGAACTCGAGCGCCCGCGCGAGCGCGGCGACCGTCTCCTCGTAGGCGCTCTGCAGCAGCAGGCGCTGCCCGCGCTCGAGCTCGACGAGGTGTCGTAGGTCGTCCTCACTCAGCCCGGAGGGCGAATCCTCGACGACGTCCTCGGCCGGCGCACCGCGGCGAAAAAGGGTGATCCCCATGCTCGTTGAGGTTCCGAAGGACGCTCAAACCTGCGCCCTCTCGCTCGATGGAGTGCTACGTCGTGCCGGCCTGGGCGATCAGGTCGGCAGCTCGTTCGACCGAGAGAACGTCGGTATTGACGACGAGGTCGTAATGTGTCGGCAGCTCCTCGTCGACGCCGTAGAACCGCTTCAGGTAGTCACGTCGAGCGGCATCCGCGTCCTTCACCGTCCGCTCCCCGACCCGCGCCGCGCGCGTCGTGGGCGATCCGGTGACGAGCACTCGGAGCGCCTCCTGCCCCGGCCCGACGGCGTGGGACGCCGCGTGCGCGACGATCACGACGTTCCCACGCCCGGCGGTCTGCTCGATCGCCTCCCGGATCAGCGCGCGAACATCGTCGCTGCCGAGCTCGTCGGGAAATCGGGTCGGGCCCACGGCGCCCATCGTCCATGCCTCGCCTCCGCCCTGCGCAATCGCTTCGAGGACGCGGGCGGCGAGTGACTTTCGCCGCTCCTCGTCCGCGACCTCGTCGGCGCCGATCCCTCCTTTCGCCGCCGCACGGGCGACGATCTCGTCGTCGACGTAGAGGAAGCCGAGGCGCTCGGCGACGAGCCGGCCGACCTCTTCGCCTCCGGCTCCGGTTGCGTGGGAGATGCACACGACCCGGCACGCCATCGCGTTCGACGCTAGAACCAGCCGGAGTCGGCGTCAAGGCCGCGGTGGTAGAAAAGCCCGATGACCGGCGCGACTCTCTTCGCGAAGCCGCTCCCTGAAGGCGGAACGATCGGTGTCTCGGCCCCAGCGAGTCCGCAAGACTCCCGCTCCGACGTCCTTCGCGGCGTCGAATGGTGGGAGAGCCACGGCTACAAGGTCAAACTCGCCGATGGGATCTACGACCGCGACGACTACGTCGCCGGTGACGCCAGGCGGCGCGCCGCCGATCTGAATGCGCTCTTCGCCGACCCGGAGGTCGATGTCGTCCAGTCCTTCCAGGGCGGCTACGGCTCGGCGCAGACGATCCCCTACCTCGACTTCGACCTGATCGCCGCGAATCCGAAGCCCTTCGTGGGGTATTCGGACATCACGGCGCTCCATACGGCCCTGCTCAGACGCACCGGCCTGGCGACGATCTACGGCAACGGTCTCGCCGGCGTGGGGGCCGCCGAGACGACCGCCTTCACGAGAGACCGCTTATTAGCCGTCCTCCGCGGCTCCGCCGAGCCCGAGGTCCCGCGGGATCCCGACGACCCATACGTGCGCGCGATCCGCGGCGGGAGAGCGACGGCACCGCTCATCGGGGGCTGTCTCTGGCTGCTGATCCAGTCGATGGGGACGCCCTGGGAATTCGACGTCGACGGAGCGATCTTCTTCTTCGAGGACGTCAAGGCGCCCCCGTACTACATCGACGGGTTCCTGACCCAGCTCCGGCTCGCCGGCAAGCTCGACAACGTCGCCGGCGTTGTCGTCGGCGAGATGAAGGACTGCGACTGGGGCGACGTGCGA
>DASQWX010000002.1:0-4275 GCA_035640035.1 Gaiellaceae bacterium
GGACGGAATCATCGTCGAGACACATCCGCGGCCGGAGGAAGCGCTGTCCGACGGCCCGCAGCAGATCCCGAGCGCCGAGTTCGGCGACTTCGCCCGCGAGGTCAAAGACATCGTCGGACTGATGGGCAAGCAGATCGGCTAGGTCCCTGCGGGGCGTGTCCCGGGGTTTGACCCCAGAACACGCCCGGAATGGCGCGTCGCGCTTGCCGCTTCGAGGCGTGGTCCGGGGTCAGACCCCGGATCGGTTCTAGGCGGCGGAGGGCGCACAACCATGGCCACTAGGGGCGTGACCCGGGGCCAGAGCGGGGGACCGGTCCGGACTGGCGGTGGCGGCCCGGCGGCTAGCCTCCGGCCGATGAGGCTCGAGCGGCTTGGGATCGTCGGCACCGGGTTGATCGGGGCGTCCGTCGGGCTTGCCGCGAAGCGCGCTGGGGTCGACCGAGTCGTCGGCTACGACTTCGCCGAGAACACGGCCAAGACTGCGCACAGACGCAAGGCGATCGATGGCATCGCCGACGACCTCGCCGACCTCGCGCCGGCGGACCTCGTCGTCGTTGCGGTTCCTGTGATCGCCCTGCCCGGCGTGATCGGCGCCGTGCTCGCGCACGACGACTGGACCGTCACCGATGTCGGCTCGACCAAAGCCGCCGTCGCGGCGAACGCATCTGACCCCAAGCGCTTCGTCGGCGGCCACCCCGTCACCGGGTCCGAGGCGCGCGGGCCCGAGCACGCGACGGCCGAGCTCTTCGACGGCGCGACGTGGTTCCTCACCCCCTCCGTGCAGACCGAGCCCGAGCGCTACCGGCTCGTCCACGGCTTCGTCGCCTCTCTCGGCGCCACGCCGGTCGCGATCGACCCCGAGGCGCACGACCGCCTCGTCGCGCTGACGAGCCACATGCCGCACGCGCTCGCAAACGCGCTCGTCAACCAGGCCGGATCCGAGCGGATCGACGGCCACGAGCCCCTCCAGGCGGCGGGAGGCTCCCTCAGAGACATGACCCGCGTCGCCGGCGCAAACCCCCGGATCTGGGTCGACATCTTCCTCGACAACGCCGACGTCCTCGCCGACGCCCTCGCCGACCACCGCGGACGCCTCGAGCAGGTCGAGCGGGCACTCCGCAACAGGGACGCCGGCTTCCTCGCGAAATGGATCGGCGAGGCCGCCCTCAACCGCCGCAAGATGCTTGCGGACGCCTATCCCGACCCCGGCTCGCTCCAGCAGCTCCGCGTCCACGTGCCCGACCGTCCCGGCGTGCTCGCCGGGATCACCCAGGCGCTCGGCGCCGAACGGATCAACATCGAGGACTTCGAGCTCCACCACATGTCGCCCGACCGCGGCGGAACGCTGACGGTGCTGATCACGGGCGAACAAGAGGCAGGCCGCGCCGCCGAGCTGCTGGAAGCCCAGGGCTACGGCGTGGTCGTAACGCCCGTCCTCGGCGAGCAGTGATCCGGGTGGAGCCCGCTGCGGCGCTCGTCGGCGACATCGCCGTCCCGGCGGTGAAGGGGATCTGCCAGCGCGGCGCCCTCCTGGCGGCGATCGCCGAAGGCGAGAGCGAGCTCCGGAGCTTCGGCCACGCAGCCGACACGGACGCCGCGCTCGAAGCCGTACGCGCGCTCGGCGCGGAGGTCGCCGAGCCCGACGAGACGACCGTGCGCATCACCGGCCGCGGCCTCCGGGGCCTCGTCGCGCCGCCCGAGCCGATCGACTGCGGCAACGCGGGAACCGTCCTCCGTCTCCTGAGCGGGATCGTCGCCGGCCAGAACGGCCGTTTCCACCTAATCGGTGACGAGTCCCTTTCCAGGCGCCCGGTCCGCACGGACGAGCCGCTGGGTCAGATGGGGGCCAAGGTCGAAACGACCGACGGCCACCCGCCGGTGACGATCGAGGGCGCCGGCTCGGCCCTGAGCCCGATCCGCTACGAGCTCCCGGTCGCCAGCGCCCAGCTGAAGTCGGCCGTCCTGCTGGCCGGCCTGCTCGCGCAGGGCGGCCCGACGACGGTCGTCGAACCCGTCCCGTCGCGGGACCACACGGAGCGCCTGCTGCGCTCCGTCGGCCTCCGGATCCGCCGCACCGCCCAGGAGACCAGGGTCTGGCCGGCCGAAAAGATCCCGCCGCTCTCACTCGACATCCCCGGAGATTTCTCATCGGCGGCGCCGTTCGTCGTCGCCGCGACGCTGCTCTCGGGCTCGAACCTCCGCATCCACGACGTCGACATCAACCCGACACGCACAGGTCTGCTCGACGTCCTGGAGCGGATGGGTGCCCGCATCGCCGTCTTCAACCGCCACAGCATGAACGGCGAGCCCGTGGCCGACCTCGAAGTGCGCGACGCCCCGCTCCTCGCGTCCTCGATCGAGCCCGACGAGGTGCCGCGGCTCGTCGACGAGCTGCCGCTCTTCGCGCTCGCGGCCTCGCACGCACGGGGCGAGAGCGTCGTCAAGGGCGCGCAGGAGCTGCGCGTGAAAGAAACGGACCGCATCGAGACAGTGACGAATGCGCTGCGCCCGCTTGGCATCCGGATCAGCGCGACGGATGATGGCTTCCGGGTTCGAGGAGTTCCCGCCCGCCCCCGGGGGGGTTCCCTGCACTCGCGCGGGGACCACAGGATCGCGATGCTCGGAGCCGTCGCGGGCCTGGCTTCGATCGAGGGCGTCGAGATCGAGGACGCGGAGGCCGTCGCTGTAAGCTTCCCCGGGTTTTTCGAGCTGCTGGACTCGGTCACTCAGCGATGATCGTTGCCATCGACGGGCCTGCGGGAGCGGGCAAAAGCACGGTCGCCCGCCGGCTCGCGGAGCGGCTCGGCTACCGCTATCTCGACACCGGCGCGATGTATCGCGCGCTGACCTGGCTCGCGACGACGCGGGACGTCCCGCTCGGCGAGGGCGAGCGGCTCGGGCTCCTCGCGGACGAGTATCCCGTCACGCTCGACGAGGACGGGCGTGTGTGGATCGACGAGACCGACGTGACCTCGGCGATCCGCAAGTCGCGGATCGATCGGGTCGTCCCGGTCGTCGCGCGGCACCCCCAGGTGCGATCGGTCATGCGCGCGCGCCAGCGGGAGCTCGCCGAGCTCGGCGATGCCGTGATCGAGGGGCGCGACATCGGCACCGTCGTGTGCCCGGGCGCCGACGTGAAGATCTACCTCAACGCCGACCGGGCGATCCGGGCCGAGCGCCGGCTCGCCGAGCGGCCGGAGATCGGCGCCGACGCGCTGGCGACCGACCTCCGTCTCCGCGACCAGAGCGACGCCGAGCGGATGATGCCGGCGCAGGATGCGGTGCAGATCGACACCACGGAGCTCGACGTCGAGGACGTCGTCTCCCGGATCGAGCAGCTCGTCCGCGAACGCCAGCCGGCATGAGCCGGCTGGTGGAGGGGGAAGGGGGGAACCGGGAGGTTCCCCCGCCTTTGCTCGTCGGCGAACGCGGCGGCTCGATCGCCGCGATCGCCGACGCGAACTTGGAAGAAGAAGGGGGCTCGTGGGGGAAACATGGTTTCCCCCACGCGACGGAGCCGGAGGCGGAGGAGCAACCGGCATGAGCGCCGAGAACGGCGCCGGCTCCGAGGAAGGCCTCCTCGGGACCGTCGCGATCGTCGGCTTCCCCAACGTCGGCAAGTCGACGCTCGTCAACCGTCTGACGGAGACGCGCGCGGCGGTTGTCCACGAGACCCCGGGCGTCACGCGCGACCGCAAGGAGCTCGTCTGCGAGTGGAACGGCAAGCGGTTCCTGTTGATCGACACGGGCGGCATCGACATCGCCGGCAAGGATCCGATCGCGCGCTCGATCGTCGAGCAGGCGAGGGCCGCGGTCGACGAGGCCGATCTCGTCCTCTTCCTCACGGATGCCCGCGCCGGGATCACGCCCGGTGATGAGGAGCTGGCGCAACTGCTCCGCACGGCGCACAAGCCGGTCCTGCTCGTCGCCAACAAGATCGACGATCCCGACCAGGACGCGCTCGCCTTCGAGTTCCACCGGCTCGGGCTCGGCGACCCGATCCCCCTGTCGGCGGCGCACGGGCACGGCACAGGCGACCTGCTCGACACGATCGTCGCCCGCTTGCCCGGACGCGGCCGGCGGCACGTCTCCGAGGCCGCGATCCGCGTCGCCATCCTCGGCCGCCCGAACGTCGGCAAGTCGAGCCTCCTGAACGCGCTGCTCGGCGAGGAGCGGGTGATCGTCTCAGAACTCCCGGGCACCACCCGCGACGCGATCGACACCTATCTCCGCCTTGGAGACCGCGAGTTCGTCTTCATCGACACCGCCGGCCTG
>DASQWX010000003.1:0-14232 GCA_035640035.1 Gaiellaceae bacterium
ATCGAGATCGCGCGGGCACTGGTTGAGCACGGCTGCGACCTCATCCACGTCGAGGCCGGGCAAACGATCCACGACGACCGTCCGCAGTACCGGCGCGGGTTCCTGACCGCGCTCAGTGACCGGGTTCGAAACGAGGCGCGCGTCCCGACGCTCGTCGGCGGCTATCTGACGACGCTCGACGAGGCGAACACGATTCTCGGCGCCGGCCGCGCCGACCTCGTGCTCCTCGACCTGCCGCAGACCGAGATCGAGCGGCCCGGCGTGGAGAGGAACGCCGTGGCGCCGGAGGCGGTGCGGACGTGAATCTCGGAGACCTGGCGTACCCGGACGTGCCGGCGGACGCCGTGCATCTGCTGCCGCTCGGTGCGACGGAGCCGCACGGGCCGCACGCGCCGCTCTCGACCGACACGATGATCTCGGTCGGGATCTGCGAGCGCGCGGCCGATCGGCTCGATGGCGAGATCCCGGTGCTGGTGCTTCCGGCGCTCGCGTACGGCGTGACGCGCTACGGCTCGGGCTTCCCGGGGACCGTTTCCATCTCCGAGGAGACGCTGCGGGCGCTCGTCACGGAGGTCGCAGAGGCAGTCGGTTCGCTGATTCTCGTGAACAGCCACCTCGAGCCGGAGCAAGTCGAGACGCTCCGCTCGACCGGGCTCCCGCTGCTCGACCTCACGCGTCGCAAGAACGCCGAGCGATTGACCGAGGAGTTCCGCGCGGGCTCGTGCCATGCGGGCCGCTACGAGACCTCGCTCGTCCTCGCCGAGCGGCCCGAGCTCGTGCACTCCGACCGGATGCTGGCGCTCGCAGAGCGACCCGTCGACATGCCCGCGGCCATCCGCGCCGGCCAGACCGACTTCGTCGCCATGGGGATGGAGCAGGCGTACTGCGGCTCGCCCGCCGAGGCCACTGCGGAGGAGGGCGACCGGACGTTCGAGACGCTGACGACCATGCTCGTCGAGCTCATCCGCGAGGTCGCCGCCTGATCACGCACGCCGACCTGCCACGCGAGCTCAATCTCGCCGCCTGGTTCGTCGACCGGAACGTCGAGGAAGGTCGCGGCGAGCGGACGGCGCTGATCGGCCCGGGCGGTGCGACGACGTACGCCGAGCTGGGCGGCCTCGTCAATCGCTGTGGCAACCTCCTTCGTGAGCTCGGCGTCCTCGCCGAGGAGCGCGTGCTGCTTGTCCTCGGCGACTCGGTCGAGTTCGTCGCGCTCTGGTACGGGGCGCAGAAGATCGGCGCGGTCACGGCCGAGGCGTACACGTTCCTCCAGGCCAAGGACTACGCGTACTACCTCGAGTACACCGACGCGAAGATCGTCGTCGCGGACGTGACCACGGAGGCCGCGATCCGCCAGGTTGCAGGCGGGCGGCGAGTCGTCGTCGTCGACGACGTCTTCCACGAACGGCTCGCGGGGATGTCCGACGAGCTGGAGGCAGCCCCGACGACGAAGGATGACGTCGCGCTGTGGAAGTTCACGACCGGCAGCACGGGGCAGCCCAAAGGCGCCGTCCACCCCGTTCACAGCCCCGTGCTGAGCAACGACTGGTACGCGCAAGGCGTGCTCGGGATCCGCGAGGACGACGTCGTGCTGCCCGTGCCGAAGCTCTTCTTCGGCTACGCGCGCGACCTGACCACGCTCTACCCGTTCGGGGTCGGCGCCGCAGGAATCGTCTTCCCCGAGCGCTCGACGCCCGAGCGGATCTTCGAGCTGATCGCCGAGCATCGCCCGACGATCCTCGTCAACGTCCCGACGATGATGGCGCAGATGGTGGCCCACCCCGATGCCGCGGCCCAGGACTTCTCGTCCTTACGGCTCTGCACCTCGGCCGGCGAGGCGCTCCCGCGAGAGCTCCACGACCGCTGGCTCGACACGTTCGGGGTCGAGGTGCTCGACGGGATCGGCTCGTCCGAGCTGTACCACATCTACATCTCGAATCGGCCCGGCCGTGCGCGTCCGGGATCGACCGGCCAGCTCGTCCCCGGCTACGAGGCCGAGCTCGGCGAGAACGGCGAGCTGCTCGTCACGGGCGACACGGCGGCGCTCTTCTACTGGGGCGACGACGAGAAGACGGAGCACACCTTCGACGGCGACACCGTCCGCACGGGCGACCTCTTCGAGCGCGACGGCGACGGGTACTTCTGGTACCGCGGACGCGTCGACGACCTGATCAAGGTCGGCGGCATCTGGGTTGCACCGGCTGAGATCGAGCACTGCCTCGTCGGTCATCCAGACGTGGTCGAGTGCGCGGTCATCGGAGCGGCACGGAACGGGCTGACGGTCCCGCGCGCATACGTCGTCGTCCGGCAGCCCGTCGAGGAGACGGCGCTTCAGGACTTCGTGCGCGAGCGGCTCTCGCCGCACAAGTATCCGCGCGAGGTGGTGTTCGTCGACGACCTGCCGAAGACGCCGTCCGGCAAGCTCGATCGGAAGGCGCTCGCCGCGTGAGCCGCACGGTCGTCGTCACGGGTGGCGCGAAGGGCATCGGGAAGGCGATCGCCGAACGCTTCTCGGGCGAGCAGGTGCATGCGCCCGGACACGACGAGCTCGACGTCACCGAGGAGGAGCAGGTGACGGCGTTCTTCGAGCGCCTGGGCCGCGTCGACGTGCTCGTCAACAACGCCGGCGTCGCCGTCGGCGCACCGCTCGCCCGCACGACGCTCGACGACTGGCGCGCACACCTGGACGTGAACGCGACCGGGGCCTTCCTGTGCACCCGGACCGTCCTGGGCGGCATGATCGAGCGCGGTGATGGCCGAATCGTGACCGTCGCGTCAGTCGCAGGGCTCGTGGGCGCCCGCTACACGGCCGCGTACAGCGCGTCCAAGCATGCGGCGATCGGCTTGATGCGTGCGACCGCGGCCGAGGTCGCCGGGACCGGCGTCACCGCCAACGCCGTCTGTCCGGCCTACGTGGACACGGAGATGACGACGCGGGCGGTCGAGAACATCGTCGCCAAGACGGGGCGGACGACCGAGGAGGCGCAGTCGGAGCTGGAAGCGATGACGCCGCTGGGCCGACTGCTCGAGGCCGACGAAGTTGCGGCCGCGGTGGTCTTCCTCGCCTCGCCCGAGGCGGCCGCGATCAACGGGCAGGCGCTCGTGCTCGACGGCGGGGGGCTACAGACGTGAGCCCGTTCCGCGGTTCCGCGGCCTTCACGGAGACCTGGACGAACTTCGATTTCGCGCTGGGAGACGGTGTTGCCACGGTCACGTTCTCGCGCCCGGACAAGCTGAATGCGCTCACGTTCGACGTCTACGCCGACCTGCGAGACCTGCTCGCCGAGCTCCCGCACCGCGGGGACACGCGTGTGCTCGTGCTCTCGGGCGAGGGGCGGGGCTTCTGCTCGGGTGGCGACGTCGAGGAGATCATCGGCGAGCTCCAGAAGCTGAGCGCTGGCGAGCTGCTCGACTTCACCCGGATGAGCGGAGCAGTCGTGAAGGCGATGCGCGACTGCCCGGTCCCGATCGTCGCGGCCGTGAACGGCGTCGCGGCCGGCGCGGGATCGGTGTTGGCGCTCGCCTCCGATTTTCGGATCCTGGCGCAGTCGGCGAAGCTCTCGTTCCTCTTCACGCGCGTCGGCCTGGCCGGAGCGGACATGGGCGCCGCGTACCTCCTGCCGAGGCTGATCGGGCTCGGGCGAGCGACCGAGCTGCTCGTGCTGGGCGACGAGGTGAGCGCCGAGCGAGCGTACGAGCTGGGCCTGGCGACGCGGGTCGTCGAAGACGCGTCGTTGCCGTCTGCGGCGACCGAGCTCGCCCGCAAGCTCGCGGACGGCCCGTCGCTCGCCCACGCGACGACGAAGATCCTGCTCAGCCGCGAAAGTGACATGAGCTTGTCCGACGCGATCGAGATGGAGGCGCTCGCGCAGGCCCTGCTCATGAAGAGCGAGGACTTCGCGGAGTTCTACGCAGCGTGGTCGGAAGGGAGGGATCCCGCCTGGCGCGGCCGGTGATCGTCAACCCGCCGGAGCTGCCCGAGCCGGTGGGCTTCGCACATGCCGTCGCCGCCGGCGGCGCCGTTTATCTCGGCGGGCAGACCGGCGAGGGCGCCTCGCTCGTGGAGCAGTTCGACGCTGCGGCCGGCAGGCTCGTCACTGCGCTTCGCGCGGCGGGCGGCGAGCCCGACCAGCTCGTCTCGCTCGTCGTCTACACCACGGACATCGAGGACTACCGCGCCTCGACAAGGGAGCTGGGCGAGGTCTGGCGCCGGCACTTCGGGCGACGCTACCCCGCAATGGCCCTGCTCGGCGTGTCGGCCCTCTTCGATCCGAAAGCGCGGGTCGAGCTGATGGGTGTCGCCGTTCTGGATGGCTGACGTCCTCGAACGCGCGCGCCACCTCGGTCACGAGGTCTTCGCTCCGATCGCCGCACGGGGCGAGCCGGGGCGGCTGAACCGCCCGCTCGTGCGCGCGCTCGGCGAGCACGGCCTGCTCGAGCTGGTCTTCGCCGGCTCCGCGGTCGAGCTCTGCGAGCTCCGCGAGGGCCTCGCGCACGGCTGCACCGAGGCCGAGACGGCGCTCGCGCTCCAGGGCCTCGGGGGCTACCCGATCCTCAGCCGTGGAACGCCGGCGCTGCGCGAGGAGTGGATACCTCGCCTTTCGCGCGGCGAGGTCGTCGCCGCGTTCGCGCTCAGCGAGCCTGAGGCCGGCTCCGATGCGGCCAATCTCGGCCTGCGCGCCGAGCGCGACGGCGACGGCTTCCGCCTGACCGGCACGAAGCTCTGGATCTCGAATGCGCCGGAGGCCGACGTCTACAGCGTGTTCGCGCGAACCTCCGACGACGGCCCGAAGGGGATCACGGCGTTCGCGGTCCCGCGTGAGAGCGAGGGGCTCGCGGGCGAGCACCTCGCGCTGCTCGCTCCGCACCCGATCGGACGCCTCGACTTCGCCGGCGTCCGCGCCGGCCCTGAACAGATGCTCGGCGACCTCGACGGCGGGTTCGCTCTGGCGATGGACACGCTCGACCTTTTCCGGCCGAGCGTCGGGGCCTTCGCCGTCGGGATGGCGCAGGCGGCGCTCGATGCCGCGGTCGCGCATACCCTGGAACGTGAGGCGTTCGGCCGGCCGCTCTCGCACTTCCAGGCCGTCTCGCACCAGCTCGCCGCCGTGGCGACCGAGATCGAGGCCGCGCGATTGCTCGTTCGCGAGGCGGCGGCTCGGTACGACGCCGGCATCCGCCCCGTCCGCAAGGAGTCGGCGATGGCGAAGCTCTTCGCGACCGAGGCGGCGCAGCGAGCCGTCGATACCGCGGTCCAGGTGCACGGGGCTCGTGCGCTCGAGCAGGGCCACCTGCTGGAGCACCTCTATCGCGAAGTGCGCGCGCCGCGGATCTACGAAGGTGCATCGGAGGTCCAGCGCGAGATCATCGCGCGCGAGCTCTTCAAGGAGGCGCAGTGAGCCAGGACAAGTCGTTGACGTACACGTCGTACCTGGCGCTCGAGGAGATCCTGGGCGCTCAGCGGCCGACTTCCGAAGAGCACGACGAGGTGCTCTTCATCGTCGTCCATCAGGTCTACGAGCTCTGGTTCAAGCAGCTGATCCACGAGCTCCGCTACCTGCAGCGGATGCTCGAGGAGGGGAACGACGCGCGCGCGTTCGCGACCTTCAAGCGCGTCCTGACGATCCTCAAGCTCGTCGTCGCCCAGCTCGACGTGATCGAGACCATGACGCCGGTGCAGTTCCTGGCGTTCCGCGAACGGCTCGAGTCGTCGTCCGGCTTCCAGTCCGGCCAGTTCCGCGAGCTCGAGGCGATCCTCGGGCGCCGCGACCCTGGCGTCTTGACGGCCTACCACGAGGGCAGTGTCGACCACGAGAAGGTCAGGGCGGCGATGGAACGGCCCTCCCTGTACGACTCGTTCCTTCGCTATCTGGCCGGGAAGGGCTACGAGATCCCGAAGGAGGTCCTCGAGCGGGACGTCACGCAGCCGGTTCGCGAGTCGAAGGACGTCCAGGCCGCCCTGCTCCGCGCGTACCGCGACGACGGCGAGCCCGCGCAGGTGGCCGAGCGCCTCGTCGACTTCGACGAAGGCTTCATGGAATGGCGCTACCACCACGTGAAGATGGTCGAGCGGACGATCGGGTCGCGGCCGGGTACCGGCGGGTACGGCGCCGAGTACCTCCGCTCGACGCTCCACAAGCCGTTCTTCCCGGATCTCTGGGCGATCCGCAGCGAGCTTTGATCGAGGGTCTCGCCGAGCACTACTCGGCTTTCCGCGTCACCGAGCGGCTGCTCCTGACCGGCCACTCGCACCAGGCGTGGCCGGACGTCGCGCAGGAAGGACAACTGGAGGCGTGGTGGGATGCGGCCGAGTGCGCCGACCTCAAGTGGGAGCGGGCGTTCGCGAAGGCCGAGCGGCTTCGAGCCGGAGTCCGGAGCCTCCTCGCCGACCCGAACGCGCCCGTCGCGCTTGCGTCGAACACGCACGAGCTCGTGCTTCGGTTCCTCTCGGCGCTACCGCTCCGAGACCGGCCGAAGCTCGTCACGACCGACGGGGAGTTCCACACGCTGCGACGCCAGCTTGGCCGGCTGGCGGAGGAAGGCCTCCGAGTCGTGCGGCTTCCGGCCCGGCCGGTGGACACGCTCGCAGAACGGCTGGCAGCTGAAGCGACGGGAGCGAGCGCGGTGCTCGTCTCGGCCGTGCTCTTCGAGGACTCCCGCATCGTCCCGGAGCTCCCGTCGCTCGCGGCGGTCTGCGCCGACGCCGGCACCGAGCTGCTCGTCGATGCCTACCACGCTCTGGGCTGCGTCCCGTTCACGGTCGCGGGCCTCGAGCGGGCGTGGATCGTCGGCGGCGGCTACAAGTACCTCCAGCTCGGTGAGGGCAACTGCTTCCTGCGCCTCCCGCCGCAGGCCGAGGACTTGCGGCCCGCGATCACGGGCTGGTTCGCCGAGTTCGCGGAGCTGCAAGCAGCGCGCGAGCCGGGCGCGACGGCGTACCCACGCGGCAGCATGCGCTTCGCAGGCTCGACCTACGACCCGACGAGCCACTACCGCGCCGCTTCCGTCCTCGAGTTCTTCGCGGAGCACGGATTGACGCCGGAACGGCTCCGCGAGAGCTACCTCCAGCAGACCACGCTGCTCGCCGAGCGGTTCGACGAGCTCCGGCTCGAGGACGTGACGCGTGATCGGAAAACGCCGCTCGAAGCCTTCGGCGGCTTCCTCGCCCTCGAATCGGAGCGCGCCGAGGAGCTAAGCCGCAGGCTGCTCGACGCCGGAGTCGTCACCGACAGCCGGGGCCGCTACCTCCGTCTCGGGCCGGCGCCGTACCACTCGGACGAGCAGCTCGAGACCGCCGTCGAGCACCTCGGCCGCGTCGCGCGACGCTAGCGACCGCCGATCGAGGGATCCGCCGATGGGCGCCTGCCTCCGATGAGCGTCCGGGGTGTTTACGTTGATGAGCATTTTCGCTTCCTGCGGTCCTCTCTTCCGTCCGCAGGAGGTTTCATGGGCACCGCGTCTACCCGCGCACGCTCTCGACGCCACTCCCCGCAGTTTGACCTAGCCAGCCGGATCGGCTCCCGGCGTCGGCCGGGCCCGGCTCGTGAGCGGGCCCTCCCCCGCCCGGCGCCGATCGACCCACTCGAAGAGGTCGAGGCCGCTGTTCCCGAGCACCTCGAGGACTCGCTGCGCGTCTCCGTCCTGAGCCGCCTGCTGCAACTCGTCTGCCTCGTCTACGGAGCCGCGCTCGTCTACTGGATCTGGCTGGCGAAGGATCTGACCCTCTCGATCCTCCTCCGCGACCCCTTCTTCTACGGCTACTCGCTGCTCGTCACCCTCTACTGCGTCTCGCGTTTCGCCCTCGCACCCTTCTACCGCCCAGCCCCTGATCGCGGCCTTCGACCGACTGCCTCGATCGTGATCCCCGCCTTCAACGAGCAGGAGTGCATCGAGGCGACGATCGACGCCTGCTACGCGGCCGACTACCCCGTAGATCGACTCCAGGTCGTCGTGGTTGACGACGGCTCGACCGACCAAACCTGGCAGCGCATCCTCTCTGCCCGTGTGCGCCACCCGACGCTGCTCTGCCTGAGGTTCGAGCGCAACCGAGGCAAGCGCGCGGCGATGGCAGAGGGCATCCGGCGCTCGAGCGGTGAGATCTGCGTCTTTGTCGATTCCGACTCCGTGGTGCGAGCGGACGGACTGCAGGCGATCATGGCCGACTTCGAGGACGGCCGGGTCGGCGGGGTCGTCGGTCAGGCAGATGTGCTGAACAAGACCGAGAACTGGCTGACGCGGATGCAGCAGGTGCGTTACTACGTCGCCTTCCGAGTAATCAAGGGCTCGGAGTCCCTCTTCGGGGCGGTGACCTGCGCATCGGGCTGCTTTTCGGCCTACCGCCGCTCGATTCTCCTGAACGTTCTCCCACAATGGGAGACGCAGCGGTTTCTCGGCCGCAAGGCAACCTACGGCGACGATCGAGCGCTGACGAACGCTGTCCTGCGTGACCACCGCATCGTCTACCAGGCGCGGGCGCGTTCTTACACCCTCGCGCCGACGACGATGCGTCAATTCCTCGTCCAACAGCTGCGCTGGAAGAAGAGCTGGCTCCGCGAGAGCCTGCGTGTAGTTCGTTTCATCTGGCGAAAGCACCCGGTCGCTGCAGCGCTCACGTACATGAGCGTGTTCTTTCCGTGGCTCGCGCCGATTGTGCTCATTCATTCGCTCTGGTGGCGCACGCTTGCCGCAGGAAGCCCCTGGTTCTACTTGATGGGTGCCTACGCAATGGCGTTGCTCTACTCGCTCTACTACGCAATCGCACGACGCAGCCCGCTCTGGTGGCACGGGCTCTCGTTTGTTGCCGTCTACATGGCGATCCTCGTCTGGCAGACGTACTACGCAGTCGCAACGCTCGGCAATACGGCCTGGGGCACGCGCGCCTCCGTTCATGCCGACGATTCAACGCCGGTCATCGTCGCTCCCCCGGCGCCAGTTCGTGAGTAAGCGCGGCCTGCGCGAAACGATCGTCGGGCTGGTCATGATCCCGCTCTCCGTCGTCCCGATCTGGCTCTACGTCACGAGGACGAGCGACGGCTATCTGATGTACCTCCGCGCCCGCTACGCGCTTGCGCCACCGAGTACCCCGCGTCTTAGCCACGAGGAATACCGCATAGCCCGCGCCGCGAGACGTCAGCGTGAAGTTGGCGTTGCCGTCCTCCTCTACCACGGAATCGGCCGCACTTCAACGGACGGCGGAGGCTCGCAGTTTGTGATCTCGCGCACCCGCTTTGCCGAGCAGATGCGCGCGCTGGACGCGGCCGGCTATCGGCCGATCACGTGCCACATGCTTGCCGCTTACCTCCGCACCGGACAACGGGGGAACCTGCCCCGAAAGCCAATCCTGATTACGTTCGACGACGGCCGCCTCGATGCCATGCTGCAGGCCGATCAGATATTGCGCGACACGCACCTTCGCGCGACGATGTTCGTGATCGCCAAGCGGGCCGACGAGGGCGCCCTGTACTACGCAACCTCAGGCGAGCTCCGCGGCTACGTCCGGAGCGGGCGTTGGGAGATCGAGAACCACACCTATGACCTGCACTCAGCACAACAAGTAGGCCGCTTCTCACACTCGGCGCTGGCGACGCCTCACGCCGGTGAGACCTTGTCGCACTACGGCCGGCGCATCAGTCGCGATCTGGACCGCGCCCAACGCAGCCTCGGCAGTCCGATCGCCTTCGCTTACCCGTTCGGCGACTGGGGGGAGCAGGCGCCGGCCGGGGCGGCGCAGGTTCTGCGCAGCGTGTTGCGGAAGCGGTTCCTACTTGCGTTCGATCAAGACGGCCAATCGTCGTGGCGATCGGCTGTCCCAGGTGACGACCGGCTGCGGATCCACCGGCTCGAAGTCTCAGATTGGACGCCCGAGGCGCTGCTCGCTCGCCTTCGAGCCGGTTCGCGGCGGGCAGCTGCGGTCCTACGGCATTAACGACCTGATGGCGGCCTCTTCAGCCACCCGCAGGTAAGGCGCTTTCAGGACTTAGAGACAGACCGGACGACAGAGCTGGAACCTCGTCCGCCGATGGCGTGTACTACACGCGGGTGAGACGAACCGCCGGATCTCTCGCACTTCTTGCGGCAGGGCTGGGCACCGGGCTCGCGACCGCCTCATCTTCGCCCGGCGGCACCTCGCGGGCTCAGGTCCCTCTCGGTCGCTGCTCAGGGGATGCGGCTCCAGCCGTGGCGTTCTCGGTCCCGCTGCCCGGCAAGCCGGGACAGGTGACGGGCTGGCTGGCGGTGCCGAAGCTCTCGGAGACGGGCCGGGTCCTCTTTCGCCAGCCGATCGCCGGGTCCGGCTGGTCGATAGCGCGTGGAGGCGAGGGGGTGTGGGTCGCGCACACCTTCAACGGGAGCCGCAGAGACAGGCAACCGCCGCCGGCACGTGAGCTGTACCGGATTCGGGAGTTCTCGAAGCCACACCTCACGCGCATCGCGCTCGAGGAGTCGCCCTGGGAGGTGTCGGCCGCCGGAGGCGTCGCCTGGGCCGCGGCGGGGCGCTCCTCGCACCAGGTGCTCTGGCTTGACGACACGCAGACTCCATCGCCGACCGCAGTTCCGGTGTCAGGAGGGATCGTGCGAGGCATCCAGGCCGTAGCGAGGGGCGCCTGGGTCGCGCTGCTGAAGCCGAACCAGCTGAGCAGGATCTGCTAACTGAAAACCGAGAAGGAGAAAGAGGGTGAGTTCCAGGAAGTCGCGACAGTTCCAAAAAGGGCGGCCGAAAGCGCTTGACACGGAATGTCGCACGGCCTGGTCACGGGGTGAGCAAAGCCTATTTCCCCTGCTCAGTCGGTCAACACACCGTCTTGTCGGCCTGAGCGGCGGGCTTTAGCCTTAGAGCGATACCTGACCGAGCGAGGCGTTCGTGAGCTGCTCCAACTGCGGTGCCGATAACCGGCCTGATGCGAAGTTCTGCCGCGAGTGCGGCGCATCCTTTGCCGAGCGCTGCCCCGGCTGCGGCGCGTCGAACGAGCCTGGTCAGAAGTTCTGCGACCAGTGCGGGACCGCGCTGCAAGCGAATGCGCCGGCGGTGGCCCCCACCGCTCCGCCGGCGGCCGAGCGCCGCTTGGTCTCGGTCCTCTTCGCGGACCTGGTCGGCTTCACGACGCTCTCTGAAGGGCGCGATGCGGAGGAGGTGCGAGAGCTCCTCTCCCGTTACTTCGAATCCTGCAAGCGCCTGATCGCGCTCTACGGCGGGACCGTGGAGAAGTTCATCGGCGACGCCGTGATGGCGGTCTGGGGAACGCCCGTGGCTCAGGAGGACGACTCCGAACGGGCGGTCCGGGCCGCGCTCGATCTCGTCGCAGCAGTCTCCGCGCTCGGCGACGAGGTGGGCGCGCCGGAGCTCCGCGCCCGGGCCGGTGTCCTTACGGGCGAAGCCGCCGTAACGCTCGGCGCCGAGGGCCAGGGCATGGTCGCCGGAGACCTCGTCAACACCGCCTCGCGCATCCAGGCCGCGGCTGAGCCCGGCTCGGTCCTGGTCGGCGAGTCCACGAAGCGCGCGACCGAGGCGGCGATCGCCTATGCCGACGCCGGGGCGCACGAGCTCAAGGGCAAGACGGAACCGGTTCCGCTCTTCCGCGCGCTGCGGGTGACCGCCGGCAGAGCCGGCGCGCTCAGGGCCGAGGGTCTCGAACCTCCATTCGTCGGGCGGGAGCGCGAGCTGCGCTTGGTCAAGGAGCTCTTCCACGCCAGCGCAGATGAGAACAAGGCGAACCTTGTGTCGGTGGTCGGCATAGCCGGAATCGGCAAGTCGCGCCTCTCCTGGGAGTTCGAGAAGTACATCGACGGTCTGGCCGGAGACATCTGGTGGCACCGCGGCCGCTGCCTCTCCTACGGGGAAGGCGTCGCGTACTGGGCGCTGGCCGAGATGGTACGCATGCGCTGCGAGATCGCCGACGAAGAAGAGCCGGCTTCGGCGCGCGCCAAGCTGCAGGCCACGATCGAAGAGCACATCCCCGACGCCGAGGAGCAGGCCTGGGTGGAGCCGCGGCTTTCCCACCTGCTCGGCCTCGAAGAGGGCACTCCCGGTGATCAGGAGAACCTCTTCTCGGCCTGGCGGATCCTCTTCGAGCGGCTCGCCGAGCAGTCGCCGACGATCCTCGTCTTCGAGGACATGCAGTGGGCGGACGCCGGCCTCCTCGACTTCCTCGAGTACCTGCTCGAGTGGTCGCGCAACCACCCGCTCTTCATCCTCGCTCTCGCGCGTCCGGAGCTCGCCGACAAACGGCCCACCTGGGGCGCCGGCAAGCGCAGCTTCGCGTCCCTCTATCTAGAGCCGCTGGCGCCGCAGGCGATGAGCGACCTGCTGACCGCGCTCGTGCCCGGCCTGACACAGGAGCTACGCGAGGACATCCTGGAGCGTGCCGAGGGGATTCCCCTCTACGCAGTGGAGACGGTGCGTATGCTGCTCGACCGCGGCCTGCTCGAGCAGGCCGGGAACGTCTACCGCCCGACGGGCCCGATCGAGACACTCGACGTTCCGGAGACCCTCCACGCGCTGATCGCCGCCCGCCTCGACGGCCTCACGCCGGAGGAGCGCCGGCTCGTCCAGGACGGGGCGGTGCTCGGGAAGACGTTCACCAGGCAGGGTCTGGGCGCGGTCACCGGGATGCCGGAGGAGGAGCTGGAACCGCTTCTCGCGGCTCTCCTCCGCAAGGAGGTGCTCTCCATCCAGGCCGATCCGCGCTCGCCCGAGCGCGGCCAGTACTCATTCCTTCAGGACATCGTCAAGCGCGTCGCCTATGAGACGCTCTCGAAGCGGGACCGGAAGACGAAGCATCTGGCGGCGGCGCGCTTCCTCGCCTCCACCTGGGGCGCGGAGGAGGACGAGATCGCCGAGGTCGTGGCGGCGCATTTCCTCGACGCGTACGAAGCGGCTCCAGACGACCCCGACGCGGACGAGCTGCGGGCGAACGCGCGCGAGATGGTTGTGAGAGCGGCGGAGCGCGCAGCCTCCTTGGGGGCGAACGCCGAGGCCCAGCGCGCCTACGAGCGGGCGATCGAGCTGGCGGACGAGCCGCTCGTACGGGCGGATTTCGAGGAGCGCGCAGGCACGATGGCGCGAATGGGCGTTCGGCCCGAGGAGGCCGCTGCGCACTACGAGCAGGCGATTGAGCTCTTCGGTGCCGCAGGCGCCAGCCATCCAGCGGCCCGCGTCTCGGCGCGCCTTGCCGAGATTCTGTGGGACAGGGGGCGCCTCGAGCAGGGACTGGAGAACATGAACCGAGCCTTCGACGTGCTGTCCCAGGAGGAGCCCGACGAGGACCTGGCGGCGCTCGCCGCCCAACTCGGCCGCTTCTTCTTCTTCGCGGGCGAGCATGGCCTCGCTTTCGAGAGAGTCGAAGCCGCGCTCGATCTGGCCGAGGCACTCCTGCTGCCCGAGGTCCTCTCGCAGGCGCTCAACACGAAGGCGACGATGCTGGCAGCCCGCGAACGCCTCGAGGAGGGGCTTGCATTGCTGAGGTACGCCCTCGAGGTCGCGCTCAAGCACGACAAGCCCTCAGCTGCCCTGCGCGCGTACTACAACCTTGGCGACACGCTGGCGCGCACGGACCGCTACGAAGAGGCGGCTGATGCTGTTCAGGACGGCCTCGCACTTGCGCGCCGCGTCGGAAACCGCTACTGGGAATGGCTTCTGCTGGGTCAGACGCATCCGCTGTTCGCGCTCGGGAAATGGGATGAGACGCTGACGGTGACGACCGAGCTACCGGAGGAGGAGTGGCTCGAGCTGCGGCAAGTCTCGAGTGGACTCGTGGGCGTAGGGGTCCTCGTTCAGACGCACAGGGGACGCCATGACGAGGCACACCAGATGGTGGAGGTCTACGCGCCGCTGGAAGCATCTGCAGATCTCCAGGAGCAAGCCTCCTATCGCTGCGGCAAGTCCAGCCTGCTCCTTGCCCGCGGAGATCCGGCGAGCGCCCTCGAGCTCGCTGAGGCAGCCTTGTCCGTCCGCGACGCGATGGGTGTGTCCGTCGAGTACGTCAAGGAAGCCTTCGCGATCGCCGTCGAAGCGGCTCTTGCCCTCGGGGATGTGGCCAAGGCGGAGAGCCTCATCGCGACCGTCGACGCGCTTCCACCGGGGAAGTACCCGCAGCTCCTCCGCGCTCAGACCGCGCGGTTCCGAGCCCGCATCGCCGCGCGGCGCGAAGAGACAGAGGAAGCGGAGCGGCTGTTCAAGGGCGCGAGCGGCTTGTTCCGCGAGCTGGCTGTGCCCTTCTATCTGGCGGCGACGGAGCT
>DASQWX010000004.1:0-2359 GCA_035640035.1 Gaiellaceae bacterium
TCCGACCTGAGCGAGGGAGAGAACTACCGCCGCGCGAGGCTCGCCGAGGCCGCCGGTGCCGAGCACCTCGGGCTCACCGTCTACGAGCTTGCGCCCGGCCAGGGAATGCACTTCCACTACCACCTGCAGCGCGAGGAGTTGCTGATCGTGCTCGAGGGCACGCTCGCGGTCCGGACGGCCGAGGGCTGGCGCGATGCCCCGGCAGGCGAGGTGATTGCGTTCCCTCGCGGCGAGCGTGGTGTCCACGGTTACGAGAACCGGAGCGACGGGCGTGTGCGCCTGCTGATGTTCAGCGAGCAGAACGCGCCGAACGTCAGCGTCTATCCCGACACCAACGAGGTCGGGATCTTCGACGCCGCGCATCCGAAGGACCGCCGCTTTGGAGCCGTCTTCAACATCGCCGACGCTATGGGCGACTACGGCGGCGGTGAAGCGAAGCTCCAGTAACCGCCGTCGCTGCGGCGCAATAATCAACGCCAACGGCCGGAAGGGACTCGTCCCGGTGGGCATTCACGCCCTGTGGCATGCGGCGCCACGCGGTGGTCAAACCGTCTCCGAGGGCCGCGTCCGCACTTCGTCCCGGCGTCCGACCCCGGGACTAGGCCGAATCGTGGCGACCAAACTCCTGCTAATCGAAGCGTGGTCACACTCTCGGGCCACTTCCGTCCGAGGAAAGTAACTGCGTCCGACCCCAGGAGGAGCCCTAGCCGGCGTAGCGCGCTGGAGTCTTGTCCAGTTCGGCTCTGTCCCTCGGCGTGGCCCCAAGGGCGTCGGCCGCCGCTACATCTGCAACGGCTTGACGACGCCGATCAGGTGGCCCTCCGGGTCCTTGAACTGACCGAGCTCGATCATGTCCATGATCCGCTCCGGGCCCATCACCCGCGTGCCGCCGAGGCTTTCCGCCTTCGCGAGCGCCGCCTCGATGTCCGGTACCGCGACGTAGAACGTGACGTGCCCTTCGTAACCGTCAGGGCCTTCTCCGATGCCGCCCCCGATGCCGGAGCCGTCCGGCGCCTGGTTCCCCTCCCTCGCCACCATCCCGTAGCTCATCGGATTGTTGGAGTCGATCTCCCATCCGAACAGCTCCGCGTAGTAGCTCTTGAGCTTGTCTCCGTCCTTCCCGACGACCTCGAAGTGGACGACCGGCTGTCCCATCGCTCTCCTTTCCGCGCCGGCGTCGGCCGGCGGTGTCCGCTCGTCCCTTAGACGACCGAGCGAGAGAAAACTCATCGCTACGATCCGCGGGATGGCCGAGCGGCGCTTCCTTTCCCCCGAGGCATTGGCGCCGCCGTCCGGCTACAGCCACGTCGTCGACGCGCCCGCGGGCCGGATCATCTACATCTCCGGCCAGGTGCCGTTGGACACCGCCGGCGAACTCGTCGGCGAGGGCGACTTCGAGGCGCAGACGCGGCGGGTCTTCGAGAACCTGAGCGCTGCGCTGGACGCAGCCGGGGCTTCATGGAGCGACGTCGTGAAGCTGAGCTACTTCCTCCGCGATGTCGGCCAGATTGCAACGGTCCGCTCGATTCGGAACGAGTACGTCGACACCGAGCACCCGCCCGCCAGCACCCTTGTCGAGGTCAGCGGCCTGTTCCGGGACGACGTGCTGATCGAGATCGAGGCGGTCGCGGTCAAAGGCTGACCAAAACCGCAAGCGCGCACGCCCTCGAGGAGCGACTAACGGGCGGTCGCGAAGCGCTCCGCGGCCCGAGCCCGGCGCCGCGCGGCCTCGACCTCGCGGTCCTTCGGACCCGCCGTCGTCACGAGCCCGTCCAGCAACCGCTGCGTCGCCGCGGCGATCTCGTCGACGGCGCGCGAAAACACTTCCTCGTTCGCGCGTGAGGGCTTCGTGAAGCCGCTGATCTTCCGGACGTACTGAACCGATGCGTCGCGGACCTCTTCCTCGGTCGCGGGCGGATCGAAATTGAAAAGCGTGTGGATGTTCCGGCACATGCCGGAACTCTACGTGCGCGATTCCGCGTCGCGGACGCGCTGCGCCAGCGCTTCGAGGAGCGCCCACGTCATCTCGGGGTGGCTCTCGACGATCGGCCGAAAGCTCCAGACCGGGAGCTGGTAACCATGAACCTCGGTATCCGCCTTGACGGTGGCGCTGCGCGCGGACTTGTCGATCAGCGCCATCTCGCCGAACGCGTCGCCAGGGCCGAGCTTTCGCACCTCGTTGCCGTGCACGAGCACCGTCGCCTCACCGCGCTCGATGACGACGAACGTCCGGCCCTGCTCCCCCTCCTCGGCGATCGTCTCGCCCGCGGCATAGGTTCGCTCGATGAACTCGCCGGCCAACCGATCGAGGAACTTCTCGTCGGCCTGGGCGAAGAGCGGGACACCCTTGATCAATTCG
>DASQWX010000005.1:0-3112 GCA_035640035.1 Gaiellaceae bacterium
CCTTCGAGCGGCTCGAGGACGATGTGGGCGTCGCCGAACTGGCCGCGGCCGCCCGTTTGCTTCTTGTAGCGGCCGTGGGCCCGCGATTCCTTGCGGATCGTCTCCAGGTAGGGAACGCGCGGCTGATGAAGGTCGACCTCGGCGCCGAAGCGAGTCTTGACGCGCTCGATCGCGACCTCGACGTGCATCTGGCTGAGGCCGGAAAGCAGCTGCTCGCCGGTCTGGGGGTCACGGCGAATGACGAGCGTCGGATCCTCCTCCGAGAGCCGCCGCAGCGCCGTTCCGACCTTCTCCTCGTCGCCTTTCGCCTTCGGAGTGACGGCGAAGCTCATCACCGGCTCCGGGAAGCCGAGCTCGGGCGTCTCGACCTCGCGGTCGGCATCGAGCAGGAGATCGCCGGTCGTCGTGTCCTTGAGCTTGGCCACGGCGCCGATGTCGCCGGCGCCGAAGCTCGCCTCCTGCGTGTGCTCCTTTCCCTGCACCGTGAGCAGCTGGCCGACGCGCTCCTTCGACTGCGAGCGGTGGTTCGAGAGCGTCGAATCCGACTTGACCTCGCCGGTGACGACGCGGAAGACGTTGATCCGGCCCGCAAACGGATCGGCGATCGTCTTGAAGACGAACACAGCAGTGCCGTCGCCCTCGATGCCGAGTTTGATGTGCTTCTTGGCCGGCGACGGGACGCCCTCGACCAGCAGGTCGAGCAGCGCCGTCGTCCCGAGGTTCTTCGTCGCGACCGCGCAGGCGACGGGGAAGATCTCGCCGCGCGTGACAGCGTCCTTGAGCGCGTGCGCGACCTCTTCGTCGGAGAGCTCCTGGCCCTCGAGGTAGCGCTCCATCAAGGCTTCGTCGGTCTCGACGACCGAATCGAGCAGCTTCTCGCGGTACTCGGCGACCTGGCTCTCGAGCTCGGCCGGGATCTCGCCCGGGGCTCCCTCGCGCCCGCCCTCGGGACTCGTGTAGGCCTTCATGTGCAGGAGGTCGACGATGCCCGTGAGCTCGTGCTCGGCGCCGATGGGCAGGTGCACCGCCACACAGCGCTCGGAGAGCTGGTCTCGGAGGGACTCAAGGGTGCGGAAGAAGTCGGCGCGCTCGCGGTCGAGCATGTTGACGAGCACGACCCGTGACAGGTCGTATTGCTCCGCGCGTTCCCAGGCGCGGCTCGTCTGTACCTCGACGCCCATCACGCCGCTGACGACGACGAGGGCGCCCTCGACGACGCGGAGCGCCGCGACCATGTCGCCCTGGAAGCCCGGGTCGCCGGGGGTGTCGATCAGGTTGATCTTGCGGCCCTGCCACTCGAGGTGGCAGAGCGACGCCGCCAGCGACATCTGGCGTTTGTGCTCGTCGTCGTCCCAGTCGCCCGTGGTGTTTCCGGCTTCGATCGTGCCGAGGCGGTTGATCGCGCCAGCCTGGTAGAGCATCGCCTCGACGAGGGAGGTCTTGCCCGTGGAGCGGTGGCCGACGACGGCGACGTTGCGGATTTTTCCGGGCTCGACGGGCATCTGGCGGCACTCCTCCTCGGGTCGGTTGGCGCGGTCGATCTTATCTCCGACTCGGCGCTCGCCCGTGGCGGTTTTGGCGCTCCGATGAGGACTGTCCACCGCGAACTGCCCGCAACGGTCGTGTGTGGAAGAAAAGTCACGGATTCGTTACGGGTTGGACGCGGCTCGAAAGGCTGGCTCTATCCTGCGCGGCCATGCCCTGGTGGGAGGACGCGGCCGTTTACCAGATCTACCCCCGGTCTTTTCAGGACACGGACGGCGACGGCGTCGGCGACCTACGCGGCATCACGCAGCGCCTCGATCACCTCGTCTGGCTGGGGGTCGACGCCTTCTGGCTCTCGCCCATTTACCCCTCCCCCCTCGCCGACTTCGGCTACGACGTCTCGGACTACACCGCCGTCGATCCCCAGCTCGGCTCGCTCGACGACTTCGACGAGCTTGTCTCGGAGGCCCACGATCGCGGCCTCCGCATCCTGCTCGATCTGATCCCCTGCCACACGTCGATCGAGCACCCGTGGTTCCGGGAGCACCCCGACTGGTACATCTGGTCGCCGGTCGACGGGCCGCCGAACAACTGGGTGGCCGCATTCGGCGGGCGAGCGTGGAGCCGGGACGAACGGACCGGGCGCTGGTACCTGCACTCGTTCTACCCGGAGCAGCCGGATCTCGACTGGCGGAATCCGGAGGTCGTCACGGCCTTCCAGAGGATCGTCCGCTTCTGGCTCGATCGCGGCGTCGACGGCTTCCGGCTCGACGCGATCGACAAGCTGATCAAGGACGAGCAACTCCGCGACGACCCGCCGGCGACGGGAAACTTCAAGCTGCCGCTGCGCCCGGAGGCAGCGACGCTCGAGCGCGTCTACTCGGGCCACCGTCCCGAGACGATCGAGGCGCTCCGGACGATCCGCGAGGCAGCGGGCGACGCACTCCTCATCGGCGAGGTCTTCCAGCCGACCAGTGAGTACCCGCCCTACCTCCGAGTCCTCGATCTCGTCTTCGCGTTCGAGCTCCTCTTCTCGCCCTGGCAAGCCCACCGGCTCCGCGCGGCGATCGGCCCGGCGGCGGCGCTGGAGCGCGTGGCGTGGGTGATGTCGAACCACGACTTCGACCGGTTGGCGACCCGCGTCGGCCCCGAGAATGTCCGCGAGGCGGCAAAGCTGCTGCTGGCGCTCCCCGGAGCGGTGTTCATCTACCAGGGCGACGAGATCGGTCTCGCCAACGGCCCCGGCGCCGATCCTCCCTTCGACCGCGCAGGTCGCGATCCAATGCGCCACCCGATGCAGTGGGGCACGAGCGCGAACGGCGGCTTCACGACCGGCGTCCCGTGGCTGCCCGCGGTCGACCCACCGGAGCACAACGTCGCGGCGCAACGCGACGACCCCGACTCGTTGCTCCACCTCTACCGCCGCCTCATCGCGGAGCGCAAACACCTCGGGCGGCCGTTCCGCCTGCTCGACCGCAACGGGGGAACAGTCGCCTTCGAACGCGGAGACGATCTGGTCCAGATCGCCGTCGCTCCCGAACGGGGTTAAGCTCTCACCAGGAGGAACGCGCGCTGGCAGAGATCGCGTACGACAAGGTCGACAAGATCTACCCGGACGGGACCCAGG
>DASQWX010000006.1:0-11054 GCA_035640035.1 Gaiellaceae bacterium
CCCTACCTGGTCGAGGGCATTGGCAAGGACAGCTGGCCGAAGACGATGGATCCCGAGGTCGTCGACGAGTGGATCCGGGTCTCCGACCGGGACTCGTTCCTGACGGCTCGCCGCCTCGCGCGCGAGGAGGGGATCCTCGCCGGCGGTTCGAGCGGCACCTCGGTGTGGGCGATGCTCAAGGTTGCCGAGCGCCTCGGCCCGGACGCGACGGTGCTGACGATGCTGCCCGACTCAGGCCGCAACTACCTGTCGAAGTTCTACGACGACAATTGGATGCTCGACCACGGTTTCCTCGAGCGCCGGGCGCCTGCGCCGACCGTGGAGGAGGTCCTCAGCGCGAAACGGCTCGAGGAGCCGGGCGTGCCCGAATTCATCGTCATCGGCGCCCACCAGAAGGTCGGCGAGGCGATCGAGCTCATGCAGCAGTACTCGATCTCGCAGCTTCCCGTCGTGCGCGACGGCGCCTCGGAGTCGCTGACAGACGTGATCGGCTCGCTGCAGGACCGCGACCTCCTCGACAGGGTGTTCAAGAATCCCGATGCGCTCCACGAGGACGTGGCCAACGCGATGCAGCCTCCGCTCGCGACGATCGACGTCCGAGACTCGCTCGACGAGGTTTTCCCGACGCTGACGGGCCGCACGAACGCCGTCGTCGTCGCCCGGGAGGGACGTCCGGTCGGTGTCATCACGCGTTCCGACTTGCTCGAGTACCTCGCGCACCAGCGCGGGAACTCGCGTACAGCCCCCTAGGGCGTCGCGGCCTCAGCCTGCGGAGCCGCCGCCCGCTCGACCCGCTCGAGCCAGGGGCGGGCTTTCAGCCGCTCGAAAATCGAGCGCGGCTCGGCGAGGAGGCTCTCTGTCTCGGCCGCTCGGCCCTGGTCGAGGAGCCACTCTGCGTGCTCGACCAGGGTCACGCCAACGTAGAACGGGAACCCGAGGTCGCGAAAGATTCGGGTCGCCGCCTCGAGGCTCGGCTCCGCCACATCGTGCTCGCCGCGACGACTCGCGAGCGCGGCCTCGAACCGCGCCGCGTGGGCACGCATGAACGGCGGCGTCAGCCCCGGCGGCGTCGCGCGGACGCGGCCGAGCAGCCGGTCGGCGCGCTCGGCATCGTCGAGCGCGAGCGCCGCCTCGACAGCCGCGACGAAGCCGAACTTCGCGAACGTGTGCACGCCCTTGATCCACCCGAACGCGGCTTCGCCGGCCTCGACTGCCTCCTCAGGCCGACCCTCACCGAGGAGAACGACCGCTCGCGCCATGTCGTAGTGCGCCCGCTCCTGCAGATCGGCGGCCTGGGGATCCCAGCTGTCGATGCCCGCACGCGCGGCCGCGAGGTCGCCGCGGTTGACGTGGATGAGCGCGTTCGGGAACAGGACAGTCGCGCGCGCAATGCGGACGTCACTCGTCGCGTACTCGTCTGAGAGCGCTAGTGCTTCGTCCCAGTCGCCGGCGGCGAAGTGATCCCGCAAAGGTGATGGACGAAATACCCCTCGTTCACGCGATTACCGAGCTTGCGCGACAGCGCTCGCCCCTCGAGGTTCAGCTCGTGTGCCTCCTCGTAGCGGTCCAGCGAGTACAGCTCGTGCGAGAGATTGATGTAGGCGCGCGAGGCCGCATCTGGTTTGTCGTTCTCGACTGCGAGCTTGAGCGCGTGCAGTTGCAACGCGAATGCCTCCTCGATCCTGCCGCGTGACTGCAGAAGAAAGCTCTTGGTTTGGAGCGCTGACGACAGCCGCTGCGGCAGCCAAAGGCGTTCAGCGGTCTCGAGCGCCGTTTCGATGCGTTCGCTCGAGCGGTCGTAGTCGCCCGAGAAGAAGTGCAACCTCGCCAGCTCAGCCGCTAGTGCCGCGAGATCTTCGTCCGCCTCGTCGGCCGCGAGCACCTTGTACGACTGCTCCATGTGCTCGACGGCGGCCTCGATCTGACCGTGGAAGAAGAGCGCAGAGCCGAGGTGCGAAGATGCGCGCGCTGCAGCATGCGTCCGGCCGTTCGCCTCGAAGAGCTCGACCGCTTGCCGTAGCCGCGAGATCGCATCGTCGAGGGCGCCCGCGTCGTGAGCGGTCTGACCGGCGAGGTCGAGCAGCTGCGCCTGGTCAACAGGGTCGTCGGCGAGGGTTGCGGCCTGGTCGAAGTAGCGCTGGGCCTCGGCGCTTGCGCCGAGCGAAGCTGCGCGCTCGCCGGCGCGCCGGAGGTGCTGACGCGCCTTTCCCTTGATTGCCGAAGCGTCCTCGGCGTCCCGATCGGATTCGTACGCGTCGACATAGTGGGCGGCCACCACCTCGACGATCTCCTCCTCCTCGGCGCCCCAGTGCTGCTCGAAAAACTCGGCCGCGGCGAGGTGGCGCGCCTTGCGCTCGCGCCTCGAAAGGGTGTCATGGGCGACCTTCTGGACGAGCGCTTGGAGGAACGAGTACTGGCCCCGTTCGGGCGACCGCGGGTCGCGCTGCAGTACGAGGATCTCCTTGCGGACGAGGGAGTCGAGCAACGGCTCGAGCTCGCTTTCGCCGAACCCGCCCAGTGCCGACAGCGCTCGCGTCGTGAAGCTCTTGCCGAGCACGGCGGCGTCGCTGAGCGCTCGCCGCTCGTCAGCGGTGAGGTCGTCGAGGCGTGCTGCGATCAGTGCGTGCAGCGTCTCGGGGACTTCCAGCGTCTCGATCGCGGCAGTCGGGCGATACGTGCCGTCGTCGCGCTCGAGCAAGCCGCGGTCGAGAAGCATCCGGACCGTCTCGACCGCGTAGAGCGGAATTCCCTCGGCACGCTCGCGAATCCGCTCGCGCAGCTCGTCGGGCAGTCCGGGAACGAGGCCTCGGAGAAGCTCGTCCATCGCCTCGCCCGGCAGGGGCTCGAGGAACAGCGACGTGAAGTCGCGCCTGCCCGCTCCCCAGCTCGGATGTCGGTCGGCGAGCTCCGGACGCGCGAGCGTGAGCACGAACAGCGGATGGCGGCGCGACCACTCGAGCAAGTACTCGACGAACTCGAGCAACGCGGTGTCGGCCCACTGGAGGTCCTCGAAGACGAGCACCGTCGGCGACTGCTGGGCGAGCCGCTCGAAGAAGAGTCGCCATGCCGCGAAGAGGTCCTCGCGCCCTGCGGCCTCGTGCTCCGCAAGGCCAAGCAGCTGCGCGAGCCGCGGCTCGAGCCACATCCGCTCTTCCGCCTCCGGCACGTGATCCTCGAGGGACCGGCGCAGCTTCTCGACGGCCGACGCCGGCGCTTCCTCCTCGGCGATCGCGGCGCGCATGCGGACCATCTCCGCAAGCGCCCAGAACGCGACACCTTCACCGTAGGCGAGGCAGCGGCCGCGATGCCACCAAACCTCCTCGACGAGCCCGTCGATGTATTTCTGGAACTCCCACGAGAGGCGCGACTTGCCAACGCCGGCGAGCCCCACGACTGAAACGAGCCGGGCCCTTCGCTCGTCGGCTGCGGAGTGGAAGAGGTCCTTGACGAGCCTCAGCTCGGCGTCGCGGCCGACAAACGGCGCTTCCAGCGCGCTCGCCCGCCCTTCGCCGCGCCGGTTCGCGACGACTCGGAGCGCCCGCCAGAGCTGGATCGGCTCCGCCTTGCCCTTCAGCTCGTGCGTCCCCGCGTCCTCGTAGGCGATCGCTGCCTCGCTCGACCGCCTCGTCGCTTCGCCCACGAGCACCGTTCCGGGCGCGGCGAGAGACTGGACGCGCGAAGCGGCGTTGACGAGGTCACCCGCGACCATTCCTTGACCGTCCGCGTCCAGGTTCACGGCCGCTTCGCCCGTGAGTACGGCGGCGCGGATGCCGAGGGCCTCCGCCCCGGCATCGGCACCGAGCGCTGCCACCGAGGGAACGAGATCCAGCGCGGCACGGACGGCTCGCTCCGCATCGTCCTCGTGCGCAACCGGCGTGCCCCACACGGCCATCACGGCGTCGCCGATGAACTTCTCGATCGTGCCGCCGAACCGATCGACCGTTCGCCGCGCAGTCTCGAAGTAACGAGAGAGGAACTCCCGAACCTCTTCGGAATCACGCTGCTCGGAAAGCGTCGTGAAGCCGACTAGATCAGCGAAGAGGACCGATACGAGCCGGCGCTCGGCCGTCGCGGCCTCGGCCGCCACAGGGGGACGCGTCGCCACGCCGTCGAGGCGAGCGCCACATTCGCCGCAGAAACGCTCGCCCGGCTCGTTCGCGGTCCCGCAGGCGGGGCACGCCACGGCGAGCTGTGCGCCGCACTCGGCGCAGAACTTGCGGCCCGGCCGGTTCTCGACTCCGCAGGAGCGGCAGGTCATGCAAAGACGGTAATCGCGCACGGGGCGCTCGACAACTTCTTGACGGCTACGATCGGCTCTTGGCCGTCGAACGCCTGCGAAGTCTTCTCGAAGACGCGTTTCCCGACGCGACGCTGTCCGTCGAGGACCGGACCGGCGGGGGCGACCACTTCCAGGTCGTGGTCGTGAGCTCGCGCTTCGACGGCCTGCCGCTGCTCGAGCAGCACCGGCTGGTCAACGAGGCCCTCGCGACCCCACTGGCTGATGGCACGATTCACGAGTTGCGGATTCGGACGAAAGGGAGTTAGTGAGCGAGCTTCGCGAGCAGATCGAGAACGTGATCCAGACGGAGGACGTCGCCCTGTTCATGAAGGGCACCCCGCAGTTCGTCATGTGTGGCAACTCCATGCGGGCGCTCGAGGCGCTTCGCCGTGCCGGCGCGCCGGTCACTGCCGTCGACGTCTTGCCCGACGCTCGGATCCGTCAAGAGCTCTCGGCGATCTCGAACTGGCCGACGATCCCGCAGATCTTCGTTCGCGGCGAGCTGATCGGGGGCGCCGACATCGTCGAGGAACTCGAGGCGACCGGCGAGCTCTCGCGCCGGCTCGAGGAGAAGCTCGGCGCCGGTTACCGTGACGCCCCCCGCGAGAACGTCGTCGCGGTCGCTGCTGCGTAGCAGCGTCTCTTCGCGCATATCCCCCTTGAGACCAGCCGACCGAGTCGCTTGGATATCGCGCATGGAACAAGCCACAGCAGTCCCAGCCCCGACCGCCGCGAAGCGTACGTCGATCTACGTGACGACTGCGATCGGCGTCGTCTTCGTCGCCGTCGGAATCCTGTTCGCGGCGAACACCCCCTGGTACTTCGTCTTCAAGATGCTCCATGTCGGCGCCGCCGTCGTCTGGGTCGGTGGCGGCCTCTTCATCGCGATCATCGCCGTGCTCGCGGAGCTTGCGAACGACGACGACCAGCTTCTCCAGATCGGCCACTGGGCCGAGACTGTCGCCGGCCGCGTGTTCCCCGTCATGTCGTTCGCGGTGCTCGGATTCGGGATCGCGATGACTTCGAACGGGGACATCCCCTACGACCAGTTCTGGATCATCTTCGGGCTGGTCGCGTGGGCGCTCTCAGCGGCGACCGGGATCCTCTTCCTCGGCCCCGAGTCGAAGCGGCTGAACAAGGCCGCGGCCGAGCACGGGCCGAAAGCTCCCGAGGTTCAGGCGAGGCTCCGCCGGATCCTGCTCGTCGCCCGTGTCGACGTCGCGCTGATGTTTCTGATCGTCTTCGACATGGCCGCGAAACCGTTCAGCTACTGAGGTAATCGGGGGCCGCCATCCGGGCGAGCCGGTGGCGGCCCCCCAGTCCCTAGACTGCGGCCGTGGAGTTCGAGACCCGAGCGATCCACGAGGGGCAGGCACCCGATCCCGCCACTGGGGCGATCACTGTCCCGATCCACCAGACCTCCACGTACGTGCAGGACTCGGTGGGCGAGCACAAGGGCTACGAGTACTCTCGCGTGTCGAACCCGACCCGAAGTGCGCTCCAGACATGCCTCGCATCGCTGGAAGGAGCGGAGCACGGGGTCGCGTTCGCGTCAGGCCTGGCCGCGACGACGACGCTCATGCATCTGATCAACCCCGGCGACCGCGTGGTCGCGGTCAACGACGTCTACGGCGGCGTCTACCGGATGTTTTCCCAGGTCTACGAGCCGAAGGGCTACGTCTTCGACTGGGTGCCGTCGGGGGAGATCAACGAGAACCTCGCGGAGCACCTGGACGAGAGGACGAGGATCGTGTGGCTGGAGACGCCGACGAACCCACTCCTGAACATCATCGACATCGCCGCCGCGGCGAAGGCGGCGCACGCCGCCGGCGCGATGGTCGTCGTCGACAACACGTTCGCGTCGCCGTTCCTGCAGCAGCCGCTCGCCCTCGGTGCGGATGTCGTTCTCCACTCGACGACCAAGTACCTCGGCGGTCATTCCGACCTCGTCGGCGGCTTTGTCGCGACGAGCGACCCGACCGTCGCGGAGCGGCTCTACTTCCTCCAGAAGTCGCTCGGAGCCATCCCCGGGCCGTTCGACTGCTGGCTCGTCCTGCGCGGCATCAAGACGCTCGCCGTCCGGATGCAGCGCCACAGTGAAAATGCCGCGGCGATCGCGGCCTTCCTCGAGCGGCATTCGCGGGTCGACGAGGTCCTCTATCCAGGGCTCCCCCACCATCCCGGCCACCAGATCGCGGCTAGGCAGATGCGGGAGTTCGGCGGCATGATCTCCTTCCTCGCGGCCTCGGAGGAGGAAGCCGTCGGGCTCGTGGCGCGGACGAGGATCTGGAAGCTCGCCGAAAGCCTCGGCGGCGTCGAGAGCCTGATCGAGGTTCCGGCGCGGATGACCCACGCCTCGACGGTGGAGTCGTCCTTCGCGGCGCCGCCGAATCTCGTCCGGCTCTCGGTCGGCCTCGAGTCCGCCGACGACCTGCTCGAGGACCTCGAGCTCGCGCTCGTCGGCTCGGCTGCGGCCACGGCCTGAGCCGAACCTTGATCTAGGTCACAGACGGAACGCGCACCGGGGGGCCGGTGTAAACGCTGCGAACCGAGCGAAGGGAGCCGAGATGAAACTTCGTCTGGCGATCACGGTCGCGGCGACGATGACGATCGCGTTTCCGACAGCCGCGCTCGCGAAAGGCGCGTCCGAAGCCACGATCAGCGGGCCCGGGCTCGACGGCGGCGCAATTCACCTGACCGGCGGCGGCGGCGACCCCGCCTCGGGCTCGCCGCTCGGGGAGCTGACCGAATATGCCGGCTATTTCCCGGCCACCTTCGGCCAGGTGCCCGATCCGATGCTTCGGCACAAGCCCCGCGGAAGCCTCGGGCCGAGGTACTTGATCGTGTGGACGGTGCCCGGCCCGAGCGGCGACACGGCGAAGCTGCACCAGGATCTCTATCCGTACGCGCAGCCGACGGCGCTCACGTACATGCGTCCGGGACAGCCTTTCTTCGGAGGACAGCGCACGCATGGCGGCTGGTACACCGCGCCGGCAGCACTCACGTCGACGCTGGTGGACGCCGGGCTGCCGGTCAGACCGCCGCGGCAGGATTCCGGCAACGGCTCGACGCTTGCCTGGGGGCTGGGGGGCGCCGGAGCCGCATTGAGCCTGCTTTTTGCGACGTACATGGTCTTGAGAGGGCGACCGCGCCTGGCCGGCGCATAACCTCGCGGAGCGGCCCGCCCGTGCGAGCCGCTCCACACTAAGATCGGGGCGTGCCGCCGGAGCCGCTCGACCTCGAGCACCTCGGTCACGAGCGCGTCATCGGCGTGTACCTCCTGGAGACCGCCGAAGGCCCCGCCCTCTTCGACTGCGGCCCGGCCACGTGCGTGCCGGTTCTGAAGCAGCGCTTGCGCGAGCGCGGCCTCGAGCTGCAGGACGTCCCGCACCTGCTGCTCTCGCACATCCACCTCGACCATGCCGGCGCCGCCGGCGTCCTCCTCCGCGAGCATCCGGGGCTGCGGGTTCACGTCTCCCCGGTGGGGGCGCCGCATCTCGTCGACCCGAGCCGGCTCGAGAAGAGTGCACGCCGGCTTTACGGAGACGAGTTCGACCGTTTGTGGGGGGAGCTGGCGCCCGTGCCGCAGGAAAACGTGCTCACGACGGGCGATCGAGTCCTCGGGCTCGAGTGCTTTCCCTCGCCGGGCCATGCCTCTCACCACGTCTGCTACCTCGATGCGGATGGAACGCTCTATGCCGGGGATGCGGCCGGCGTCCGGATCCAGCCGAGCCGCTTCGTCCTGCCGCCGACGCCGCCGCCGGAGTTCGACCCCGAGGCCTGGGAGTCGACCCTCGACGACATCGAACGTAGAGCTCCCGAGCGCCTGGCGCTGATCCATTTCGGCGTCGCCGACGACCCGCCCGAGCATCTCACGCAGTTGCGGGAGCGGCTCCGCGACTGGACCTCGTTGGTCGGCAAGGGCGCGGGGCAGGAGGAATTCGAGCGGACCGCGGCGGCACACCTCGGCCACGACGCGCCGCCCTACGAGCAGGCGATGCCGCTGTGGCAGTCCTACGCCGGGCTTCGGCGCTACTGGGACAAGCGGCGCGAGGCGGCGTGATTCCCGCGCCCGAGCTCGGCGAGCTCGAGGCGATGCGCAGCCTCCTGAGCGGGCCCGGCGGCGAGGTTGCCGAGATCGGCGGCGCGCTGTGCACGGCCTTCAGGGACGCCCCCACCTCCGCGATGCTCAATCGTGCGCTCGGCGTCGGCGTCGCCGGGCCGGCAACGGAGGGGGCGCTGGACGAGATCGACGCCTTCTTCGCGGAGCGGGGCGTCTCGTACGGCATTCCGGTCACCCCCGGCGCGCAGCCGGCCGAGCTGCCGACCTGGCTCGAGCGCCGCGGCTTCGAGCGCGGCTACCCCTGGGCGAAGTTCGAGCGCAGAGCCGAAGGCGCGGGTGAGCTAGATCACAAGACGCACCTGCGCGTGGAGAAGGTCGGCGCCGAGGCGGCTGCGGCCTTCGCCGACGTCTTCGGCCGCGCCTACGGGACCCCTGATGTCATGCGCGGCCTGCTCCAACGACTTCCTGGCGCCGAGGGATGGCACTGCTTCGTCGCCTTCGCCGACGACACGCCCGCCGCGACCGGCGCGATCTTCGTCAGCGGCTCTGTGGGCTGGCTCGGCGCCGCCGGCACGCTGCCCGAGTTCAGGGGGCGCGGCGCCCAAAGCGGGCTCCTCGCGGCGCGCATCCGGGCCGGAGCCGAGGCAGGCTGCAAGACGCTCGTGACCGAGACCGGCGAGCTCGTCGAGGGCCGGCCGGCGGGGTCGTACCGCAACATCGTCCGGGCGGGCTTCGAGCCGCTCTACGTCCGCCAGAACTACCTCTCGTCCCCGCAGGCCGACACCTC
Source organism: Gaiellaceae bacterium (assembly GCA_035640035.1). Classification (GTDB taxonomy): domain Bacteria; phylum Actinomycetota; class Thermoleophilia; order Gaiellales; family Gaiellaceae; genus 13-2-20CM-68-14. Next base: position 9,130 of record DASQWX010000006.1, read on the forward strand.
CGGGACGCGGGCATGAGGGTCGCACTCGCACCGTTCCGCCTGCGGGAGTTCCGGCTCCTGTTCGCCGGCGAGCTCGTCTCGTTGCTCGGGACCGCGGTCGCGCCGGTCGCACTCGCTTTCGCGGTGCTCGACCTGACGGGGTCGGCGACGGACCTCGGCTACGTCCTCGCGGCCGGCTGGCTCCCGCAGATCGTCTTCATCCTCGTCGGCGGCGTCCTTGGAGACCGGCTGCCGCGAAATCTCGTCATGGTCGGTGCGAACCTGCTCAGCGCGGCTGCACAGGGGGCGGCGGCCGGCCTTCTCCTCGCCGGTCTTGCCCATCCGTGGCAGCTGGCCGTCCTGCAGGCCGTCAGCGGCACGGCGACGGCCCTCTTCTTCCCCGCCGCTCAGGCCGTGCTGCCGGAAATCGTCGAGACCGAGCTGCTCCAGCCGGCCAACGCGTTGGTGCGGCTCGCGCAGAACGGAAGTACCGTTCTAGGCGCCGGCCTCGGCGGCCTCGCCGTGGCCGCCGCCGGCCCCGGCTGGGCGATCGCATTCGACGCGGCGACGTATCTCATCAGTGGGCTGATCGTGCTCCAGATGCGAATCCCCCGCTCTGTGGTCGAACGCGGCGAGACGATCGTCCGAGAGCTGATCGAGGGCTGGAACGAGTTCCGCTCGCGGGAATGGCTCTGGGTGATCGTCGTCTGCGCCTCGGTCGGCAACCTCGCCGCGACGGCGAGCTTCAACGTGCTCGGCCCGCTGATCGCGAAGCGCTACCTCGGCGGAGCGCCGGCCTACGGCGCGATCGTCGCCTCGCAGAGCGCCGGCTTCATCGCAGGCGGGCTGCTCTCGCTGCGCTGGCGGCCGGCCCGGCCGTTGCTCGTCTCGCTGGTCGCGCTGCTGCCGGCGCTGGGCGAGATCGCCTGCTACGCGGGGGTGCGGGTCACCGCGGCGATCGTGACGGTGGCGTTCTTCGCCGGAGTGGGCCTCGAGACGTTCGGCGTCAACTGGATCACGGCCCTGCAGCAGCATGTGCCGTCACGCGTGCTCTCGCGCGTCAACTCGTACGACGCGCTCGGGTCGTTCATCTTCATCCCGCTCGGGCTCGTGATCGCCGGGCCGCTGGCGGCGCGGTTCGGCGTCACCGAGGCCCTCTGGTTCTTCCTCGCGCTCGCCGGCGCCTCGATCGCAGCGGCACTCCTCAGCCGCGACGTCCGGACGCTTCGCCGTGTGGAGCCGGCCGGCTACACGGAAGCTGAGGCCCGCTCGGCCGCGGCCTCGTAGACGCGCAGATAGTCCTCGACCATCCGCTGCGGAGCGAACCGCTCTTCGACGTACCGGCGGCATTCGAGCGGATCGAGCGCATCGGCCCGTTCGAGAGCCGCGGGCATCTCGCGGTAGTCGTCGACGACGATGCCGCTGACGCCGTCCTCGATCACCTCCGGCACGGCGCCGTGGCGGGTTGCGATCACGGGCGTGCCGCAGGCCTTCGACTCGATCATCACCAGCCCGAACGGCTCCTCCCACTCGATTGGAAACAGCGTCGCGCGCGCGTTCTGGAGCAGCTCGACCTTCTCGCCGTGCGAGACCTCGCCCAGGTACTCGATCTCGTCGTGCAGATGTGGCTCGACGAGCTCGTGGAAGTACCGGTGTTCCTTCGGATCCTGCTTCTTGCCTGCGAGCTTCAGCGGAAGGCCGGTCTCCTTGGCGACCCAGATCGCCCGGTGCGCGCCCTTGTCGGGGCTCATCCGGCCGAGGAAGAGCAGGTAGTCGCCCCGGTGCGGCTTGCACGGGTAGAGCTGGAGGTCGAGCGCGTTCGGGCAGTTGGCCACCCAGTTGAGCTCCGGCCTCGGCCGCCGCTGGTTCAGCGAGATCGAGATCAGGCCGACGTCGGGCGAGAGTTGAGCGAGCCCTTCGTAGACCTTGCCGGGCTCACCGTGGAG
>DASQWX010000007.1:0-6097 GCA_035640035.1 Gaiellaceae bacterium
GTGATCGTCTGCGTCCCGGTCGTCCGGAGAATGACCCCGGTCAGCGTCTTCGCGCCGAAGTCGGTGGCGGTGAACTGATACGGCATCGGTAGGAACGCGCTCGGGTCGCTGCTCGTGAAGCTGACGACGCCGGTATAGCCCGAGGCCGTGTTGCCGTACTTGTCCTCGGCGCGCGCGGTGATGCCGAAGGGCGTCCCAGCGGTCGCGATCGTCGGGGCATTGAGCGCCAGGTGGTCGACAGGTCCCCCGTTGACGACGACGACCGGTTGTTTCTTCTGCGCCAGCGGCCGGAACGTCGGCTTGACGACGAACCTGACCCGCTTCGTGGTCAGCTTCGTCCTCCGCTTCCCGTGCTTCCCCCTGACGACTTTCTTCACCTTGACGAGCTTCGTCGCCGTCTCGCCGACCTCGGGGCGCGTCTGGGTCAGGAAAACGTAGCCGTCCGCAGCGAGCGTCGATGCCTGTGCCGGGCCGTAGGTGAAGGTGAAGCTCTGGCCCCGCTTGCAGTGAGTTGCGATCGTGAGGCGATAGCCGGAGACGCGGAGAAGCCTCGTTCCGGTGCAGCTCTCCGGCGCAAGCGCCACGTAGCCGGTCGCGCCGGGACGGGTCGCCTGCGGCAGCGACCAGCCGCGCGGGATGTCGACGAGCGTCTGGCCCTCAAGCGGCCCCGTATCGGCCGTGAAGGTGAGCTTGAAGGTGTTCGTGCTCCCGGCCGCAACGTGGCTCGGCGTGACGACAACGCTGCCGACACCGACGCCGGTCGCGGCCCGCGGATGCTGAGCGGGAACGAGCAGCAACGCGAGCCCGAGTAGGGGCACGACGGCACGGCGATGGAGCTTCACGATTCTCACGACTGGACCCCTACGACTTGGCGAAGCCGAAGTTAAGCAGCCGCCGCGCGTCGCCGTATGGGTCCGGCGAGTGGAGGACCACGGCGATCAGCGTCGTGCCGCCGCGCTTGGCCGAGGCGACGAGACAGTGGCCGGCGATCGTCGTCCAACCTGTCTTGACCCCGTCGGCCCCGCGGTACGTGCCGATCAACAGGTTCTTGTTGACGTACGTCTTCGCGTACGTCGGCTTCGCCCACTTGACGTGGGCGATGTGCGTCCGGGTAATCGCCCGGAAGCGCGGGATTGCCATCGCGTAGCGCGCCAGCGCAGCGAGGTCGTACGCGGACGAGTAGTTGCCGCGGTCGACGACTCCGCTCGGGCTCGTGTAGTGGGTGTCGTGGAGACCGAGCTCGCGCGCCTTCTCGTTCATCAGCTGCAGGAACGCACCCCGGCTGCCGGACGTGGCGATCGCCAGCGCAAGCGCATCGTCGTTGCCGGAGAAGAGGAGCAGTCCGTACATGAGCTTCCAGACCGCGACTCGATCGTGCGCGCGCAGGCCCTCCCGGTTGAGCGCCACGCGCGTGACCAGCGGGTTGACCCGGATCACCTTCGTCAGGCGCAGATGCTCGAGCGCGAGGACGCCGGTCATGATTTTGGTCGTCGAGGCGATCGGCCGTCGAAGGTGCGGGCGCTTCGCCCACAGGACGGCGCCGTTGTTCGCGTTCACGAGAATCGCGGCGGGCGCCGAGATCGGGCGCGGTCCGCCATGCTCGAAGCGGGGCGCCGCGGGCAGGAGCAGCCGAGTGCCCGGCGCGAACGGCGCGCGCGCCGTGGCCTCCTGCTCAGCTGCGGCGGCGCGCAGGTGCCTGAGAGCTGCCGCGGACGCGAGGCTCGGCTTCAGGGTCGGCTCGGCGCGCATCTCGTGAGCCTTGCCGCGGGCGAAGGCCCAGTGTTGAGTGACGGCAAGGGAGCCGACAGCAGCCGCCACTACGGCGATCACGAGCAGGAGCAGGGGCCGCTTCGACCTCGTGCGGCGCCGCCTCTTCACCGGTTGGAGAATGGCGTACGGCATCGTTTCGTCGACTCCGGCGGCGAGTCTAGCTCTCGGTTTCACGTCTCTACACTTCGTCCGTGGAGCTGCGCGACCTTCCATCCGTGGACGAGCTCGCGTCGGATGCACGGCTCACGGGTGTCGGTCCGAGGGAGCTATTGGTGTCGGCGGTGCGGTCAACGTTGTCGCGCGCGCGTGAAGAAATAAGGGCCGGCGCGGATCCGGGCGACCTGGTCGGGCGGGTCGCGCTGGAGCTCGAGGCAGCGCGGTCGGCACGCCTGCGCCGGACGATCAACGCCACCGGGGTGATCGTTCACACCAATCTTGGACGAGCCCCTCTGGCGTCTATTGCGCTCGAACGTGTGAGCGCCGTTGCGTCCGGCTATTCGAACCTCGAGTACGACCTCGGCGAGGGCGGCCGCGGTTCGCGCCAAGACCACGTCGCGCCGATCTTGCGCCGCCTGACCGGAGCCGAGGCGGCGCTCGTCGTCAACAACAACGCGGCGGCCGTGCTGCTCGCCCTCGCCGCGCTCGCCGAGGGGCGAGAGGTCCTCGTCTCGCGCGGCGAGCTGATCGAGATCGGGGACGGCTTTCGGATTCCGGACGTGCTCGCCCGGTCGGGCGCGCGTCTGCGGGAGGTCGGAACGACGAACCGCACTCGAGCGGCCGACTACGAGCGCGGAATCGGACCGGAGACGGCGCTCCTGCTGCGCGTGCACCAGTCGAACTTCCGCGTCGTCGGCTTCACCGAGCAGCCGCGGCTCGAGGAACTCGTCCGCGTCGGCCGGGCCCACGGCCTACCCGTCGTCGACGACCTTGGCTCCGGCGTCCTCGTCGAGCTCGAGGACGAGCCGTCGGCTCGGGACGCGCTTGCGGCCGGCGCCGACCTCGTGTGCTTCTCCGCCGACAAGCTGCTGGGCGGCCCCCAGGCCGGGATCGTTGTCGGCCGCGGGGAGCTCGTGGAACGACTCCGCCGCCATCCGTTGCAACGGGCGATGCGCGCCGACAAGCTGACGCTCGCGGCTCTCGAGGCGACTCTAGCCCTCTACCTCGACCCCGAGCGGGCCGCTGCGGAGATTCCGGTCCTTCGGATGCTCGCCGAGCCTGCCGAGGCCGTTCGGGCGCGAGCGAACCGCCTCGCCGAACTCGTCGATGGCGAGGTCGAGGAGACGCTCGGCCGCGTCGGCGGCGGCGCGCTCCCGCTGGCCGAGCTTCCGAGCTTCGCCTGTGCGGTCGAGGAGGAGTTGGCGGAACTGTTGCGCCATGCAAATCCGCCGGTCGTCGCCGTCGTTCGCGACGGCCGCTGCCTGCTGGACTGCCGCACGATCGCGGAGGCCGAAGTCGACGACGTCGCCCGCTCAATTTCGGCATGCCGCTCGTAGTCGGCACCGCCGGGCATATCGACCACGGCAAGACCTGGCTCGTCCGCGCGCTGACGGGCAAGGACACCGACCGACTACCCGAGGAGCACGAGCGGGGGATCTCGATCGATCTCGGCTACGCGCCGCTGGAGCTTCCCGGTGGGCTTCGGTTGTCGCTCGTCGACGTTCCCGGTCACGAGCGCTTCGTCCGCAACATGGTCGCCGGCGCGACCGGCGTCGATCTTTTCCTGCTCGTGATCGACGCCGGGGAGGGCGTTCGGCCCCAGACGCACGAGCACCTCGCGATTCTCCGGCTGCTCGGCGTCTCGCGCGGGGTGGTCGCGGTGACGAAGGCCGACGCCTTCGACGTCGAGCAGGTCGAGCTCGCGGTCGCGGAGGCGACAGAGCTCGTACCGGAAGCCGAGGTCGTGGCCGTGAGCGCGAAGACGGGCGCGGGCCTCGACGAGCTGCGGGCGGCGCTCGCGCGCGCAGGTTCATCCGTCGAGCGACCCGAACGGTTCGCGGCGACGCGGCTCTGGATCGACCGCGCCTTCACCCTGCGCGGAATCGGCACCGTGGTCACCGGGACGCTCTGGTCGGGCTCGATCGCTGCCGGCGACTTGCTGCGGCTGGAGCCTCGCGGCCGGGTCGTGCGCGTCCGCAGCGTGCAGGTCCACGACCGGCCGGTCGAAGAGGCCGAGGCCGGTCAACGAGTCGCAGTCAACCTGCCGGCGATCGAACGCGGCGAGCTCCGTCGCGGCGACACCCTTGTCGAGCCGGGCCACTATCCAATCACCTACCGCCTCGATGTTGTCCTCGAGGAGCTCGAGCCGGTCCCGGCCGCGGTGAAGGTGCACCTCGGCACCGCCGATGTCGCGGCGCGGGTGGTCCGCTCGGGGCGCTTCGCCCAACTGCGTCTCGAGGAGCCGGTCGTGGCTGCCCGTGGCGACCGCTTCGTGTTGCGAGCAGAGACGACCGTGGGCGGCGGCCGCGTCGTCGACCCGGCGCCGCCGAGGCGGCTCGAGCCGGACCGCCTGGAGATCCTCGACCGCGGCGACCCGGCCGAGATGGTTCGTCTGCTCACCGCGGAGCCGAGGACGACGGCTTCGTTGCAGGCGTCGGGGCTGCTCGCGCCGGCGGCCCTTGCGCGCGGTCTCGCGGCGGTCGGCCAGGCCGGCGAGTGGGCATACCGGCCGGGTTGGCTGGACGGCGTCAGAGCAGTCGTCAACGAGCGGCTGAACGAGCGTGCGAAGGCGAACCCGGTCGACCCGGGAATCCCCTTGGCCCAGCTGCTGCCGAACGAGCCGTGGGCGGGGGCGATCCTGCAGCTGCTCCACGTCGAGCGGCGCGACGGGAAGGCATACGCCCACGGCGCGACGGCATCCCTCGGCGACCGTGCCGAGGCGGCGGAGCGCCTCGAGGCGCAGCTCGCGGCCGAGGACATCGTCCGCGTCGAAGACGCGGAACTGGCCGGGTATCTCGAGTCTCGGGGACGCCTAAAGCGCGTCGGAGACGGATTCGCGGTCTCGGCCGAGCTCTACAACCGCGGGCGCGAGGCGCTGCAGACGCTGGAGCGGATCACGCTTGCCGGCTTCCGCGACGAGCTCGGAATCTCCCGGCGGACGGCGCAGCTGCTGCTGGAGCGCTTCGACGCCGACGGGCTGACGAGGCGCGTCGGCGACGAGCGAGTGCTGAGGCGCACGGCACTCAGGGACTGACCCCGTCTGTCCCTGGCCGAGCGAGGGGACTTAGGGACTCACCCCGGGAGGGGTCTGTCCCCGCAACCACACCGGCGATGCAGCCGGTTGTAGGGACAGTCCCCCTCCGGGGACAGTCCCGCGGTAGCCTCAGCGCCGGAGCGGCATGGGCCCGGTGGCCCAACCGGTCTTCAAAACCGGTGCGGCGTGGCAGCCCCACGCTCGGTCGGTTCGACTCCGGCGCCGCTCCGTCGCTGCAAGCACCCGAGGGGATACATGCAGCGTGTCGGGTCCCAGCTCGGAGAGCTGCCTAGGTCACGCCGAATGATGCGCGGGCCGGACGCCCGTCTACGGATCGCCCTACGAGGACCCTGCCGACGGCCCAGCGATTGAGCTGTTGCCCGATTTGGGCCGATACTTGGTCGGATGCGACGGCCCGACCGGTGAATCGTCACCTCGTCCGCGGTTTCTACATCTTCGTCGCGGTTGTGGTGTGTCCGCTGCTCGCGTGGAATTTGGCAGTTGACGCAACGAACCGCGGCCTCGGCTGGCGTGGTTTCTTCATCGCACTGCTCGGCCTGCCCGTCCTCGGAGCTGTGCTCGCTGCGGCGCTGCTCCGCAGGAGACGTCGCGAGGCGACCTTCGGCGCCATCGGGGCTCTCACGGCGACGCTTGTTCTTGTCGTCGTCCTCGTATTCGTCACGCTCTCATCGCGATAGTCGTCGATCCCCCGGGCCGCGCCAGTGGGTCGGTGCCACGATCATGTTGTGAATCGGGGAGATGTCCGGTTGTCAGAGGCGATACCTCACGCGCACGAATCGCATAGCTACAGGCAAGAGCCGAGGAGCGACACCTAGAGCCGACAACTACAGCGCACTTCAAAACCGGTGCGGCGTGGCAGCCCCGCGCTCGGTCAGTTCGGCTCCGGCGCCGCTCCGTTCAGCTGCCGCGACGCCTATCAAAGGAGCTGGTCGAGGCCTCTGGTCACGCCGACGCATTCGGGGACGGCGCGTATGGCAAGGAGCGTGCCGGCAACGTACGGCGCGGGAGTGGAGCCGGCATCGTGGCGGATCGAGAGCCGCTCGTCCTCGCCGCCGAACACGATCTCCGTGGAGACGCTGAAGCTCGGCAGTCGCAGCGAGTGCACCTGCGTCGTGC
>DASQWX010000008.1:0-4707 GCA_035640035.1 Gaiellaceae bacterium
CTCGCCGGACTGGCGAACTGGGGCATGAGCTACGTCCAGACGTACCTGACGGGATGGGTCGGCGAGCGGATCCTCGCCGACCTGCGGATCAAGCTCTTCGGTCATCTGCAGCGGCTCTCGCTCGGCTTCTTCGAGCGGAACCGCGCCGGGGTCATCATCAGCCGCCTGACGAACGACGTCGAAGCGCTCGACCAGCTCGTCACCGACGGCGTCACGACCCTCGTCCAGAGCACGCTCACGCTCATCGGCACCGCGATCCTGCTGTTCGTTCTGGACTGGCGCCTCGCGCTCGCGACGCTCGCCGTCATTCCGGTCATGAGCGCGGGGACGATCCTTTTCCGCATCTACTCGTCGCGTGCGTACGCGGCCGTCCGCGAGCGGCTTGGCCTCGTGACGGCGACGCTCGCGGAGGACATCGCCGGGATGCGGATCGTCCAGGCGTTCACACGCGAGGACCGCAACATCGAGCATTTTCGCGAGGTCGCCGGCCATTACCGCGAGGCGAACATGCAGACGGTCGTCCTCAACGCGCTGTACTTCCCGTTCGTCGACCTGGTCTCGTCCGTCGCCCTCGCCGTCGTGCTCGGTTACGGCGGCCACCTCTACTTCCAGGAGGACCTCACGCTCGGGACGCTCTTCGCCTTCCTGCTCTACGTGCAGAACTTCTTCGACCCCGTGCAGCAGCTCTCGCAGCTGTACAGCACGTTCCTGTCGGCGACGGCGGCGCTCGACAAGATCATGGACGTCCTGGACGAGGAGCCGCAGGTCGTCGACGGTCCGGACGCCCGCGAGCTCCCACCGGTCGAAGGGCACGTGCGGTTCGAGCACGTCCGCTTCGGCTACGGGGACGGCCCCGACGTCCTGCACGACCTCGACCTCGACGTCCCTGCGGGCACGACGGTCGCGCTCGTCGGCCACACCGGCGCCGGCAAGTCGACGATCGCCAAGCTGCTGGCTCGTTTCTACGATCCGCGAGGGGGCCGGATCACGATCGACGGGACCAACCTTCGCAAGGTCACCCAGCCCTCGCTCCGCCGCCAGCTCGGCATCGTCCCGCAGGAGGGGTTCCTGTTCGCCGGCACGGTCGCCGAGAACATCGCCTTCGGCCGCCCGGACGCGTTTGGCGAGGACATCGTCAGAGCGGCGCAGGCCGTCGGCGCGCACGAATTCATCCTGCGGCTCGAGGACGGCTACGAGACAGAGGTTCAGGAGCGCGGCGGCCGGCTCTCGCTCGGCCAGCGCCAGCTGATCGCGCTCGCGCGGGCCCTGTTGGCGGACCCGAGGATCCTGATCCTCGACGAGGCGACCTCCTCGGTCGACATTGGCACAGAGCGGAAGATCGAGCAGGCGCTCCGGCTACTGCTCGCCGGGCGAACCGCGTTCATCATCGCCCACCGGCTCTCGACGATTCGCGACGCCGATCTGATCGTCGTCCTCGAGCACGGACGGATCGTCGAGCTCGGGAGCCACGCGGAACTGATGCAACGTGGCGGGCTCTACACCTCGCTCTACGGAGACTGGGCGGTAGACGTCGCCTGAGTAGGGCGTAGTCTCTCCGCGTGGCTCTCGACCGCCAGACCGAGGAACGGATCGAGCAACCGGTCTCCGAGGAGGCCGAGCAAGACACCCGCCTGACGCCTGCACAGGCCGTCGAGCGCATGCGCCTGAAGGTCCCCGCGCGGGGGAACCGGAAGCTGCGCACGCTCCTCGAGCGCGTCAACAAGGACAAGCAGCTGAAGGCATGGTGGCATGTCGCGAACGTGAACGCGGTCGCTCGGATGCAGATCAACGACCACTCGTGGGTCCACGTCCAGATCGTCGCGAACATCGCGTTGAAGCTCCTCCGGCAGCTGACCAAGCACGGGATCGAGCCCTCGCTCGTGACCGACTACGGCCTCGAGCGGGACGACGCCGAGGTCGTCGTCACCCTCGGGGCGCTTCTTCACTGCATCGGCATGGCCGTCCACCGCGACGGCCACGAGGACTTCAGCCTCTTCCTGGCCGAGCCGAAGCAGCGAGAGCTCCTGAAGGGACTCTACGAGGAGCCCGAGCTGACGGTGATCGCCTCCGAGGTCCTGCACGGGATCACGAGCCACCGTGAGTACGGGAGGCCGTTGACGCTCGAGGGGGGCATCATCCGTGTCGCCGACGCGCTCGACATGGCAAAAGGCCGCTCGCGCATCCCGTTCGAGCGCGGCCGCGTCTCGATCCACTCCCTCTCGGCGGCGGCGATCGACGACGTCACGATCACCGACGGGCTCGAGCGCCCGATCGGGATCGAGATCGCGATGAACAACTCCTCCGGGATCTACCAGGTCGACGAGCTCCTCGGCGCGAAGCTCCGCGGCTCGGGCCTCGAGCACTATGTGGACGTGATCGCCCACATCGAGGGCGAGGCCGAGAAGCTCCTACTTCCGACGTACCGGCTCGAGACCTGACGGTCAGGCGTGCCGGCCGTGCTCGTCACCGGACTCAGCCGGCTCGGCGGGATCGCCGCCGCCGTGGTAGGGGAGCTCACCGGCCACGGATGGACCGTCGCGGCTACGGGCTACCGATCGTACGACGAGACAGAGCCGTGGGGATCCGATCGCGAAGCGCCCGGCCGTCTGCTCGCGACGGGGACGATCGCGACCTGGCATGAAGAAGACCTCGGCGATCCGAAGGCGCCCGCGCGAGTCCTCGATGCCGTCGAGCGCACAGTCGGGCCGCTGACGGCGCTCGTGATCGTGCACACCGAATCGCGGCTCGGAGGCGTCCTCGATACGAGCGCGGCCGACTTCGACCGCCATCTAGCCGTGAACGCCCGCGCGTCGCTGCTGCTCATTGCCGAATACGCGCGCCGATTCAAAGGCGAGCCGGGCTCGGGGCGCATCGTCGCACTCACGAGCGACGCGATCCACGGTGAAGTCGCCTACGGCGCGAGCAAGGCGGCGCTCGAGCGCATCGTGGTCGCCGCAGCGGCCGAGCTCGGCCCGCGCGGGATCACGGTGAACGCGGTCAACCCTGGCCCCACCGACACGGGCTGGATCTCGCCGGAGCTCCGCCGGCGTCTCCAGCGCGCCGCGCCGCTGGACCGCGTTGGGCGGCCGGAGGACGCCGCGGCCCTGGTCGCGTTCCTATGCTCGCCTCGGGGCGGCTGGATCACCGGTCAGATCCTCGTGTCCGACGGCGGTCTGAGCGTCGCGCCGACTCTGCGCCGCGGTCGCACGGGGCTTGACAGGTAAAGCGCCGCTACACTTCGAGGCCCCTTGCGGGGTCGTCTAACGGTAGGACGCTCGGCTCTGGACCGAGTAGTCTAGGTTCGAATCCTAGCCCCGCAGCTTTGTGAAAAACCCCGCTCGAGCAGGGTTTTTGCTAGCGGATCGTCAGTGGGGTGCCAACGCTCATCAGCCGGGCGAGGCGGAGGATCTCGGCGTTGCGAAGGCGCACGCAGCCGTGCGAGATGTGACCGGGGATGAGCCGCGGCGCGTCGGTGCCGTGGATGCCGATGTAGCCCCCGCCGGGCCAGTCGGTCAAGACGGACGAGCGGGCGCTCGTGCCGAAGGCGATCGGGCCGTAGGCGGCGTTGTGAAAACCGCTCATCTTCTCGGTGATGTAGAACTCGCCGCGCGGCGTCGGCCAGAAGGACTTTCCCACCCCCACCCGAGTCGTGAAGATCGCCGCCCCGTTTCGGAACAGCGTGGCCCGGGTCGCGCCACGGTCGACGACGAGGTGGTCACCTGTGATCCTGAAGCCTCCGAGCGCGCCGCGCTTGACCCAGCCGGTCGAGTTGTTCGGGAGGACCGGCAGGCGTACCTGGACCCAGGTGCCGTTGCGATCGATCCGCTCCTGCAACGCGACAACGAGATTCGGGTAGTACTCCGGCGTCCAGATCTTCAGCCGCGCCTTCGCCGACGAACTCGTGCGCGGGGCGGTGCGGACGACGGCCTTGCGCCGGACGAAGGCCCACCGCGCGATGTTGTCGTCCCCGCTGAGCTTCACGGTCCCCGCCTCCACCCGAGCCCGGAACGACAACGGCTGAGCGCTGAGCGGTGAAGCCGAGTTGTCGACGGCCTTGAATCGCAAGGCGTGCATGCCGACCTGCGCTCCCTGGGGAACCCACGTGAGCACGGCGCGGGCGGGGTTGCCCGGCTTCGAGGACAGCTTTGCGCCCCTGGGCAGCCTGCCGGCCGGTGCAATGCGAACGATCGCCGTCGGAGCGGCCGAGGCGGCGACGAGCGGAACGCTGACCGAGGTCCCGGCGGCGGCGCTCACGACCGAGTCGGGCGCAGGCGTCGGCGCTTGCCAGGTCACCGCGCCCGCGTCGCTTCGCGCTGCCGTCCCCGGACCGAGCAGGACCGCTGCGCAGATCCCAGCCAGCAGTACAAAGCCCAGCTGGTGGCTTCGTCCCCCCACGGCGGGTGCGAAGTATAGACGCGGCGGCGGATACCCGCCGCTCCGTGCCCGAACCGCCGTTTACCGAATCGCGACGGGTGTTCCGAGTGGCATCAGGTGGAACAGGCGCATGACCGGCCCGTTCTTCATCCGGACGCAGCCGTGCGAGACTCGGCCCGGAAGGATCTGCGGGATGTTCGTCCCGTGGATGCCGATCACGCCCCCGCCGCCTTCCCAGTCGGTGAGCACCGACGAGCGCGCGCTCGTCCCGAACGAGACCGGCCCGTAGAAGGGCTTGCCGTAGCCGGTCAGGATCTCGCGGATGTAGAAGTC
>DASQWX010000009.1:0-2669 GCA_035640035.1 Gaiellaceae bacterium
GGGCAGATCGCGTCGCAGTTACATGACTCGAGGTAGGTCCCCCGGACGCGGTACGGCATAAGGTGGCTCAGCCCATCTGCATCGAAGGCGCGTTGTGACCGGGGACGTGGAGGCCCGGCACCGTCGAGGGAGACGCGGCAACCCAGATCCCGAGGGCGACGAACGCCACGGCGAAGACCGGAGCGAGCCGATCCCCGCCCGGTAGCACCTTCTGGGCGAAGATCACCGCCGCGATCACGGCCATCCAGGTCAGGCTCATGACGCCGAGCGCGAACAGCGCCAGCATCAGGCCCCAGCAGCAGCCGACGCAAAAGGTGCCGTGCTCGATGCCCATCCGCAGCGCCCCGCCCACGCCGTCGCGCCACCCGCCGAGAACGAAGTGAAGCGGCCCGCGGCAATGGCGCAGACAGACCTCCTTCAGCGGTGTCAACTCGTACAGCCCCGCGAGCACGAGCGCGCCGCCGGCGACGAACCGTCCGCCACGGTTCCACCCGAGGAAGTGCGGTGCAATGCCTTTTGCGACCCGGTAAACGGCGTAGGCGGCGAGCCCGTAGGCGGTCCACGCGATCAGATACCCGGCCACGAAGACCCACGTCGGGACCGCAGCGGTCCGATCGTTGAGCGCGCGCTCGTGGTTGACGCGGCTGAAGACGAGCACCATCGGCGCCGCCGACGGCAGCATCATCGCGGCCATCATCGTCACCCAGATCCCGACGTACCAGCCGAGACCACCCAGGTCTGTCCCCGGCCCGGTATCCATGCCGTGCATTCGGCGATAGGTCACGATCCAGGCGACCAGGGCGGCCCCGAGCAGCGCGGCCGTGGCGCCGACGTGGCGCGGCAACGGGCGTGATTCCGACCAGGACGGCAGGGTCACGGAAGCATACGCTTCGGAAACAGTGATTCTCGAAAACGGAATCGTCCGGACGATGGAGCCGTCACTGCCCACCGCGCGCGGCCTGGCGATCGCCGGCGAACGGATCGCGGGCGGAGTCGGAACCCACGAGACCGCGCTCGCGAGCCCCGACCGCGTCGACCTCGGCGGGCGATGCGTGGTGCCGGGGTTCACGGATTCCCACGTCCATTTTCCGACGTGGGCGCTGGCACAGCACGAGGTTCGCCTCGAGGGCACACGCTCGCTCGACGAAGCCGTGGCGCGGGTTCGTGACGCGCTCACCGGGCTACGCCCCGGCACCTGGCTTCGCGGTCGCGGCTGGCGAAGCGGCGACTGGCACCCTCAGGTCGAGCCGACCAAGGAAGCCCTCGACGAGATCGCGGGCGAGACGCCTGTAGCGCTGATGGCACGCGACTCGCACTCGGTCTGGCTCAGCTCCGCCGCGCTCGCGCGCGCCAACGGAGATTTGCACGTGCCCGGCGGCGTTGTCGAGCTTGACGCCGGCGGTGAACCAACCGGTGTCCTTCGCGAAGAGTCGTGCTGGCATTTCCGCGACACCTACATCGAGACGACGGACGACGAATACGTCGAGGCAATGCGCTCGGCGGTCAAGCTGGCCAGCACGCGCGGGGTCACGGCCGTCCACGACAAGGACGGCTGGCTGGGCGCGCTGCGCTTCTGGCAGCGGCTCGCATCCGAGTCATTGCTCCCGCTTCGGGTCTGGCAGTCGCTGCCGGCGGAGAAAGCGGACGAGCTTCGCGACCTCGGCATCCGCAGCGGCTTCGGCAACTCGCGCTTGCGGCTCGGCTACCTCAAGGTCTTCATGGACGGCACGCTCGGCTCCCAGACCGCCCGCATGCTCGACGGCTCGGGAGTCGAGATCACGAGCCGCGACGAGTTCGCCGCGCTGATCCGTAGGGCAGCGAGGGCAGGCTTTCCGGTCGCTGTCCATGCGATCGGCGACCGGGCCAACCGAGACGCGCTCGATGCATTCGAGGAAACACGAGACGACTGGCGGTCGCTCGGCCTGCGCCAGCGCGTCGAGCACGCCCAGCTACTCGCGACCGAGGACGTCGGCCGATTCGCTGCGCTCGGCGTCGCCGTCTCCGCGCAGTTCTCGCACGCTCCTTCGGACCGCGACCTGGCCGACCGCCTGTGGGCCGGTAAGACCGACCGCGCCTATGCCTTCCGGTCTCTCTGGGACTCGGGAGCGCTCGTCGCGAACGGATCGGACGCGCCGATCGAGGAGCTCGACCCGCTCGCCGGGATCTGCGCGGGCGTCCGGCGGACGCTCGACGACCGGCCTGCCTGGCATCCGGAGCAGGCCCTGACGATCGAGCAGGTGCTCGAGGCGACCACCGTCAACCCGGCCTGGCTCACGGGCGACGAGCGCCGCCGAGGCAAGCTGATCCCGGGTTACCTCGCCGACCTCGTCGTGCTCGACCGCGACCCAGTCACGTGCCCGCCCGAGGAGCTCCCCGCGGTACGGGTGGTCGCGACGATGGTGGGTGGCTCCTGGGTGCACAACCCGCCGCCCTGGGACTGACACGGTAGGTGTCTGTCCCTGAAGCCGTCGTAGGGTCGAGCGATAGCTGAGCTACGGATCGGTTGCAGGGACAGGCACCCTTCAGGTGCCAGTCGCTACGAAGGGTGGGACGCGTCGGTGAACTCGCGGAACTCGCCGGTGACGAGATACGCGGTCTGCTCGCCGATGTCGACCGCATGGTCGCCGATCCGCTCGAGGCAGCGGGAGACGAGAATCATGCGCAGTCCC
>DASQWX010000010.1:0-59165 GCA_035640035.1 Gaiellaceae bacterium
AGTGCAAGCAGAGCTTCGGCCGCGCCTTCGGGAGCCCGGAAGAGCCTGAAGAACGCCAGCTCCAGGCGCGCGCGGAGCTCAGCCCGGCGGTCCTGCTCCGAGAGCGCGGCCTCGAACGCGTTGCCGAAGACCTGCTCGACGTGGTCGAGTTCGCCACGAAGCCAGAGCACGGCTCCAAGCTCGCTCAGGAGGTCACGCCGGACGACCTCCTTCGTGTCCAGGAGCGACGTGGCACGCGCGAGGAGGTTTGCGGCTGCGGGCGCGTCGCCGCCCTTCGCGGCGCGAAGGCCGGCCGTGGCGAGGTGGTCACCGGCATCAGCGGCGAGGCGGCGTGCGCTCGCCTGGTCAGAGCCGAGCTCCGCGAGATAGAGATGCGCCTGTTCCAGATGGAAGCCGATCAGTTCGTCCGACCTCGCGGGCTGATCCTTCGCCCAGAGCGCGAACCTCTCGTGTAGCTCGGAGCGTTGGAGCTTCGGAAGCGTCGCGTAGGCGGCGTCGCGGATCAGGACATGGCGGAAGGCGTAGCTTGTGGCGTCTCCCTCGTCGCGACGGCTCTCGCGAAGCAGCCCCTTCTGAACGAGAGCCGGAAGCCGGGCGGCTGCAGACTCTCCGTCGGGCATGAGGTGGACGAGCGCAGCGACCGAAAACTCGTGTCCGGCTACTGCGGCTCGCTGCAGGATCGACAACTCGGGGGCCTCGAGGCCGTCGAGACGGCTGGCCAGGAGTGCGTCGAGGGACGGCGGCACCGTCCCGAGCTCATGTTCCTCGCTTGTGTGCGCGAGGAGCTGCTCGATGAACAGCGGGTTGCCGCCAGCCGCATCCAGGATCTTTGCCCTTACCGCGTCGGTGACCGTGCCGAGGTGCTGGATGATCGCGGAGCCGTCGTCGCTCGAGAGCGGAGCCAGGCTCCTTGCCGGCGTCTGGCTCCAGGCAGATCGCCCCTCGAGCAGCTCGGGCCGCGCAAGACCGAGGAGGAAGATCGGCGCCTTCGCCGCCGTGAGGTAGTCGATCAGGTCGAGCAACGTGGGCTCCGCCCAGTGCAGGTCCTCGAAGACGAGCACGATTGGCCGCTTGCGGGCCAGGGCCTCGAAAAGGCGCCGGACGGCCCAGAACGTTTCGCCGCCCGATGCCGACGCCTCCCGCTCCGCCAGCTCGGCGAGCCTCGTCTCGATCGCGGCCGCATGATCTTCGGCTGCGAGCAGTTCGCCGAGATCGTTATGCGCCTCTACCTGCCTGACGATCTCGGCCAGCGGCAAGTACGTCGCTCCTTTGCCATATGAGACGCAATGCCCGACCAACGTCGTTGCCCGGCGGTTGAGCTCGGCCGTCAGCTCTCTGGAAAGCCTGGTCTTGCCGATGCCCGGCTCCCCAAGGAGGAGAAAGAGCCGACAGGTGTGCTCCTCGACTGCCGCCGCAAACGCCTCGTGGAGCTCCGCCAGCTCCTCGGCGCGATCGGCGAGCGGTGCGTCCAGGTTCCTCGTCAGCAGCGGAACGCCGGTGACGGTCTTTCGCAGACGGAAAGCTTCTTGTGGGTGGGCCTTCGCGGGCTCGGCCTCGACGGCGGGCCCGAGGAGCTGCCGAGCAGCCGGACCCAAAAGGGCTGTCCCCGGGCGAGCCCGCTGGAGCAGTCGCTTGGCGAGCGCGATCGCCGCCCCGGTGATGAAGCCGTGGCCGGCTTCGTCCGCGCCCGCCAAGACCTCGCCCGTTTCGATCCCGATCCGCAGGTCGACGCCCCGCCGAACCGCATCCCGAAGCTCGAGCGCGGCGCGAGCCGCACGGAGAGCGTCGTCCTCGTGGGCCCGGGGAACGCCGAAGACGGCCATCACCTCGTCGCCGGCCCGCTGCTCGACCGTCCCTCCATGTGCTTCCAGGACGCCACGGATGCTCGCGAGCGTGCTCACGCTCGTCTCGCGGAGGAGCTCGGGGTCGGCCGTTCCGGGAAAGCTCACGTCGACGAGAAGCACCGTCACCGTCTTGCGCCGCATCTCTGGTGCCGTTGCCGCACCGCTCGCTGCCTCGGGCGGCAGGGAGAGCGACTCGTCCTGACGGAGGATCGCCTGCTCGAGCTCTCGCAACGGCGCGCTCGGCTCGATCCCGAGCTCGTCCAGCAGCACGTGCCTCGTCTGCTGGTAGGCGGCGAGGGCGTCGGCCTGGCGGCCCGAGCGGTAGAGCGCCAGCATCAGTTGCGCTCGAAGTCGCTCGCGGAACGGGTGCTCGGCGATGAGCGACTCGAGCTCGGCGACCAGGCTGCCGGCAGCCCCGGCGGAAAGCTCGGCGTCGATCAAATCTTCGAGCGCGGCCGCGCGCAATTCCTCGAGTCGGCCGGCTTCTTGTTGCGCGAACGGCTCGAAAGCGAGGTCGGCCAGCGGCGGCCCGCGCCAGAGCGCGAGCGCCTCGCGCAGCTTCTTGGCCCGCTCGCTCCCTGTCGCGCTCCGGCCCTCGGCGGTCAGGAGCTCGAACCGACCGAGGTCGGTCTGCTCGGTCGTCACGTCGAGCAGGTATCCGCCGGCCTCCGAGAGCAGGACCCCGGGGCCGAGGGCGCGCCTAAGCTGCGCGACGTAGTTCTGCAATGCGGCTCTCGCCGTCGTTGGGGGGCTCTCGCCCCAGAGCCCGTCGATGAGCCTGTCGCTCGAAACCGGCTCGCCTGCGCTCAGCAGGAGCACGGCGAGCAAGGCGCGCTGTTTCCGCCGACGAAGCTCGATCGGCCTGCCCCGGTCCCACACCTCGAGCGGCCCGAGGACACGGAAGTCCATGACAGGGCGGTTGTAACACCGTCGCCGTGCCGCGAACAGGCCGCTCCGCGCCAGACGGCCTTGGGTCGTCGTGCGAGCGCCGCGTTAGAGCGGCGTTAGAGCCCGCCGGCAACGTCGAGCCGTCAACAAGTCCGAGGAGGGAAGATGAATACCGGACATCGGCCGAGAGGCATGGTCGTCATCGCGGTCTCGACGCTCGCGGCGGCGGCGGCAGTCGCGACCTTCGCCGCGGTGCCTTCGAGCGCTACGCAATACAGCGTCACACCCAGGCAATTCGCGGTGCTGAGCGCGAAGGTCGCCAAGCTCCAATCGCAGGTCGCCGGCCTCAAGAAGACCACGTCAGCGCTGGTAACCGTGGTCGCCACATGCGTGACCTACAAGACCCTTGGCGTGGGCCAGTTCGGCGCACCGCCGAACGAGGGGTACGTCTACCAGAACGCGTCCGGATCGCACGTCACGTCGGCGCTCGACGCCGCACCTGCGTCCTCCGCGCCGGTCTTTCTGCTCACGACGCCGTCGCAATGTGCGACGCTGATCGGCACCTTCTCCAACCGCACGGGGATGAGGTCGAGTGCGGGCGAACGGCGCTCGCTTGAAGCAGCTCGGCCCGCTCTGCGCAGTGCCTTCACCGTGGCAACGACCGCCACCCGTTGATGGACCGAGCCTGAGTCGAAACGGGGTCGCTCTTAACAGGGGCGACCCCGTGGCGCGTCCGTCGGCCGTCAGGCTCTTAGCGAAGCTCTCCGGGCAGGAGAGAGAAAATGATCGAGTCGCGGCGCCGCCCATCCGGATGGAGGAGGTGCGATCGAAGGACGCCCTCGCGACGGAAGCCGACCTTCTCCGCGACCCGTTGCGATGCGCGGTTGTCGGGATCCGTGATCAGCTCGAGGCGCTCCAGCTTGAGTTCCTCGAGCGCGTATTTCGCAATCAGTCGAAGCGCACGCGTGGTCACGCCACGGCCACGAGCCTCCCGCGCGCACCAGTAGCCGATGTGACCGATCCGTGGCTCATTCACCTGCATCCCGATCGAACCGAAGGGGCGGTCGGCCTCCGTGATCGCGAACTGGTGCGGGCCGAGATCGAGCCTGCCGGTGACGAAGGCGCGGGCATCGGCACGTGTGTACGGCCTGGGGATAGCCGGCATCCATCGAAGGATTTCCGCGTCCTGGCAGGCGACGTAGACGCTCTCAGCGTCGTCCTCGCGCCAGGGTCGCAAGGCGATCCCTTCGCCACGCAGCTCCACGGCTAGCGCGGCCAGGCTTCGGCAAGGCGCGCCCGCGTCTCGACGAGGTGCTCCGGGAGCACCTTCACATCTGCGAGCACGGGCATGAAGTTCGTGTCGCCGGCCCAGCGGGGAACGACGTGCTGATGGACATGGTCGACGACGCCGGCGCCCGCGATCCGGCCGAGGTTCCAGCCGAGGTTGTAACCCTGCGGCTGGTAGACGGCCGCAAGCGCTCCGAGCCCCTGCGCCGAAAGGCCGTGGATCTCGACCGCCTCGTCATCCTCGAGCTCCCCGAACTCGCCCACGTGTCGGTACGGCGCGACCATGAAGTGGCCCGACGAGTACGGAAACTTGTTGAGGAGCACGAACGCGCGCTCGCCCCGGCGGACCACCAGCCCTTCTTCGTCCGGCGCCTCGGCGGCACGGCAGAAGACGCAGCCCTCCTGGTCGTCAGCCTGCTTGATGTACTCGAGCCGCCAGGGCGCCCAGAGTTGGTTCAAAGCCAGCGCTTGTAGCGGAAAAACGCAGCGAGGCAGACGCCGAGCGTCACCATTCCCGCGAAGACTCCCCACCAGGCTTCCGCGGTCTCGAACCCGGGGAAGTGAACGTTCATCCCGAAGATCCCGGTGATCAGCGTCAGTGGAAGCAGGATCACGCTGACGACGGTGAGCACGCGCAGGATGTCGTTCTGGCGGTGGTTGATCGCCGACTCGTTCGTATCCTCGAGTGCCTCGGAGACCTCCTTGTAGTTGTCGAGGATGTCCCAGATCCGCTCCGAGGCGTCGACGAGGTCATCGAAGTACGTCTCGAGCTGCTCGGGTAGAAACCGCTCGACGTAGCGCTCGAGCAGCCGCAGCGTCGGGCGCTCGGGCTTGATGATCTTGCGGTAGGAGATGATTTCCTGCTTGACGTTCGAGATGTCGCGAACCACCTCGTCGGAGCGCCCCTCGAAGATGTCGTCCTCGAGCGAGTCCAGCTTGTGGCCGATCTTGTCGAGGATCGGGAAGCAGTAGTCGAAGAGGTCGTCCAGCACGTGGTAGAGCAGGTAGCCGGACCCCTTCCCGAAGAGCTGATTCCGGAGCTCGATGTCCTCGTAGGCGCGCTGGAACAGCCTCGTTACCGGTAGCAGCTCGACGTTCGGCAAGGTGATCAGGTAGTCCTGGCCAATGAACGCGTCGAGCTCGGCCGCGTTCAATCGCTGCACCTTCTTGTCGTAGACCGGGAAGTGGAGGACGATGAAGAGGTAGCCCTCGTCCGCGTACTCGTCGATCTTCGGGCGCTGGCGGCGAGACATGACGTCCTCGAGATCGAGCGGGTGCCAGCCAAAGCGTCGCTTCAGCAACTCGGCCTCTTCGAGCGTCGGTGCGTCGAGATGAACCCAGGTCAGGCCGTTTGCGGAGAGCTCTGCGACGCGAGGCTCAGGCCGTGCGAGGACTTCCCCGTCGGTCGCCCGGGGCCTTGTTCGCTTGATGCGCGGCAGGCTTGGCATCGGTACTGAGGGGGTCGTCCACTCGCATTGGAGTTCGAGATTCTACCCCGTAGCCCTCGCTTTTCCGTCGAAGGCCGCTGCCCTAAACGCAGCGACTGCGGCGCTAGACTGGCCGGCACGCGCCTGTAGCTCAGGGGATAGAGCGCGCGCCTCCGGAGCGCGAGGTCGCAGGTTCGATTCCTGCCAGGCGCACTCCGGTCGGAAGTCCGCCCGCTTCGCGGGCATGACGACTTCCGACCGATCGACCTTGCCACGAGCGGTTCCGAGTCGCGGCCGCGCTGGTCGGCCGCGACCGCGGGGCGTCACCGGTGCTATGCAGGCGCAGGCTTCGGGAGCGGCTCTCGCTCCTCGTGTCGAGGGCCCACGGGAGAGCGGCGTACGCGGTCGGGTAGGCGGCGCTCGAGCGCGAGGCAGCCGATTGCTGCCACGAGGCTGAGCGCGGCCGCCAGGGGCCAGACCGCGAGCGGATGCCAGCCCAGGAGTGGCCCGCCGACTGCCGGGCCGAGGATGCTGCCGGCGCTCCACGACATCGAGCCGAGCGCGAAGTACCGACCGCGGAGATGGTCCGGGGCCAGGTCGGCGACGAGCGGTGCCTGTGTCGGGCCCTGAAGCGTCTCGCCGACACCGAACACGAGCGTGGCGCCGACGAAGACCAGGGCGGCCACTGTGCCGGTCAGCCAGATGCCGCCGCCGAGGACGATAAGCGCAGCGGCGGCGAAGAGCACGCTCATCAGCGCCAGCGCCGCCATGCGCCGGCGACCCTCGAGCGCCTTCGAGACGGGAAGCTGGATCAGCACGATCAGGAGCGTGTTCGCGAGCCACATTGTCCCGACCCACCGCTCGCTGACGCCTGCGTAGTTCTTTGCGAACGGCGGCAGGAGCGCGAAGACTTCGTAACCGACGGCGACGAAGATCACGTTCAGCGCCAGCAACCCGACGAAGGTGCGATCCCGGAAGACGGCGCCGTAGCCGAGCTCCCGCTCGTCGGCGTGCTCGGGCTCGGCGACGCGCGGCTCGCGAATCGTGGCGAGCACGGCGATGAAGACGAAGAAGGTCGCGGCATCGAGCAGGAACAACGTGGTGAAGGTGCCGGGATGCCGCGTGCTCGCGATCAGGCCGCCCGCCACGCCGCCGATCCCAAGACCGAGGTTCATGCTGATGCGTTGCAGGGCGAACGCCGAGTGGGTCCGCAAAGGCGGCGTCAAGCGGGACAAGAGGGTCGACTGTCCCGGCCAGAAGCACGCCGTCCCCGCCCCCTCGAGCGAGAGTAGGGCGAACGCATGCCAGGCCTCCCGGATCAGTGGGAAGAGCACGAATGAGACTGCCTGCAGGAACAGCCCCAGGAGGAGTGTGTTCCGCCCACCAAACCGGTCGACGATCGTGCCCGCCGAGAAGCCGGCTGCGAGGGCCGCGACGGCGCCTCCCGAGAGCGCAAGCCCGGCGGCGGCGAAGGAGATCCCGCGCACGTTGTGCAGGTAGATGACGATGAACGGAAAGACGATCCCGTTGCCGAAGGAGTTGACGACGCCGCCGATCTGAGTCAGCCAGACCGGGCGCGGAAGCTCGGGATCGAGTTCGCGGAGATAGGTCGCCAGCGGTCTCACCGAAAGGCGCGGTTTACGCTACCGGCGTGGAGCTCGAAGCCCGCGCGCTGACGATGCAGCTGGGGGAGACGTTCGTGATCTCGCGCGAGTCCTCCGACGAGACCGAGTCCGTGTTCGTGGAGGTTCGCCAGGACGGGGAGACGGGATTGGGCGAGGGAGCGCCGATCGAGCGCTATCGAGAGTCCGCAGCCGCGGCGGTCGAGTCGCTGACCGAGTGGGAGGAGGTGCTCGGCGACGACCCCTTCGCACTGGACGAGATCGACGCTCGCCTGCCGAGGGCTCCGCACACCCAGGCGGCGCGTTGCGCGCTCGACAACGCCCTCCACGACCTCTGCGGCAAGCTGACCGGACGCCCGGTCTGGAAGCTGCTGGGTTTGAGGCGAGCAGGGCCGCCGACCTGCTGGACGGTCTGGCTCGGCGACCCGGATGACATGGCCCGCCGCGCCGAGAAAGCTGCGCCGGGGTTTCGGCGACTGAAGCTGAAGCTCGGTGCCCGCGACGGGCTCGACGTCGAGCGCGTGCGTGCGGTGCGCGGCGTCACCGAGGTGCCGCTCCAGGTCGACGTCAACGAGTACTGGACCGTCGACGAGGCGCTCGACGCCCTTCCGCAGCTCGCCGAGCTCGGGGTCGAGTACTGCGAGCAGCCGCTTCCCGAGGGCGACGAGGGCGGCGCGAGCCTGAAGGCGCGCTCGCCGATCCCGATCTACGTCGACGAGGACTGCCACACGCTCGCGGACGTCGCTTCGTGCGCTGAAAGGGCGCACGGGATCAACATCAAGCTGTCGAAATCGGGTGGCATCCGCGAGGCGATCCGCATGGCACATGCCGCCCGCGCGCTGGGGCTCGGCGTCATGCTGGGTTGCATGACCGAGTCCGGCCTCGGAATTTCAGCAGCCGCGCAGATCGCCAGCCTTTGCGACTTCGTCGACCTCGACGGCAACCTGCTGCTCGCCGAGGACCCGTGGCCGGGGGTCGAGCTCGTCGACGGCGTCCAGCTCCCTCCCGACCGACCAGGACTTGGTGTCGAGGCGCGACAAGCGGTATCTGATCCTCGCTGAGGGGAAGTCCGCCGACCCGCACTACGGGAAGACGGCTCGCGGCGTCTTGCGTTACTCACCGCACCCGACCGTCGCGATCCTCGACTCGACCCGAGCGGGCGAGACCCACGAGGAGTTGCCGGTCGTCGCCACGGTCGACGACGCGCTCCTCTTCAACCCGACCACCGCCCTTGTCGGCGTCGCCACCCAGGGCGGCCGGTTCCCGCCGGCCTGGCGCGAGCTGCTGCGCTCGTGCATCGCCAAAGGCCTCGATGTCGAGAACGGTCTGCACGAGTTCCTCACCGAGGACCCCGAGCTCGTCGAGCTGGCCGCGCGCCACGGCGTCGAGCTCCGGGACCTGCGCAAGCCGCCCGCCGACCTCAACGTTCCGACCGGCGAGAACCTGGAGCTCGACGCCCAGATCGTGTTGACGGTCGGCTCCGACTGCGCGATCGGAAAGATGACCGTCTCTCTCGAGCTGGACCGCGAGGCGCAGCGGCGCGGCCTCCGGTCGGTCTTCGTGCCGACCGGCCAGACCGGCATCGCGATTGCGGGCTGGGGCATCTCGGTCGATGCGGTCGTCTCCGACTTCCTGGCCGGCGCGGCCGAGCGACTCGTGGTCGAAGGGTCACGGAAGGGAGACCTGCTCTGGGTCGAGGGCCAGGGCGCGCTGCTCCATCCAGCGTACTCGGGCGTCACGCTCGGCCTCATGCACGGGAGCGCTCCGCACGCGTACGTGCTGTGCCATCTGGCCGGCTCGATGGCGGTCGAGGGCTACGCCGAGCATGTGCTGCCGTCGCTGAGCGAGCTCGTCGAGCTCCACGAGCGCGCGTCGCTCACCGTGCGGCCGGCGAAGGTCGCCTGTATTGCCTTGAACACGCGGGCGCTCGGTGAGGACGAGGCGCGCTCGGCGGTGGCCGAAGCGGAGGAGGAGACCGGTCTTCCTGCGGACGATCCTGTCCGGTTCGGCCCAGGTCGCCTGCTCGACGCGGTCCTCGAATCGTTGGGCCTAAGGAGTGGGACCGTCGGCGCCGAAACCTAGGCGTCGCTTGCGATGCCGTCTAAGAGGTCGCGCGAGTTACTCGCGCGACCGCTAATCCCCGCCGTGGGATAGTTGCGCTAAGGAGTAGGACCGTCGGAGCCGAAAGATAGAACGTAAGACCTATGCAGCCCGCCGCCGGGCATGTCAGCCTTTACGCCGCCGAGGGAGAAAGGGACCGCACGTGAAGAAGAGCCTGTTCGCCGCCTGTTGCGCCTGCGCCGCGCTCGTGTTTTCCGGCAGCGCCTCCGCAAACGTCAGCTTCGGGATCACAGAGGACGTTGGCGCGCTTTCCGACCCGGCGATGTTCTACTCGACCCTCAACGATCTCGGCGCGACCGAGAACCGGATCGCGATCTCGTGGGATCCCGCGCAACCGACCACAATTCCGAACCAGGCCGGGCTCGACTACTGGCTCCCACAGGCGGCGATCCACGCCGTTCGCGTCATCTTCGCCGTGGCGCCGGCCCATCCCGGCGACATCACCTCGTCGCCGGCGCGAATCGGACAGTTCGCCGCCTTCCTCCAGAAGCTCGCGACGACCTATCCGCAGGTCAAGGACTTCGTGGTCGGCAACGAGCCGAACCAGCCGCGGTTCTGGCAGCCCCAGTTCAACCCGTCCGGCAGCAGTGCCGCCGGCGCCGCGTACGAGCCGCTGCTCGCGGCGTCGTACGACGCGCTCAAGGCGGTCAATCCCTCGATCAACGTGATCGGGGTCGGCCTCTCTCCGCGCGGGAACGACAATCCGTTCGCCAAGGACAACGTCTCGACGTCGCCGGTGCGCTTTCTCCACGACCTCGGCGTTGCCTATCGCGCGAGCAAGCGGACGAAGCCGATCATGGACGAGCTCGGGTTCCATCCGTACCCGAACCAGAACAACGACCCGCCGCTCAAGGGCTATCCGTGGCCGAAGGCCGGGTTCCCGAATCTCGACCGGCTGAAGCAGGCGGTCTGGGATGCATTCAACGGCACCGCGCAGCCGGTCTTCGCCGAGCGCGGCAAGCCCGCGCCCCCGAATGCGCTCAAGCTCGACCTGGACGAGACCGGCTGGCAGGTGGCGATTCCCGCCTCGCTCGCCAACCGCTACACCGGCAAGGAAAACGTCATCCCGATCGACGAGGGAACCCAGGCCCAGTACTACTCGGACATCATCCGCTTCGTCAGCTGCGATCCGAGCGTCCGCTCGTTGAGCTTCTTCCACCTCGTCGACGAGCAGGACCTGGACCGATGGCAGAGCGGGCTGATGCGGATCGACGACTCGAAGCGGCCGTCGTACACGGCGGTCAAGAACGCGATCGCGCAGACCCAGGGCAAGTGCGCGCTCACCCCGCCGGGTTGGGTCCATACGACGACGGTGACCGGCGCGACCGTGACGTTCGGGTACCTCGGCAATCCGAAGGGCTGGAACAACAAGCTCTGGCGCTTCCGGGTCGCCGTGCAGGAAAACGCTGCATACAAGGCCGGGGTCTTCCGCGTCGCGTCCGGGAGGCTGGCCGTGAAGGCGCGGAAGTCGATTCTCAAGGCACTTGTGAATCCGCGGGCTCGGCCGCTTCTCGCGGTCAACGGGACTGCCGTCGCCTATGCGTCGAAGCTCGTCTCGCTCCCCAAGAAGCGGCTGAAGAGGGCCGGCTGGTACGTCTACGGAATTCGACTCGCCGCAACGATGAACCCGCAGCGGAGCTTCGTCGCAGTCAGCCGTCCGTTCCGCGTCAAGAGGCGCAGATAGAGGATCGGCTACTTTGACCCGCGGATGATCGATCCGCGTTACGAGAGGCTCGCCGAGCTCGTCCTCGATCACTCGCTCGAGCTGAAGCCCGGGCAGGTCGTTCGGATCGAGGCGGACGCTGTCGCGGCGCCGCTGATCGTTCCTCTCCATCGAGAAGCGATCAAGCGAGGGGCGCACGCGTACACCGCTGTCGATCTCAGCGGCCTGACCGAGCTTCTGGTCGCGCACGGCTCCGAGGAGCAGGTGTCCTTCGTCTCGCCGATCGAGCTGCGGGAGATGGAGAGGATCGACGCGGCGATCTCGATCTGGTCGGAGACGAACACACGCTCGTTCTCACGGGCCGACACAGAGCGGCGGCAGCGCCAGCTGGCCGCTGCCCGCCAGGTGGCGATCAAACGCCGCGACCGAGTCTCGCGGGGGGAGATGCGTTGGTGCGGCACCCTTTGTCCAACCGATGCGCACGCCCAGGACGCCGGCATGTCGCTCGACGACTACGAAGACTTCGTCTTCCGTGCCTGCCACGTGCTCGACGACGATCCGGTCGGCCATTGGCAGGCGGTCGGCGAGAAGCTCCAGGCCCGCGCTGTCGAGCTCGGATCGGTGCGCGAGCTTCGCATCGTCGGCGAGGACACGGACCTGACGGTGACCGTCGAAGGGCGTGCCTGGCGGGCATCCTGCGGGCTTCACAACATTCCCGACGGAGAGGTGTACACGAGCCCGGTCGAGACGGGGATCAACGGCACGATCAGGTTCGGCTTCCCGGCCGTCTACGGCGGGCGCGAGGTGGACGACGTGCGGCTCCGGATCGAGGGCGGGCGCGTGGTCGCCGCCGAAGCGGCCGGGGGAGACGCGTATCTGCAGGCGTTGCTCGGCATAGACGAAGGCGCCAGGGGCGTCGGCGAGGTTGCCTTCGGGCTCAATTACGAGATCGATCGCTTCACGAGGAACATCCTCTTCGACGAGAAGATCGGGGGGACGATGCACCTCGCGCTCGGGATGGGCTTCGGAGATCTCGGCGGCGAGAACCGCTCGGCGCTGCACCTCGACCTGATCTGCGACCTTCGACGGGAGGGGGAGGTCTTTGCCGACGGCGAGTCCATCTGGCGAACCGGTCGCTTCCTCCACGAGCCTCGGCCTGTTCGGGACGTCGAGCATGTCGGATAGCCGTCACGAGCGACTCGCGGACGTTCTCGTGGATTTCTGCGCCGGTGTTCGAGAGGGCGATCTCGTCACGCTCGAATCGACGCCTCTCGCAGCGCCGATCCTGCGAGAGCTCTACCGCCGCGTGCTCGAGGCGGGCGCTCACCCGCTGCCGCGCATCTCGCTCGAGGGGCTGGCCGAGAACCTCCTCAAGTACGGAAACGACGAGCAGCTCGGCTGGGAAAATCCGGTTCGCGCGGACGACATCGAGACGGTCGACGTCAGGATCGTCCTCGAAGCGCCCGGGAACACTAAGCGCCTCTCGAACATCGATCCGGTCCGCCACGCGATTCACGAGCGTTCGGCCGAACGGCTGCGAAACCGCTACCTCGAGCGGGCCGCGGCCGGCGAGCTGCGGTGGGTCCTGACCGCCTACCCGACCGAGGCCGCCGCTCAGGACGCCTCGATGTCCCTGGCCGAGTACGAAGACTTTGTCTTCGGCGCCGCATTTCTCGACGATCCCGATCCGGTCGCGCGCTGGCGCGAGTTCGGCGAGCGGCTCGACCGGATTGCAAAGTTCCTCGGCGCGAAGCGCGAGCTCCGCGTCGTCTCCGACGGAACCGACCTCCGCCTCGTCGTCGAAGGCCGGACCTGGATCCCCGCGCGAGGCCGCGAGAACCTGCCGGACGGCGAGGTGTTCACCGCCCCGCTCGAGAGCTCGGTCGAGGGCGAAATCCGGTTCACCTATCCCGCCGTCTTCAACGCACGGGAGGTCGAGGACGTCCGCCTTCGCTTCCAGGCCGGCGAGGTCGTCGAGGCCACGGCCATGCGGGGCGAGGATTTCCTGCGCGAGATGATCGGAATGGACGACGGCGCGCGGCGGGTCGGTGAGTTCGCTTTCGGGCTGAACGACGCGATCGGCGTCTTCACGAGCAACATCCTCTTCGACGAGAAGATCGGCGGCACGGTTCACCTCGCGCTCGGAACGGCGTATCCCGAGACGGGTGGCACGAACCGCTCGGCACTCCACTGGGACATGATCTGCGACCTCCGCTCGGGCAGCGAGGTCTACGCCGACGGCGAGCTCGTCTACCGAGACGGGCGCTTCCTGAACGGGACGAACGGCTCGGCAGATTGAGCTGAAAGTCCGGCGCCAGTTTCACGCCGGACGCGCATCTTTCAACTCGATGGCCGGCAAGCCGGAGCCGGACGATCGGGAGAGGCCGCTGACAGCGAAGGAGCGCAAGGCGGCGCTCCGCCGGCGTCGCGAGGTCCTCGACGCCCTCCTGCGCGTCCTTCGCGGGGAGTCCGCTTGACACGAACACGTGTTCGCTCTACGATAGCGAACATATGTTCGTCAAATTCGTAGGCGTCTTGCTCGCAGGCCTCGTGATCTGGGCCGCAGCCGCGCGGTCGTCAAACGGCGCCGGGAAGCCGCAGTTCTACACGGTGAAGCCGTACGACACGCTCTGGTCGATCGCGACATCGCACTACGGCGGCGACCCGCGCGACGCGATCTACCGCCTCGAGGAGCGCAACGGTCTCGCGAGCGCGGTCGTGCGGCCGGGGCAGAAGCTCGTGCTGCCCTAGGCCAGGCCGAAGACGTGGACGCGCTCGCCCTGGAAAAGGCGGCGGTCGGCGTTCCACGGGAAGAAGATGACGACGTCGAAGTGCAGCTGCTTTCCGCTGGCTTGGACCCCGAGCCAATCGCGAGCGTGCGTGGCGGTGACTGCGGCTTCCTCGCACACGCCCTGCGGCCCGATCACGATCTCCGTCAGGGCGAAGTGAATGTCCGGGAAGGCGGCGAGCAGCGCGTTGTAGAAGGCGGCCGCGCCTTCATGGCCCTCCCAGCGGTGCTTCCAGGCCGGGATCTCGTAGACGCAATCGTCCGCGAGGGTCGCGATCAGGCCGGGGAGGTCACGATTCTCCTCGGCGATCGAGTGGCGCTTCCAGAGCTCGCGGATCTCGCCGTAGCGATCGGCGTCGACGTCCAGCGCGAGTTGCCGGCGCGCACGCTCGGTCGCGACCGCGGGCGGAGGTTCGAGAGGCCTCACGCGGCGAGCCTACACTTGCGGCCGTGGATCTCGACCTCGTGTTCTTCGGCACCTCCGGGTCGGTGCCGACCGCCCAGCGGTCGCCGTCCGCGCTGCTGCTGCGGCGCGGGAGCGAGCGTCTCCTCTTCGACTGCGCGGAGGGCACTCAGCGGCAGATGCTGCGCTCGACCGTTGGGCTGGTCGAGCTCCGCGAGGTCTTCCTGACGCACTACCACGCCGACCACTACCTCGGCCTTCCCGGAATGTTGAAGACGTTCGCATTGCGGGGCCGCGAGGTCGGCCTGACCGTCTACGGTCCGCCCGGCCTCGTCGACCTGTTCGGTGCCTTGAAGCGGATCTTCGGCCGGCTGACCTACCGACTGGAGCTCGTCGAGCTTCGGCCGGGCGACGTCCTCGAGCGGGACGGATACAACCTCGTCACGTTCGCTCCCTCGCACGGCGTCTCGGCGATTGGATTCGCGCTCGTCGAGGGGCCCCGGCCCGGACGTTTCGATGTCGAGGCGGCAGACGCGCTCGAAGTTGAGCCGCAACAACGCGGCCTGCTTCAGCGTGGAGAGTCCGTCGAGCTCTCGGATGGACGCGTCGTGACCCCCGACGCGGTGCTCGGGCCACCGCGTCCCGGCCGAAAGGTCGTGCTTGCGGGCGACACCGCGCCGTCGCCCGTCGTGCTCGAGGCCGCGCGGGACGCCGAGGTCCTGGTTCACGAGGCGACGTTTCTCGACGAGGAGCGCGAACGGGCGCAGGAGACGGCGCACTCGACCGCGCTCGAGGCCGCCGAGCTCGCGCGCGACGCGGAAGTGTCGCTCCTTGCGCTGACGCACCTCTCGAATCGTTACTTCGGTCCCGAGGTTGCCCGCGAGGCACGTACGATCTTTCCCGAGACCGTGGTGCCGAAGGATTTCGACACGATCGACGTGCCGTTTCCGGAACGGGGTGCCCCGACGCTCGTCAAAGGAGGCGTCCGCCGCACCCGTGAGGACGTCGTCGAGCGTGAGCGGGAAGAGGCGGTCCCGTGACGGAGCTCGTTCAGGTCGCCCTCGCCGAGGACATCGCCGAGGCCGAGGAGCTGCAGACGATCCTCCGCCAGGCCGGAATCGCCTCGGAGCTCGAGACGGCGGTCGAGCATCATCCGCGCGCGACGGAGAACGCGCCGCAGAAAGTGCTCGTGCCGGCCGAATCGCTCGAGGCCGCCCAGCATGCGATCGAGGCGCTCACCGATCCGGATGAGCTCGTCAGCGACGCGTAGACCTGATTTCGACGCCCGTGCGGCGAGGTACGACGAGCTCAGGCCGCAGGACGACAAGTGGTGGGAGCTCTATGCGCTCGTCGAGAAGGAGGCCGACCTTCGCGGTCGGCGCGTCCTCGACGCCGGTTGCGGGACGGGACGACTCGCCGCGGCGCTCGCGCCGTACTCCTCGGTCTGGGGCATCGACGCCTCCGCCGAGATGCTCGACGTCGCGCGGAAACGTTTGCCCTCGAACGTGCGATTGAAGCTCGCCAGTGCTGAGAATCCGCCGTTCAAGGCCGGCTGGTTCGAACGTGTCGTGTACTGGCTCGTCGTCCACCTCGTCGACCGACCGGCGGCCTTCGCTGCCGCCCACAGGCTGCTCGGCGAAGGCGGACGCGCGTGCGTGGTCACGTTCGACTCCCGCTACTTCGCCGGCTATTGGCTGAATCGGTACTTCCCGCGCTTCGAGGCGATCGACCTGGCGAGATTCCCGACGGCCGACGAGCTCGAGGCCGAGCTGAGAGGGGCCGGCTTCGCGGATGTGCGGCTGATCAGGCATTCGCAAAGAGACCGGCTCGATCGGGCCACGGCTCTGGCCAAGATCGCCGGGCGCCACATCTCGACCTTCGACCTCTTGGATCCGGTCGAGTACGCGCAGGGGCGCCGGGCGGCGGAGCGCGAGCTCCCAGCGGAGGTCGAATATGACGTCCACTGGTTGATCGCAGTGGCCGAGCATTAGGGTCCGATCTCCGAGTCCAGGACTCTGAACCGGGCGTGTCCCTGGGTCTGACCCCGAATCGGCCCACGGACACGTCCGGCCGAAGAACGAAAGTTCCCCAAAAACCAGCGGTTTTGGGACTTCGGACCGGTCCCGGGGTCTGGCACCAGGGGTCGGCCGGAACGGACGGGCCGCTCGGCTAGAGCTGCCAGGTCCCGTCGCGGAGGACGGGGACCTCGCCGCCGTCGCCGGTGAGCCCGGTGACGTCGACGTCGTTGTCGCCGATCATGAAGTCGATGTGGATCGCGCTCTTGTTGATCCTGGGCACGTCCGCCTGCCCGACCGTGATCTCATAGGCGTTGCCGAGTGCGATGTGGCTTGCGGTGTTCTCGTCGAGGAGCGTGTTGTAGAAGGTCGTCCCTAGCGGCCCGATCCTGCCCTCGCGGTCGACGAGCGCGACCTCGCCCAGCCGTGACGCTTCCTCGTCGTAGCCCGCGCGCTCGCGGAGCACATCGGCGCCCGTGTCGGCCTGGATGTCGACTGCGCGGCCGCCCTCGAAGCGGACCGTCAGCCCGTCGACGATCGTCCCGCCGATGTCGAGCGGCTTCGTCGCCCGGACGACGCCGTCGGCCCGGTTGGGATCCGGGGTGGTGTAGACCTCCTCGGTCGGCACGTTCGGCAGATGCTCGACCCCGTCGACGGTCGTGGCCGAGCCGCCCTCCCAGATCGACGTCGGGAGCAGCCCGACGGTGAGGTTGGTGCCGGGGCCTTCGAACCGAACGGCGTCGAAGTGTCGTCCCGAGAGCCTCTCGGCAACCGAATGCAGCGTCTCCTTGCGCTCCCGCCAGGCGGCGAGCGGGTCGTCCTCGTCGAGCCGGCAGACGTGGATCAGCTGCTCCGTCAGGCGCTCGTCTGCGGCCTCGCCGTCGAGATCGGGGAAGACGATCTGCGCCCAGGAGCGGGTGGGGAAGGGGAGGATCGTCCAGTTGACGAGGCGCTTGTTGATGATCTCGAGCCGTTCCTGGATGTCCGGGAGCTGGTCGCGACCCGCCCGCTTCGGATCGACACCGTTCAGGATCCCGGGCGAGACCCGCGGGACGAAGACGATCCGCGCCGCGTGCACGTCGCCGAGCTGGAGCATCCGTCTGCCGTACCACTCCGGGACGAATTCGAGCGTTTCGGCCGGCGCGTGCTGGAGGCGCGCCTTCTTCACATATGGGTCGAAATACGTCGGGTCGACGAATCGCGCGCCGCGCTCGTAGGCGCGCTCGGCGACGGCCCGGACGATCGTCTCCATGCCGGTCTCCGCCTCGATCGCGACGATCTGGCCGGGCTGGACGTTGGCGCCGAAGTCGACCGCGAGCTTGGCCAAGCGTTCGACTGCCTGCTCCTCCACGTGCGTGAGGATAGAGGTTGCGATGCCAGCACGTGCGCGGGCCGCGCTGGATGTCGTCCGCACGAGCCGCTAGGGTGCCGCCGGACAACGGAACCCCTTTAACCCGGTCCCGTGAGGCCGGAAAGGAGTGCGAATGACTCTGCCCGCCCACCTCAAGACGCCCCTGCCCGCGTGAGCGCGGTGCACGCGGAGCGCGAGAAAGTCCTGCTCGACCACGAGGCCGTCGAGCGGACGCTCTCCCGGATCGCCCACGAGATCATCGAGGCGAACCCCGAGCTCGACAAGGTCGCCCTGGTCGGGATCCACACGCGCGGGGTGCCGCTCGCCCAGCGCCTCCGCCGCCGCATCGCCGACTTCGCCGGCGAGGAGGTGGCGCTCGGCCAGCTCGATATCACCTTCTACCGCGACGACGTTCACGTTCGCGGCCGCGAGGCGCCGCAGCATGCGCAGCCGGTCGTCCGCGACTCGAAGCTCGACTTCGGGCTCGACGGAATGACGTGCGTCCTCGTCGACGACGTGCTCTACACCGGGCGAACGATCCGCGCCGCCGTCGAGGCGCTCTTCGACTACGGCCGCCCCGCGCGCGTCCAGCTCGCGGTGCTCGCCGATCGGGGCCACCGCGAGCTGCCGATCCGCCCCGACTACGTCGGCAAGAACTTCCCCACGCACCGCGACGAGCGCATCCAGGTGCAGCTCGTCGAGGTCGACGAGATCGACCAAGTCCTGCTGATCCCTGCTTCCGAGGAGGCGAGCTAGTGAGCCGCCTGGCGACACTTGGCGGCGTCTGGCCCGCGATCACGCGGCGCCAAGCCGCGTCCTCACGCGGGCTCGGGCGTCCAGCCCGAGCGCTCCCTGCGTCCTTGCCTGGTTTGGTGCTCGCGACCCAGGCATCCACCAGCGTCACCAGGAGGCTCACTAATGGCTGAAATCCGCGTCATGCGGGAGGACCTCCTCCCGCCCAAGAACCCGCCGCGGCGGCATCTGATCTCGATCGGAGACCTCGAGCGCCAGGACGTCGAGCGCCTGCTGGCGACCGCGCGCAGCTTCGAGCGCTCGCTCGAGCGTGAGCTGAAGAAGCTCCCGACGCTGCGCGGAAAGACCGTCGTCAACGTCTTCTACGAGTCCTCGACACGCACCTCGTCGAGCTTCGAGCTGGCGGCGAAGCGGCTCTCGGCGGACACCATGTCGATCAAGGCTGCGGGCTCGTCGGTGGACAAGGGCGAGTCGCT
This sequence comes from Gaiellaceae bacterium, assembly GCA_035640035.1. Classification (GTDB taxonomy): domain Bacteria; phylum Actinomycetota; class Thermoleophilia; order Gaiellales; family Gaiellaceae; genus 13-2-20CM-68-14. The sequence goes on from DASQWX010000010.1 coordinate 18,639, forward strand.
GAAGGACACGGCGCTGACGCTCGGCGCGTACGACCCGGACGTGATCGTGATCCGGCACCCGCAGATCGGGGCGCCGCAGCTCGTCGCGCGCTATACGCCGGCGCACATCGTCAACGCCGGCGACGGCAAGCACCAGCATCCGACGCAGGCGTTGCTCGACCTGTACACGATCCAGCAGGAGGTCGGGGCGATCGAGGGGCTGCACGTCGCGATCGTCGGCGACGTCCTGCACTCGCGGGTCGCCCGCTCGAACATCCAGGCCTTGGCGCTGATGGGCGCGCGGGTGACGCTGGTCGGGCCGCCGCCGCTGATCCCCCGTGGGATCGAGGCGATGGGCTGCGACATCTCCAACGACATCGATGCGATCAAGGCCGCAGATGTGGTCTACGTGCTGCGGATGCAGCGCGAGCGGATGCTCGAGGGGGCGAACTACGTGCCGTCGCTGCGCGAGTACACGGCGCGCTGGGGCGTGACGGCGGCTCGGCTGCGGCCGGGCCAGAAGGTCATGCACCCGGGCCCGATGAACCGTGGCGTCGAGATCGACGGCGCCGTCGCGGACGCGCCGGACGCACTGATCGAGCAACAGGTCCGCTCCGGGCTCGTCGTGCGGATGGCCGTCCTCTACGACCTGCTGACGCACGGGCCGGTCGGCGTCGAGGCCGGAAACGTGCACGAGCTGGGGGTCGCGTGATGCTCTACGGCAAGCGCGGAGAGGAGAACGTCGTCGTCCGCGGCGCGCGCGTGATCGATCCGAGCGAAGGCGTGGATGCCGTGCTCGACGTCCGCGTCGACGCCGGCACAATCGCCCAGCTCGGGACGAGCGTGGAGACGAACGAGCACCGTGTGATCGATGGCGAGGGGCTCGTCCTCGCGCCTGCGTTCGTCGACCCGCACGTCCACCTGCGGACGCCGGGACGCGAAGACGAGGAGACGATCGCATCAGGGACGGCAGCGGCTGCAGCCGGCGGCTACTGCGCGATCCTGGCGATGCCGAACACGGAGCCGGTCGTCGACTCGGCCTCGATCCTCGGCGCGCTGGCGGAGGCAGCCGACAACGAGGCCCACGTCCCCGTCGGCTTCCTCGCCTCGATCACGAAGGCGCAGGAAGGCGGCGAGCTGACGGGGATGGCCGAGCTCGCCGGCGCCGGCGCCGCGGGCTTCACCGACGACGGGCAGCCGGTGGTCGCGCCGGGACTGATGCGGCGAGCGCTGCAGTACAGCTCGGTCACGCGCCGGCGGATCGCGGTGCACTGCGAGGAGCCGACGCTCTCGAAGGCCGGCCAGATGCACGAGGGCGCCGTCTCGGCCGAGCTCGGCTTCGCCGGGTACCCGTCGGTCGCCGAGAGCCTGATGGTCGAGCGCGACCTGGCGCTCGCCGCGTATGAACGGCAGCCCATCCATCTGATGCACCTTTCGGCGCGCGAGTCGGTGGAGGCACTGTCGCGGGCGCAGGTCGCCGGAGTCGCGGCAACGGGCGAGGTAACGCCGCACCATCTCTGCCTCACGGACGAAGCGGTGCGGTCGCTCGATGCGAATCTGAAGATGAACCCACCGCTCCGCGCCGAGGAGGACCGGCAGGCGCTGATCGCCGGCCTCCGCGACGGCACGATCGCGGCGGTCGCGACCGATCACGCGCCGCATGCGCGCCACGAAAAGGAGGTCCCGTTCGAGGCGGCGCCGTTCGGCGTCACCGGTCTCGAGACTGCCTTCCCGGCGCTGTACACGTACCTGGTCGAGCCCGGGCTGCTGAAGCTCGAAACGCTGCTCGAGCGGATGTCGGTCGGCCCGGCGCAGGCATATGGGCTCGACGCGCCGCGGATTGCCGTCGGAGCGCCCGCCAATGTCGTCCTGCTCGACCCGAAGGCGAGCCGGCGCGTGGACGAAAGCGACTTTCGCTCGCGCTCGGCCAACTCATGGCTCCTCGGGTCGACCGTCAAGGGGCAGGTCCGAATGACGATGGCGGCCGGGCGGGTCGCGTTCGAGGCATGAGCGCTGTGGCCGACACATACCTCGACGAGACGGCCGAGCGCTATCGCGCGAGCGTCGTCGAGGCGATCGGCGGGGAGGTCGAGGTGCTGGAGACGTTCGTCCTCGGATCGGGGCTCGTGGGCGGCTATCGCCCGGGCAAGAGCGATCTCGATCTCGTCGCCGTCGTCGACCGGCCGCTTCGCGGTGACGCGCGGCGGCGGGCAATCGGGCGCATTGCGGAGCTCGAGCTGCCAGGCCGGCGGCTCGAGCTCGTCGTCTACGTGTGCGGCCACCAGCCGCCCGACTTCGACCTGAACCTCGAAGTCGACGCCGACAGCGTTCGGGAGGATCCCGACGCGTCACCACATTGGTTCGTCATCGACGCCGCGATCGCGCAGGAGCGGAGCTCCGGCTGGGGCGACTACTTCGAGCCGATCTCGATGGAGCGGACGCGGCGGGCGGTCGAGGAGTCGCTCGCCTGGTCGGCCGAGCATCCGCAGTACGAGTTCTCGCGCCTCAACGCGGCTCGCGCGCGGCACTACCTCGAGCACGGCGAGTGGATCTCGAAGGCGGAGGCGGCAGGATGAACGGTTTCCTGGCGCTCGAGGACGGGACCGTCTTTGCGGGCGAATCCGTGGGCGCCGAGGGCTTCGCCTTCGGAGAAGCCGTCTTCACGACCGCAATGACGGGCTACCAGGAGGTCGTCACCGATCCGAGCTTCGCCGAGCAGATCGTCACCTTCACGGCGCCGATGGTTGGGAACTACGGCGTCGAGCCGTCCCGGTCGGAGTCGGGACAGCTCCACGCGCGTGCGGTCGTGATGCGCGAGGCGCGCGGGCCGGCCTGGACGGATTGGCTCGTCGAGAACGGCCTCGTCGCCCTCTCGGGGGTCGACACGCGCACGCTCACGCTTCACCTCCGGAACCGCGGGGCGATGCGGGCGATCGCCGTCGCAGGCGACGCGTCGCCCGCGGAGGCGTTGCGCGGCGTGACGGAGCAGCCGCGAATGGCCGGGAGACCGCTGGCGGCCGACGTCTCGACGCGCGAGCCGTACGTCTTCAGCGACCGCGGCCGGGCACGGGTGGCCGTCGTCGACTACGGCTGCAAGCGCTCGATCCTGCACCGGCTCGCGGCGGCGGGCGCCGAGGTGACCGTCTTCCCGCACACGGCGCGGGTCCGCGACCTGCACGCTTTCGACGCGATCCTGTTGTCGAACGGCCCGGGCGACCCGGAACCGCTGTACGACGAGGTCGAGACGGTGCGCGCCCTGCTCGGCCGCGTTCCGATGCTCGGAATCTGCCTCGGGCATCAGCTCCTCGCGCTCGCGACCGGGCACGAGACCTACAAGCTCCCGTTCGGCCACCGCGGCGCGAACCATCCGGTGCTCGACAAGCGCACCGACCGGGTGCTCGTGACGAGCCAGAACCACGGGTTCGCGGTCAAGGCGTCTGCGGCGAAGGAGGTCACGCACGTCTCGCTCTACGACGGCAGCGTCGAGGGGCTCGATTTCCCCTGGCTGCGCGCCCGCTCGGTGCAGTTCCATCCCGAGGCCGGGCCGGGCCCGCACGACGCCTGGCCGCTGCTCGAGGAGTGGCTGGCGGAGGTGGCGTATGCCAAGGCGGCGTGACCTTCGCTCGATCTGCCTGATCGGGTCGGGCCCGATCGTGATCGGCCAGGCCTGCGAGTTCGACTACGCGGGCTCACAGGCGCTGAAGGTGCTGCGCGAGGACGGGTTCCGGACGATCGTCGTCAACTCGAACCCGGCGACGATCATGACCGATCCGGGCTTCGCGGACCGGACCTACCTCGAGCCTCTCGACATCGCCGGCGTGGCCGACGTGCTCGGCCGCGAGCGGCCGGATGCGCTGTTGCCGACGCTCGGCGGGCAGACCGCCTTGAACCTCGCGATGGAGCTCGTCGCCGAAGGCGTGCTCGAGGCGCTCGGCATCGAGCTGATCGGCGCCGGGCCCGACGTGATTCGCCGCGCCGAAGACCGCGAGCTGTTCCGCGAGACGATCCGCCTGTCAGGGTTGAAGGTTCCCGAGTCGACGATCGTCACGGAGGCCGCGGATCTTCCGGTCGAGCTGAGCTTTCCGGTCATCCTCCGGCCGGCGTTCACGCTGGGCGGTCACGGTGGCGGCACCGCGCGGAGCTGGGCCGAGCTCGCCGAGCTCCTCGAGCGCGCGTTGCGCGAGAGCCCCGTCGGCCAGGTGCTGATCGAGGAAAGCCTCCTCGGCTGGGACGAATTCGAGCTCGAAGTGATCCGCGACCGCCGCGACAACGTCGTCGTCGTCTGCTCGATCGAGAACCTCGACCCGATGGGGGTGCACACCGGTGACTCGGTGACTGTCGCCCCGCAGATGACCCTGTCCGACGACGCCTACCAGGAGCTGCGCGACGCGGCCGCGGACGTGATCCGCGCCGTCGGCGTCGAATGCGGCGGCTCGAACATCCAGTTCGCGCGCCATCGGGAAACGGGCGAGCTGCGGGTGATCGAGATGAACCCACGCGTCTCGCGCTCCTCGGCACTTGCCTCCAAGGCGACGGGCTACCCGATCGCCAAGGTCGCCGCCAAGCTCGCGGTCGGCTACACGCTCGACGAGATCCCGAACGACCTCACGGGCACGACGCCGGCGAGCTTCGAGCCAACGCTCGACTATGTCGTGGTCAAGGCGCCGCGCTTCGCGTTCGAGAAATTCCCGGGCGCCGAGACAGAGCTCGGCACCCAGATGAAATCGGTCGGCGAAGCGATGGGGATCGGCCGTACCTTCAACGAAGCGTTCCTCAAGGCTCTCCGCTCGCGCGAGCTCGACGGCGGCGCCGTCACACCGTGGGAGGCGCTCGATGCGATTCCCGACGGTGTGCATCCCTGGTTCAGGCGCGAGCTCGAATCTGTGGCGGCCGCACTGGCGCGCGTGCACTCGCTGGACGATCTCGTCGCCGACGACTGGCTGAGGCTGAAGCGGCTCGGGCTTTCCGACGCCGCGGTGGCAGGCGCTTGCGGCGCGAGCGAGGAGGCGGCACGCGCGAAGCGGCGTGCCTGGGGTGTCAAGCCCGCGTACCGCCGCGTCGACTCCTGCGCCGGCGAGGTCGAGGCCGGCTCGAATTACCTCTACTCGACGTGGGGCGAACAAGATGACTTGCCTGTTCGGCCAAATCGGGGGAACCTCCCGGTTCCCCCGAACCCCCTCCACTGGTCCGCTTCGCGGACAGGCGCTTCGCGCCGGGGCGAACAGGATGATGGGTCTCCTCGAGTCGGTCGGTCAGTCGTCATCCTCGGCTCCGGTCCGAACAGAATCGGTCAGGGGATCGAGTTCGACTACTGCTGCGTCCACGCCGCGAAGACGTTTCGGGAGCTCGGTTACGAGGCGGTGATGGTCAATTGCAATCCCGAGACCGTCTCGACCGACTACGACACCTCCGACCGGCTCTACTTCGAGCCGCTCGGGGTCGAGGAAGTGCTCGCGATCTGCGAGCGAGAGCGGCCGGTCGGTGTCGTCACCCAGTTCGGTGGCCAGACTCCGCTCAAGCTCGCGCGAGCGCTCGAGGCGGCGGGCCATCGGGTGCTCGGGACGTCGCCCGAGGCGATCGACCTCGCCGAGGACCGCGAGCGCTTCGGAGCGCTACTCAAGTCGCTGCAGATCCGCTGTCCCGACTGGAGCACGGCCACGGAAGCAGACGAGGCGGTCGCCGCGGCGGAGCGGATTGGGTATCCGGTGCTCATCCGCCCGTCCTACGTTCTCGGCGGCCGTGCAATGCGCGTCTGCTACGGGCCGGACGAGGTCAGGCTGGCGATGACGGGAGCGCAGGGGCGTGTCCTGCTCGACCGGTTCCTCGAGCATGCGCTCGAGCTCGACATCGACGCGCTCTGCGACGGCGAGGACACGTATGTCGCCGCGGTGATGCAGCACGTCGAGGAGGCGGGAGTTCACTCCGGCGACTCGGCATGCGTGCTACCGGCTCCCGCCCTGGGCCCTCTGGAGCGGACGTACGCGGACGAGGTCGTCCGCGAGCTCGGGGCCGGGCTCGGGGTGGTCGGCCTGCTCAACGTGCAGCTGGCGATCGCCGACGGCCAGCTCTACGTGCTCGAGGTCAATCCCAGAGCCTCCCGGACTGTGCCGTTCGCGAGCAAGGCGACCGGCATCAACCTCGTCGAGGCGGCCTGCCGGCTCGCCGCCGGCGCAAACCTGGCCGAGCTCGACCTGCCGGCGGACCCGACGCCGGCGGAGGTCAGCGTCAAGGCGGCGGTGCTGCCGTTCGCACGGTTCCCCGGGGCCGACCCGGTGCTGGGGCCCGAGATGCGCGCCACGGGCGAGGTGATGGCGACGGCCGCGGACTTCCCGACCGCGTTCGCGAAGGCAGAGCGTGCCGCAGGGAGGGAGCTGCCGGCGAGCGGGACGGCGTTCATCTCCGTCTGCGACGCGCACAAGGAGGCGGTCGTCCCCGTCGCGCACGCGCTGGCGGGGCTCGGGTTCGACCTCGTCGCAACGGCCGGGACCGCGCGTGTGCTCGCCGCGGCCGGGCTGGCCGTCGAGTACGTGCGCAAGGTGACCGAAAGCGGGGAGGGCCTGACCGTGGTCGACCTCGTCCGGCGCGGACGCTGCGACTTGATCGTCAACACGCCGCAGGGATCCGGGGCCCGCACGGACGGCTACCTGATCCGTGAGGCCGCACTCGTGGGCAGGGTTCCCTGCATCACCACGATTTCCGGCGCCGCCGCGGCGGTCGAGGCGATCGCGCACGCGCAGCCCGAGATCTCGGTTTCGCTGCAGGAGCGGATCGGTGAAGCACGAGCAAGTTGAAGCTACGGCCACCGAGCGGGTCGGCCCCTACACGCTGCTGCGCGTCGCGCGCGGCGCCCTCGACCCAGGCATCCCGGGCCAGTTCTTCATGCTCGAGGCGCCCGGCCGGCCGTTGCCGCGCCCAATGAGCGTCTGCCACGCAGCTGCCGACGAGCTCGGCTTCCTGATCGACCCCATCGGGCCGGGCACGCGCGCTCTTTGCGCACTAGAGCCTGGTGACGAGCTCGCGCTCCTCGGCCCGCTCGGCAAGGGTTTTCGCCTCGACGTCGAGAGGCCGCTCCTCGTCGGGGGCGGGATCGGGATCGCTCCGCTCCCGTATCTGTCGGAGGCGCTCGGCCGTCCTCCCGCGATCCTCGGCTTTCGGAGCGACTGGCACGCCGAGGCCGCGCGCCTCGTCCCCAACGCGGACGTCGTCGTCGAGCCGAGACTTGTCACCGAGCTGCTGCCGCCGAATTGCGACGTCCTCGCATGCGGGCCCCAGCCGATGCTCGCGGCGCTCGCACAGCGCGAGCCCACCGCGCAGCTCGCCTGGGAGGCGCCGATGGCCTGCGGCTACGGCGCGTGCTACGGCTGCGGCGTCGAGATCGACGGCGAGATCAAGCGGCTCTGCGTCGAGGGTCCGGTCCTGGCTGCGGAGGCGGTTGCCGCGTGATGATCTACAACGCTTCGGGCTGCCTCGACGCGGTGACGGCACCGGAGGTCGCGCGCTCCCTCGATGTCTTCGTCACGAAGACCGTCACGCCGCTCCCGCGGGAGGGGAATGCCCCGCAGCGGATTGCCGAAGTCGAGCACGGGATGCTGAACTCGATCGGGTTGGCGAACCCGGGCATCGATCGCTTCCTCTCGCATACGCTGCCGGCTCTCGACGAGCTCGGCCTCCCGGTCTGGGTCTCGGTCGGCGGCTTCACGGTTTCCGACTACGCGGACCTGTGCGACCGCCTCGACGACCGCCCCGAGGTCGAGGCGATCGAGCTCAACGTCTCCTGCCCGAACGTCGACGACGTACCCGCGAGCGTAGGAGAAATCGTCGCCGCCGCCCGCGGGGCGACCCGGAAGCCGCTCTACACGAAGCTCTCGCCGGCCACCGCCGATATCGCCGAGGTCGCCCGCGCTGCCCAGCAGGCCGGCACCGACGGTCTCTCCCTCATCAACACGATCCTCGGCCTGGCACTCGACGAGCGCACGTTGAAACCTCGCTTATCGCGTGCCGCCGGCGGCCTCTCGGGCCCCACATTGAAGCCGATCGCCCTTGCCGCCGTCTATGCGTGTTATGCGGCGACGGGCCTCAGGATCGTCGGCATGGGCGGGATCGCCACGGGACGCGACGTGCTCGAGTTCGTGGCCGCGGGGGCGGCCGACGTTGCCCTCGGGACGATTCTCTTCTCCGACCCCGGTGCTCCGGGTCGGGTCCGGGCGGAGCTCGCGGCCGAAGTCGAGGCGCTCGGTGTTGACGGACTTGACAACGTAATCGGCCTGGCGCACGCCGAACCACCTGTGTTTTTCAAGCCCGGGGAGCCGATATCTGCGTTTTCTCCACAGTAAACACCCTGCAAATCGGCATCTTTGTAGGTGGTTGACGGCCTCGCCCCACTTGTTAGTATGCGGCGTTCGTGCCAGCGCTCAAGACTCAGGCCCAGGCACCTCTCCGCTCGCTGGATCAGCGGATGGAGGCGCTCAAGCGGGCGAACGACATCCGCGTCCGTCGTGCTCAGCTGAAGAAGGACCTGAAAACGGGTTCCGCCAACATCGACGACATCCTGCGCAACCCTCCGGAGTACGTCTCGACGGCCAAGGTCTTCGACATTCTGATGGCGGTGCCGAAGTTCGGCCGCGTCAAGGCGGCACGGTTCCTCAACCAGTGTCGGATCAGCCAGTCGAAGACCGTTGGAGGGCTGTCTGAGCGCCAGCGCGCCGAGCTCATCGGGCTCTTCAACAGGTAAGCGCCCACCGGTCTTCGTCATCACCGGCACATCCGGCGAGGGAAAAAGCACCCTCGCGCGAATGCTGCTCGAGCGCGTCCCGGAGCTCGAGCTCGCGGTGTCCGCGACGACGCGAGAACGGCGCCCCGAGGAACAGGAGGGGCGCGAGTACTACTTCATCACCCAGGAGGAGTTCGACCGCCTTCTGGCCGCCGACGAGTTCCTCGAATGGGTCGAGTGGCCGTGGGGGGAGCACAAGCGGGCAGGGACGTTGTGGTCGGAGATCGAGCGAATCACCGGAAAGGGCCACCCGGTTCTCCTCGAGCTCGAGACCGGCGGGGCGCTTGCCGTCCGCGACCGGATGCCAGACAGCATCACGATCTTCATCACCGCGCCGAATCGCGAGGAGCTCGAGCGGCGGCTCCGGGCGCGGGGCACGGAGAGCGAGGGCGAAATCGAGGAGCGGATCGCGCATGCGCTCGAGCAGAGCAAGCTCGCCGGCGAGTTTTCCTACACGATCGTCAACGACGATCTCGATCGCGCGATCGACGAGCTCGAGCAAATCGTGCGGAGAGAGATAGCCACGACGCCCTTTTGAGGGCGCCGCAGGCGGCGCCTCGGCGGCAGGTAGCATCTCCAAGCCATGATTCATCCCCGCATCGACGAGCTGATCGAGAATGTCGACTCGCGCTACGCGCTCGTGATCGTCGCCGCGAAGCGCGCCAGACAGATCAACAACTACCACCACCAGCTGGGCGAAGGCACGTTCGACCAGTTCCTGCCCCCGCTCATCGAGTCGCGCTCGAAGAACTACTTGACGATGGCGCTCGAGGAGATCGCGGAGGGCAAGATCAAGTACGCGTACAAGAAGTAGGCCGCAGCGTCCGGCCCGGGGCTTGAGCCTCGGCAGCGGCTCTTCTAGCCTTGCAGTTTGCAGGCCAATTGATCTAGATCACAAGCTTGAGCTCACCGCTGGAGGTGCGAGATGGCCGAGACCTACACCGCCGGAATGTGGAAGGCAAAGGCCGGCGAGGAGGGCGAGTTCGTCCATGCCTGGCGGGAATTCGCGGCCTGGGCGAGCGCGATGCCCGGCGCCGGAACCCTTCGTCTCACCCGCGACACCAAGGATCCGAGCCGGTTCTTCAGCTTCGCGCCGTGGGAGAGCATCGAGGCGATCCACGCCTGGAAGGCCTCTGACGAATTCAGGGAGCGCATCGGCCGCGTGAAGGCTCACACGGACGAGTTCACGGCCTGGGAATTCGAGCTCGCGACAATGGTTCCGCGTCGAGAACCGGTCGGCGCCGAGTAGAGAAACGCCTTTTTCCTGACTCCGGAGGGCAGAATGTCCTTCATGGCTCGGGTTGTCTTGGGTGTCACCGGGGGAATCGCGGCCTACAAGGCAGCCGAGCTCGCAAGGCTGCTCGTGAAGGCGGGCCACGAGGTGACTCCGATCCTCACCGGGGAGGCCGAGTCCTTCGTCACACGCAAGACCTTCGAAGCGCTGGCCCGCCGCGAGGCGCCGGGCGAGCTCTATCCGCACCTCGTGAACGCCGATCTACTCGTCATCGCGCCGCTCTCGGCGAATACGCTGGCGAAGCTCGCCCATGGGCTCGCCGACAACGTCCTGACTCAGACGGCGCTCGCTTTCGAGGGCCCCGTGCTCACGGCGCCGGCGATGAATCCCCGCATGTGGGCGCACCGGGCCACTCGCGAGAACGTCGCGAAGCTCAGGGAGCGCGGCGTTGTCCTCGTCGGGCCGGACGAGGGCGAGCTGGCGGAGGGGGAGTGGGGGGTGGGGCGCATGAGCGAACCGGCGGAGATCATGCGCCGCGCCGAGGCCTTGCTCGCACGGCGCGACCAACTCGCCGGGAAGCGCGTCCTCGTCAGCGCAGGCGGGACACGCGAGCCGCTCGACGCCGTCCGTTTTCTCGGCAACCGCTCGTCCGGCCGAATGGGTGTCGCGCTCGCCGAGGAAGCCCGGCTGCGGGGAGCGGACGTCACCTTGATCGCGGCAAATCTGGCGGTTCCGCCTCCCGGCAAGGTCGAGCTCGTCCCCGCCTCGACCGCGGCCGAGGTCGAGCGAGAGGTTCTCGCGCGCGCCGACGCCGACGTCGTCGTGATGGCGGCGGCCGTCGCCGACTACCGGCCGGCCGAGCCGACTGCGGAGAAACGGCCGAAGGACGACGAGCCGTGGACGGTGACGCTCGAGCCGACCGCGGACGTGCTAAAGGCGCTCGGCGACCGTCGGCGCGACGGTCAGCTGCTGGTCGGCTTCGCGGCAGATCGCGGCGAGCCGGGTCTCGCGCGCGCCCGCGAGAAGCTGGTGGCGAAGAAATCCGACTTGATCGTGTTCAACGACGTCTCAAGGGGTGACATCGGTTTCGACGCGACCGAGAACGAGGTCGTGCTGGTGAGCTCGGCCGGAGAGCGGCGAATCCGGAAAGCCCGGAAGGAGCGAATCGCGGGTGAGATCCTCGACGAGATCGCACACCTGATGCAGACGCATCACTGGAAGGTGCACTAATGGACGACCCGCTGCGGAGCGCCGCGGACCGAGTCGGCGCCGAGGAGTCGATTCGCCGGATCGTCGGCAACCTCGCGGGGGTCGTCCACGCGCCCGAGGAGACGCTGCAGCTGACGGTCCTCTGCCTGCTCGCCGAAGGCCACCTGATCATCGAAGACCTGCCGGGCGTGGGGAAGACGACGCTGGCGAAGGCGCTCGCGCGCTCGATCGACTGCTCGTTCTCGCGCCTGCAGTTCACGCCCGACCTGCTCCCCTCCGACGTCACCGGCGTCAACGTGTTCAACCAGCGTTCGAACGAGTTCGAGTTCCGCCCCGGGCCGGTGTTCGCGAACTTGCTCCTCGTCGACGAGATCAACAGAGCCTCGCCGAAGACGCAGGCGGCGCTGCTCGAGTGCATGCAGGAGGACCAGGTGACGGTCGACGGCCGCTCGTACGAGCTCGTCAAGCCGTTCATGGTGATCGCGACGCAGAATCCGGTCGAGTACGAGGGCACGTACCCGCTGCCGGAGGCCCAGCTCGACCGCTTCACGATGCGCCTCGCGATCGGCTACCCGCCGCTGTCGGACGAGGCGCGGATGCTCACGGAGCAGACAGTCGACCCGCCGCTGGAGACGCTCGAGCCCGTGGCGACGGGCGACGAGGTAATGGAGCTCGTCGAGCGGGCGCGCGGCATCTTCGTCGAGGAGGCCCTGAACCGGTACGTCGTCGCGCTCCTGCGTCAGACGAGACAGGACGGGCGGCTCTACGTCGGCGGCAGCCCCCGCGCCGGAATCGCCCTCCTCCGCGTCGCGAAGGCCCGCGCCCTGGCAGGGGGGCGCGAGTTCGTCGAGCCGGACGACGTGAAGGCGATCGTCGAGCCCGTGCTCGCGCACCGCCTGATGCTTGCCCCGGAGGCGCGCTCCGCCGGCCTGACGCCCGCCGAGCTCGTCCGCGACGCCGTCGAGCACACCCCGGTCCCCGTTTAGTGGCCCTCCCGGCGACATCCGCCGGCCTCTGGCGCGCGATAAGCGGCGCTACGCCGCGTCCTCAGTCGCACCCGTACTTTTCAAGTACGAGCACTCCTTGCGTCCTTGCCTGGCTTGCTTCTCACGCCCCAGAGACTGGGCAATGTCACCGGGAGGACCACTGACAGCCCGAGGCCGCGCGGTGCTCGGCCTCGGTCTTCTGACCTACGTCGTCGCGCGCGTCTTCGGCTCGAAACCGCTCTATCCCGTCGCGCTGGGTCTTCTCTTCGTACTCGTCGTCGCCTGGCTCTGGGTCCGCCTCGCGCGCGGGCCGATGCAGCTTCACCGCGAGATCGGTAGCGAGGAGCGGTTCGAAGGCGACGACGTCGTCGTCGAGCTGCGACTCGACCACGACGCTCAGGTTCCCCCGGCGTCGCTCGTGCTCGTCGAGCATGTCTCCGGGATCGGCGAACGGCGCACGGCGCTCGAGGCGAGTCACGGGCGGTACACGCTGTCGCGGCTGCGGCGCGGACGCTACGTCTTCCTCGAGGTTCGGGCCGTGCTCGAAGACGCGTTCGGCCTGCAGCGCGTCGAAGTCCCGCTGACGACACCGTCGACCCTGCTCGTCTATCCACGGCTCGTCGAGCTGGACCGGCTCTTCTCCGAAGGCGGAACCTATGCGCAGGACGGTCGCAGGTTGCTGCTCCGGCGGCCGAGCGGCTTCGACCTGCATAGCGTGCGCGACTACGAACGGGGCGAGTCGCTCCGCAAGGTGCACTGGCGCTCAACCGCGAAGCGCGGCGCTTTGATGGTGAAGGAACTCGAGGACGCGCCTCGGGACGAGGTCGCGATCCTCCTCGACGCGCAGAGCAACGGCGGAGTTGCCGAAGAGAGCTTTGACATGCAGGTGCGTGCCGCCGGCTCGCTGCTTCTGGCACAGGCGAGGCGCGGCCGCCGCGCACTCCTGCTCGTCAACGGCGCCCAGCGGACGATGCAGCGGGTGCACTCGTACGAGACGGACTGGCGCCAGGCGTACGACCTCCTTGCCGCTGCCGAACCCAACGGTCACGCACCCGCGGCGGCGCTGCTGGGCGACGAGGGAAGCTCGGTCGCACGGGCGCTCGAGCTTACAGTCGTCACGGCTGCGCTCGAGCCCCGGCTCGTCGAGCGTCTCCTCCAGCGAACGCTGAGCCAGCGCCGCGCCGCGCTTGTCTTCGTCGACCCGGCGAGCTTCGGCCCCAACGGGTCGCCGCCGGCGCCGCAGCCCGCCTTGCTGCGCCTCCAGGCGGGCGGGGTTCCGGTCGCCGTCGTCAGGCGTGGCGACGACCTCAGGGCGAAGCTCGGCGGTGACGCTCTGCGAAAGGCCGCCGGTGGCTAGGACGGCTCTGCTCTCGGCGCCGGCTGCCGCGTTGCTCGCGTGGAGCTGGCTGCGCCTCGGCGAGCCGCACGCGCGTGGGTCGACGGCTCTCTGGCTGGTCGGGGTCGCGCTTGTGCCTTCGCTCCTTCCAAAACTGCGATGGCGGCTGTTCGCACTCGTCCCCGCGGTCGTCGTCGGCCTGCACATCGCCCTCGGCATCTGGATCTGGCATCCGCTGCGACTGCTGGGACGTTTCGGCGGGGGCTTTCTGGAGTTCTACGACGTGAAATTGCCGTTCGCAGCGTTCTCTCACCCGCGCATGGAAGACGTGGTTCTCGTTGCGCTTCTCTTCTCGTGCGCGGTCGTCGGCCTCGTCGTCGCGGCTCGCCGCCCCGTCCTGGCGGCCCTGACCCTGATCGTCGCCGCCGGCTGGCCGGCGACGCTGCTGAGCGGTCCGCACGACCTGCGCTTCGGCGTTGCGCTGCTCGCGGTGGTGCTTCTCCTCGTCGTCGGCCTCGACGGGTCCCTCCGCGCGAGGCGGGTGGGACTCGCCGCGCTCGTCGGTGCCTCAGTCGTCCTGGCTGCGTTCACGGCGTCGACGTCGTCGGCGATCGCGAGCGGGGAAGTCCTCCACTGGCAGGGTTGGGACTTCTACACGAAGCCGCAGAAGCCGGTGGGGGTCGAGTACGTCTGGAACTCCAACTACGGCGGGCTTCACTTTCCCAAGAAAGTGACCACGGTGCTGCGGATCAAGGCGCCGGACAGGAGCACGTATTGGCGGGCGACGACGCTCGACCAGTTCGATGGAGGCAACTGGTACGAGAACAACCCGATCGAGGTTCTGCCGACCAGGATCGACGGCCGCGACGAGCTCCTCGGCGACGCCGAGATGCCGCCGGCCGGGCGCGATTCCAAAGGCTGGGTTCGCCAGGACGTGACCGTCGGCGCCCTCCACGACAACCACCTGATCGGCGCAAGCGTCCCGGTTGCGTACGAGACGGGCTCGCAGGCCGCCGACTACGGCCTGGGCGGTGTCGGCTACCTCCAGGACGGGATCTCGCCGGGCTACCGCTACAGCGTCTGGAGCTACGAGGCGCAGCCCACTCCGCGCCAACTCGCCGATCTACCACCGCGGTACCCGAGGCAGGTGAGGAAGACCGACCTGTACGTCGAAGCGCGAGAGCTCGCACCGCCGTTCGGCGCGTCGAACCGCGACCGGCGGATCGCGGAGATCTTCGAGGAGTCGTACCGCGCCCGCCAGTACGAGGGCCTCTACGAGACCGCAAAGCGCGTCGTCGGCAATCCGGCGAATCCGTACGCGGCGGCGCTCGAGCTCGAGGGCTGGTTCCGATCCGGCGCCTTCACGTACGACCAGAGTCCGCCGCAGCCCCGGAACACGCCGGCGCTCGTCTCCTTCGTTCTCCAAACGCGCCGCGGGTACTGCCAGCACTTCGCTGGCGCGATGGCGCTGATGCTGCGGTATCTCGGGATCCCGGCGCGAGTCGCTGCCGGTTTCACGAGCGGCGTCTACGACCGCAGCAATCACGAATGGATCGTCACCGACCACGACGCGCACACGTGGGTCGAGGCCTGGTTCCCGCGATACGGCTGGCTCCCCTTCGACCCGACGCCCGGCCGCGGCTCCCTCGACGGCACTTACACGACCGCGTCGCCGCACTTCGACCTTTCCGACGGGCTCCTGGCTGTCGCGCAGAAGCTGAAGCGCCCCGGCCAGTTCAACCTCCGCAAACTCGGCCATGGGGGGAACGCGAAGGTCACCAAGCCACCGACGAAGCCACGAATGGCCCACCGCGCCTCCGGCTCCGGCTTCGGCGCGCTCCTGAAGGCCTTGTTCCTGGCGGCTCTGGCTCTCCTCGGCCTCGTCGTGACGGTAAAGCTCGCGATTCGCAAGCGGCGCTACCTGACCCGCGATCCGCGGAAGCTCGCCCGAGCCTGCATCCAGGAGCTCGCCGATTACGCCGCCGACCAGGGAGCGAAGGCACCTCCAAGCGCGACCGTGCGCGAGCTGGCGAGGCTCGTGGAGGAGGAGATCGGCGTCTCGGCCGTCGCGTTCGCCGGCGCGGCCGCGGAGGCCCGCTTCGGGCCGACCGCCGGGGCCGCCGACGCCGCACGGGCTGCCCGCCGCGAGTTGCGTTCGCTGAGACACCAGCTGCGCTCTGCGCTATCCCACACCGAGCGGGCGCTCGGGCTGGTGTCTCTGCGTTCGCTGGGCCTGACCGGCTAGTGGAAGCGATCGTCATGGCCGCCGGCGAAGGCCGGCGGTTGCGGCCCGTGACCGAGCGCTGGCCGAAGCCGGTGCTGCCGGTGGACGGACGGCCTGTGATCTCGACGCTCCTGCACGAGGTGCGCCGAGCCGGGTGCGATCATGCCACCGTCGTCACCGGCCACCTTGCGGAGAAGGTCGAGGGCCTGCTCGGCGACGGCTCTGCCTACGGAGTCGAGCTGCGGTACGCGCACCAGCCGCGGGCGGACGGATCCGCTGACGCGGTCGTGCGGGCGCTCGCCGCCGGAGCGGAGCCGCCGGCTCTCGTGACGGTTGCGGACACGGTCTACAGACCGGGCGCCGTCGCCGGCTTTGCGAGTGCCTTCGCGGAGTCCAGAGCCGCGGGCGCGGTCGCCGTTCGAGAGTCTGGTGGTATGGGCGGAATCGGCCTCGAGGTCGACGCCGGCTTCGTGACGGGGATCGGTGGGGAGGCTGGAGCCTTCGTGCACGCCGCTCTCTGGGCCCTCGGGTCCGAGCTGACGCGGTACCTCGACGGCCTCGACGGCCCTCCCTACGAGCTCGCCGACGCATACCGGCGGGCGATCCGCGACGGGTTGCAGATTCCAGCGTTCGACGTAGGTCCGACGCGGGATTTGACGGATGCGCTTGACTTGGTACAGGAGAACTTCGTCTACCTGAGCGGGGTCGAATGAGCGACACGTACAACCTCTTCCAGCAGGGGCGCGCCCAGCTTCGAGACGGCATGGCGGCCCAGGCGACCGTCGCGCTCGAGAAGGCGAAGCGCCGCGAGCCCGAGAAGGCATCGATCCGCGAGGCACTCGGAATCGCCTACTTCCGCATCCATCGGTACGAGGAGGCCGAGACCGAGTTTCGCAAGCTGCTCGAGCTGGCACCCGCCGACGATTACGGCCACTATGCGCTTGGCCGCTGCCTGGAGAAACAGGGCCGCGAGACCGAAGCGCAGGGTCACTACAAGCTCGCGAGCTCCCTGAGGCCCGCGAGCAAGCGGTATTCAGCCCGTATTCGGACGGTGGGCGAGGCGTAGATGTTTTTTGAGACCGTCGAACGGCCGCGGCGGCGAAGCCGCCACGGCCTCCAAGTCGGCATCGCAAGCGACGCCTCGGCTCGCATTCGGACTGCCTAGCCGGCGGTGCGCGCTGTCGTCCAGCGCGTCTCCAGGGCACGTGTCGTTATCGGCCAAGAGACGGCCGCGGCCGTCGGCGCCGGGCTCTGTGTCCTGCTCGGCGTGGCGCAGGACGACACCGCTGCCGTGGCCGAGCGCCTTGCGGGCAAGATTGGGCGGCTGCGGATTTTCGAGGACAAAGCCGGCAGGTTCGACCGGAGCCTGCTCGACGTCGGCGGTGAGGCACTCGTCGTCAGTCAATTCACCCTGATTGCGGACACCGCGAAGGGAAACCGCCCGAGCTTCGGCGATGCGGCCCGGCCTGAGGAGGCGGAGCCGCTCTACGACCGGTTCTGCCAGGCGCTTCGCCAGCTCGGCCTCTCCGTGCAGACGGGCAGCTTCGGCGCGCGAATGCGGGTCGAGCTCGTCAACGACGGCCCGGTAACCGTCGTCTTGGATGTGTAGTCACACGGTGGAGATCTGGGAAAGTCGGGTGAGGTATGGGACGATCCTTGTGTCATGCCGCACTTCCCGTCGCGACGTGAGGCGGATCACACTTTGCTTGCGCTTCGTTATGCCGCGGTCTTGGCGGCGGTGGCCGCCCTGGCCTTTGCGGCGACCGGGAGTGGCGCACCGGGCGACTCCACGCGCCTCGCCTACATCGGCAAGGACGCGATCTACGTCGTCAACACCGATGGAAGCGCGCGCGAGCTCATCGTTCGTGGCGTCGCCGACCACACGACGTTCTCATGGTCCCCTGATGGCCGACGGTTGGCGTTCTCGGGTGGCCACGAGCGCGCAGAGGAGATTTTCGTCGTCAACGTGGATGGCAGCGGCGTCAAGCGATTGACGCAGCCACCGCGCACACGGAAGCGCGCGGCAGACGACTGGTCCGAAGACCCGAGCTGGTCGCCGGACGGCAGTGAGATCGCTTTCGACGGCGCCCGGAAGGAGACGGGTGGCGTAGGGCACATCTATGTCATGAGGGCGGACGGCACGGGGAAGCGCCAGCTCACGCGAGGCCAACTCGACCAGTGGCTGCCGAGTTGGTCGCCGGACGGCCACAAGATCATGTTCGAGCAGTTCGTCGGCAGCCAATTCGCCATACCTGCACGAATCGACCTCTACACCATCAACCCCGACGGCACCGGACGAAAGAAGCTGGCCAGGGTCAGGAACGAAGCCGACCATTGCGCCTGCGCGGTCTGGTCTCCGGACGCGTCGAAAATCGCATACGAAGGCGGCGGGCAGAACGGCAAGCCGGACATTTACGTGATGAACCCAGACGGCAGCCGCCGGACGCAGCTCACGCATCACCGCGCCCGCGACGAGAATCCGGATTGGTCACCGGACGGGACACAGATCGCCTTTTACAGCGAGCGTCCTGGAAACGCCGAGATCTACACCATGAAGGTCGATGGCACCCAGCAGACACGAGTCACTCACGACCCGTGGTACGACCAAGCCGTTCGCTGGGAGCCACCGACTGCGATCCCTCCACCGGCTCGAACCACGCCTCGCTAGGCCGTTCGGCCCGGACGGTATTCGGTCGTGAGCGACAGCGGCTGATGCTCGTCCTGTCTTAGACATATGTATTTGACATATACTACCGCGAATGAGGCATCGCCATCCGCGCCGTGTTCGTAGCCGGCACCAGACCAGGCCGGGGCATTGGCATGTCCGCGCCCGCGTCGAGCGCTTCGTCGAGCCATCGCTCCTCCTACTGCTGCGAGAGCGTCCGCTGCACGGCTACGAGCTGATCGAGCGCCTGCCCGAGGTCGCAGGGGAGGGCCGTGTCGACGTCGGCAACCTCTACCGGCTGCTGCGCGCCCTCGAAGCCGAGGGGCTCGTCAGCTCCGAGTGGAGTGCGGACCTCCCGGGACCCGCGAAGCGCACCTACGAGCTGACCACCGAGGGTCGCCGCCTGCTCGACCGCTGGGCCGAGGCGCTCCGGCGCGCGCAGGGCGATGTGCAGAGCTTTCTCGACCGCTACGACGAAGCCGAGAGGAGGTGAAGACATGCATGGAAGACGACACCACCGTGGACACGGCGGCTGCCGACCCGGCCGGCGTTTTCCCGACGCGGAGACGCTGCTCCGGCGCCTCGAGGAGTACCAGCGCGACCTGGAGCAGGAGACGGCCGACGTGGCCGACCTGATCCGCCGCCTCAAGGAAGGGAAGACGGAGACATCGGAGGTCTGAGCGATGGGCCCCGCTTGTCGCGGGGCATTCGCTCTACCGAATCGTGATGCGGTTCGGCGGCCAGTAGGTGATCGAGGCGGGCCCGATGAAGCTCGAGCGCTGCACGGGCCCCCAGTCGCGCGAGTCGCAGGAGGACCTGCGATTGTCGCCCATGACGAAGTACTGGCCCGGCTCGAGCTGCGGCCACCTGCCGGTGCGGTGGTCACGCCACTTCGCGGACACGTACTGCTTGGTCAAGCGCTTGCCGTTGACGAACACGGCGCCGTTGCGCTCGGACACCTCCTCGCCGGGAAGCCCGATCACGCGCTTGATGAAGGTGAGCGAGCCGGACTCGCCGCAGCTCGCTGCGCCGGGTGGAGCGTGGAAGACCGCGATCTCGCCGCGGCGCGGGCCGCGAAAGCGGTAGATGATCCGGAGCGCGATGACTCGGTCGGAGTAGTGGGCCAGGCAGCCGCGGCCCGGCCGGGCGCAGTGCAGCGTGGGCTCCATCGACGACGAAGGGACGCGGTATGGCTTCGCCACCTCGGCCTCGAAGATGAGCACGAGCGCGACTGCGACGGCGATCGTCAGAACCCAGTCGAGCACCCTCCGCCAGGACCGGGGCAGGCGGCCGAAGAGACGGTCGGCGATCATCCCTCGCGGGTTTTGGCCGGCGCTGGCGACAAGGTTGCTATCCTGCCAGCACCACATTTCACCGGCTTGGCGAAATGGGCGCGCGGCGCCCATTTTTTATGAGTCCGGTTGAGGTGACGCGAGTTTCGGGAGGAGTCGATGCAAGACGTGCACACAAGGGAGCGGCAGCTCGAGCAGGAGCTGACCGGGCGAATCGAGGAGCGCGTGCCGGGCACGGAGGTGCTCGCCGTCGAGCTGCTCGGGCCCGACCGCTTCTGCGTCTACATCGACCATCCCGGGGGCGTCGACCACGCGCTCTGTGAGCGCGTCACGCGTGAACTCGACGACTATCGCCGCGAGTACACGATCGACGTTTCCTCGCCGGGGCTCGAGCGCCCGCTGCGCAAGCCGGCGCACTTCGAGCGCTTCGTCGGCCGGAGGGTCGCGCTCCGAACGTCTTCGGAGATCGCCGGCCGGAAGAAGTTTCGCGGGTCTCTACTCGAGGCCGGCGAGGAGACCATCAGCGTCGGCGCCGGAGGCGGCGACGCCGTCCTCATCCCGTACGAGCAGATCGTCCGGGGCAACCTGATCGACGAGGGAAGCAAATGAGCCGAGAGATCATCGAGTTCGTCCAGGAGCTCGAACGTGACAAGGGGATTGAGTCCGAGACGCTGATCGAGGCGCTCGAGGACGCATTGCTCGCCGCGTACAAGAAGACGCCCGGCGCGTCGCGCCACGCGATCGTCGAGCTCGACCGCGACGGGGGAGACTTCCGCGTGTACTCGATCGAGCTGCCATCCGACATCGAGGAGCGGCTGCTGGAGGAGGCGCGCGAGCGCGTGCTGACCGAGCTCGAGCAGGCCGAAGAGGAGACGGGCGAGCGCTCGCACGTGCTCGTCCAGGACGAGGATCTCGAGATCGACTGGTCCGACGTCCCCGAGGAGCAGGTCAAGCGCGCGGACGTGACACCGGAGAACTTCGGCCGCATCGCGGCGCAGACGGCGAAGCAGGTGATCACCCAGCGGATCCGCGAGGCCGAGCGCCAGATGATGTACGAGGAGTACATCGACCGGGTCTCGGAGGTCGTCACCGGGATCGTCCAGCAGGCGGGCGACCGCAACAACGTCCTCGTCGACCTCGGCAAGGTCGAGGCGCTCCTGCCCCGCTCCGAGCAGGTCGACGGGGAGCGCTACGAGCAGGGCTCACGGATTAAGGCCGTGATCACCGAGGTCCGGTCTGGCACCAAGGGCCCGCAGGTGATCGTCTCCAGGCGCGATCCAGAGCTGATCAAGACCCTGTTCGAGCTCGAGGTCCCCGAGATCGCCGACAGTCTCGTCGAGATCCGCGGCGTCGCTCGGGAGCCCGGGTACCGCTCGAAGATCGCGGTCGAGTCGCACGCGCAGGGTGTCGACCCGGTCGGCGCGTGCGTGGGCCCGCGCGGCTCGCGCGTGCGCATGGTGGTCTCCGAGCTGCGCGGCGAGAAGATCGACATCATCCCCTGGAACCCGGAGCCGGCGCGCTTCGTCGCCAAGGCGCTCTCGCCAGCGCGGGTCCGAGAGGTCTACCTCGACGACGATGCTAAGGAGGCAACGGTTGTCACGCCGGACGACCAGCTGGCCCTCGCAATCGGCAAGGAGGGCATGAACGCACGGCTGGCCGCGCGCCTTACGGGCTGGAAGATCGATATCCAGTCCGACAGCGAGTTCGCGCAGGCCGAGGCGGAAGCCGCGTTCGGCGGCGTCGGCGAGGAGGAGGAGTTCACCGGCCGCTGTGCGGCGATCCTGGCCAACGGCAAGCGCTGCCCGAACGCAGCGCTGCCCGGCTCCCGCTACTGCGGCGTGCCCGCTCACCAGGAGCTGGCGAGCCGCCAGGAGGAGGAGCCCGACGCCGAGCCAATCGTTACCGAGCCCGAGCCGGAGCTCGAGGCGCTCGCCGAGGAGCTCCCGCCCGACGCCGAGGCGGTCGGCCCGGCCGTGCCCGAGCCTGGCGCGGAGCCGGTCGAGTCCGAGGCGCCGGCCGATGCCGCGGCGACGCACGGCCCACCGGCAACCGCGATCGCGGAGGCCGAGGACGAGGTCGACCTGGACATCTCGCATCCCGACGACGCCCCGCCGGAAGAGGTTCCGGCCGGGATTCCCGTCGAGCCGGAGGGCGAGGAGGGCACCAGCGCTGCGTGAGCGTGCCAACAATGGAGGCGCTTCTAAGTTCGGTCGGCGCGGTGCTGAGCGACGGGGATCAGCGGCCGCCCGAGTGAATCGGGCGGCCTCTTTAGCGACTTCGCAAGCGAAGTCGTGGCGGACGTGTGCCGGCTGCGGGCGGAAAGCGGCGCAGGCCGAGCTCATCCGCTTCGTCGCGCGCGAGGGCATTCTCACGCCTGGCCCGAAGGCGCCGGGACGCGGCGTCTACACCTGCCGCAGTCTCGCGTGTTTCGAGCGGGCCGCGTCACGGGCGGCCTTCAACAGAGTCCTTCGACAGACCGTGCGCGTAGATCCAGCACTGGCACGGCTCTACACTGACGCCGATGGCTGACGGCCCGAACAGACCAAACCGTCCGATCCGGCCTCGTCAGGGCGCGGTGACCGGTCGCCGCAAGCGCCGCGTCGTCATCGACAACGCGGCCGCGCGGCCGCGTGAGAGCCCGCGCCAGGCGCGCGAGCGCCAGGAGGCGCGACCGCCGAAGCAGCCGGTCGCGCCGCCTACGGGTCCAGTCACCGTCCCGTCGGGCGTCACCGTCAAGGACCTTTCGGCCGCGCTCGGAAAGACCGTGCCGGACATCATCAAGGTGATGATGGGACTGGGGAAGATGGTGACCATCACCCAGTCGCTCGCTGACGACGAGGTCGAGCTCATCGCCGCCGAGCTTGCTCCCGACCGCGAGCTGCAGATCAAGCACGCCGCAGAGGAAGAGCTCGAGCCCGAGGAGTACGAGGACGCTGCGGAAGACCTCACCGATCGGCCTCCGGTCGTGACGATCATGGGCCACGTGGACCACGGCAAGACGACGCTCCTCGACGCTATCCGCGAGTCGGCGGTCGTGGAGACCGAGGCGGGCGGGATCACCCAGCACATCGGCGCTTACCAGGTCGAGCACGACGGGCGAAAGATCACCTTCCTCGACACGCCCGGTCACGAGGCGTTCACGGCGATGCGCGCGCGCGGCGCAAAGGTCACGGACATCGCGGTGCTCGTCGTCGCGGCCGACGACGGCGTCATGCCGCAGACGCGCGAATCGATTTCACACGCGCGCGCGGCCGAGGTTCCGATCGTCGTCGCAGTGAACAAGATCGACCTTACGGACGCCGATCCGAACCGCGTCCGCGGCGACCTTGCGGGCGAGGGCCTCCAGCCAGAGGACTGGGGAGGCGACGTGCAGTTCGCGGACGTCTCGGCCAAGGCGAAGCAGAACCTCGACGACCTGCTCGAGAAGGTGCTGCTCGTCGCGGACGCCGAGCTCGAGCTGAAGGCGAACCCGAAGGCCGAGGCGTCGGGTCCGATCATCGAGTCGCGCCTCGACGTCGGCCGCGGACCGGTCGCCACGATGCTCGTCCAGCGCGGGACGCTCCGAGTCGGGGACTCGATTGTCGCCGGCGATGCGTGGGGCCGCGTCCGTGCGCTCTACAACTACCGTGGCGAGAAGGTCGAGGAGGCCGGGCCAGGAACGCCGGTCGAGATCCTCGGCTTCGACCATCCGCCGCCCGCGGGCGAGTTCAGCCGCGTCGTCGAGAACGAGCGCGCGGCGAGGCATTTCGCCCAGGTCCGGGGCGAGCGGCTCCGCCGCGAGCAGCTCGCGAGCCAGGCCGGCGGCGCCGTCTCGCTCGAGCGCCTGTTCGCGCAGATGCAGGAAGGCGGCGTCCAGGATCTCAACCTCGTCCTCAAGGGCGACGTGGTCGGTTCGGTCGAGGCGGCGATCAGCGAGCTTCAGAAGATCCAGCACCCCGAGGTGGGGGTGAACGTGATTCACCAGGGCGTCGGCGGAATCACGGAAAACGACGTCAACCTCGCCGTCGCTTCGAACGCGATGGTGGTCGGCTTCAACGTGCGCCCGTCCGCCGAGGCACGCCAGCTCGCCGAGCGCGAGGGCGTTGAGATCCGCACCTACCGCGTGATCTACCAGCTGACCGAGGACATCGAGCAGGCCCTCGTCGGCATGCTGCGCCCCGTCACCACGGAGGAGACGCTCGGCGAGGTCGAGGTCCGCCAGCTCTTCCGCGTGTCCCGCCTCGGCACGATCGCGGGCTCGTACGTCACCCAGGGAAACGTCCGGCGAGGCGCCCAGGTGCGGGTCGTCCGCGACGGCACGGTCGTCCACGAGACCTCGATCGCCCAGCTGAAGCGCTTCAAGGATGACGTTCGCGAGGTCGCCGAGGGATTCGAGTGCGGGATCCTCCTCGAGGGCTACAACGACGTCAAGGAAGGCGACATCCTCGAGGTCTACGAGACCCGGCAGGTCGAGCGGACGGATCTGTCCGACGGCGCAGGGCCGCCGCCCGCTACTTAGGCGGCCGGAAGGTCCACAGACCGCCGACCATGTCGGCGGCGACCACGTACTTGCGGGTCGGGTAGACGCCCCACGTGTACGTGCACCTTCCCTTCGCGCAGAACTCGTTCTCGGGATCGCGTGTCGACGGCGGCAGGAACTGTGCGACGAACCGCGGGTGCCGCGGGTTCGAGATGTCGGCGACGACCACCCCGAGCGCGTACCAGGAGAAGTACGCGCGGTGCCCGATGATCTTCGGGTCGTGGACGCCGAGCGTGAACCCGTTGGCGCCCCGCTGCCTGGCCTGGGCCACGAGGCGCGCGGGCGGCTTGAAGACGCTCAGCAGGTGTGGCTTGCGGGGGTTCGAGATGTCCCAGAACGACGGCCGCCCGCCGTTCGTCTCGTGCGTCTCGATCATCACCTTTCCGTTCGGAGTGATCGCGGTCGAGTGGGCTGAGCCCTGGCGGTCCGTCGTCTTGCCGAGGTACGTCGGGTGCGCCGGCTTCGAGATGTCGAGGATGACCGTCCCGAGGTTCCAGTACGAGAGATAGGCGCGCGTCGCGGCGGCGTTGACCCGCACCGAGTGGACGAAGGTGCCGATCTTGCCGGCGCGCAAGCTCTCGGGCGCGATCCACGAGCCGATCTCGACCGGTTGGCGGGGATCGGTCGCGTCGAAGATCCGGAATCCGGGGCTCGGCGGATGGCCGGGGAACTCGGCGAGCGGGATCGCCGTGTAGACGTAGGCGCGTCGCCCGACCGGCTGGAGCCAGATCTCGTGCGAGCCGCCGGGGTCGGTGCGCACGAGCGAGAGCTGCTTCGGCGCTCGCGGCTTCGTCACGTCGTAGAGGCCGAACCCGCGGTAGGAGTTCGTCCCCGGGCAGTTCTGGAAGCTGACCGCCGCAAGCTCGCCGGTGAAGCTCGGCGTCGCCACATGCCGGACGATGGTCTTCTCCGTCCATGTCCCGCGGACGGAGAGGTCGGACGCGGCATCGGCGAAGGTCGACACCCGCCGAGGATGGTTCGGCTTGCTCAGGTTGTAGACCCGGACCCCCTGCGCCGGGCAGCTGGCGCCGTGCCAGCTCGAGAGGTACGCGAAGCCGTTGTGGACGAAGACGTCGCCGGAGTAGCCGCCGCCGGGATATGCATGACCGAGCGGACGGATCCGGTCGACAGACGCCGGCGAGAAGGCGACGACGACGGCGCCCAGCACTCCGAGGAGAATCCGCATGCCTGCTTAGACGACCGATCTGCCACGTTGGTAGGAGGGTTGTTCAATACAGCCGTGGGCTCGGGTTACGTCGGAATCCTCTCGGTGGAGCTGCATTTCCCCGAGGGCGGCTCGCTGAAAGGCAAGCGCAAGTACGTCAAGTCGGCGAAGGCGCAGCTACAGCAACGGTTCGGCGCCTCGGTCGCGGAGGTCGACCATCACCAGCTCTGGCAGCGCGCCCGGCTGACGCTCTCGTGCGTCGCTCGCGATCACCACGAGCTGCTCGAGCTGCTGGACGGCGCAGAGCGCTATCTGGCCGGTCAAGAATTCGAGCTCGTCGGGGTCGAGCGAGAGATCGTCTCGCTCGAGGACGTTTAGACGGCCGCCTGCGCGAGGGTAACCGTGCCCGCGAACAGGAGGACGACTCCGACCGCGCGCAAGAGCTGCCGCTCGTCGAGGCGGCCGGTCAGACGGGACCCCAGTATGGCACCCGGGACCGACGCGCCCGCGCCGATCGCAAACGCGATCCAGTCGATCCCGCTCGGGAGATGGCCGACAATTCCGGCGGCGCCAACGAAGACGCCGACGAGCAGGTTGGTGCCGACCGCCCGGACGGGCCGCTCGCCGACGAAGCGCAGCAGGGCCGGCATCCGCAGGGAGCCGAGGATCAGGCCGACGACGCCGCCCAGGAATCCGATCACGGCCCCGCTGACGACCGCAGCGGGAATGTTGAGCCGGTCGCGACGCTTCGCCGGCTCGCGTCGGCGAAGGAGGTCGATTCCGAAGCCGAGTAGAACGATGCCGATGACGATCAGCAAGATGGTGCCGGGCAGGGCGCCGGAGACGAGGCCGCCGAGAATCGCGCCCGCGACGGACGGCGGCGCCATCCACCAGAACACGCGCCAGTGAATCCGGCCGGCGCGCAGCTGAGTGACAGCCGCGGTGCTCGCCGCGATGCCGGAGACGCCGATGTTCGCCCCGGCTCCCGCGGCCGGGCTCGACGAGACCAGCAAGAGCGCGGGCAGACGGATATTTCCGAGCACGAGCCCGACGAGCCCGCCCGCGAGCGCGGTCACGAAGCACCACGCCGCCACCGCGGCGAGCGCGAGCGCGTGCAGGGCCACGCCGGTTGAATACCAGGCATGAGCGACCGAATGCGCCGCGTGAACGAGGCCGTCCGTCAGGTTCTGTCGGAGGCCGTCGGCGAGCTCAAGGACCCGCGGATCGGCTTCGTCACCGTTACGGGCGTCGAGACGTCGCCGGACCTGCGGCACGCAAAGGTCTACGTGAGCGTCTTCGGCTCGGAGGAGAGCCGGCAGGAGAGCCTCGCCGGCCTGGAGGCGGCCCACGGCGTCCTCCAGGGACGGCTCGCGCGGGAGCTCCGGCTGAAGAGGACCCCTCAGCTCGCGTTCGAATACGATCCGACGGTCGAGCGCGGGGTCCGCATGACGCAGTTGATCGATGAGCTCGCCCCAGACGACGACTGAAATAGCCGCGGTCGCCGACGCGATCCGCTCACACGACCGGTTTCTGCTCGTCACTCACGAGAAT
The DNA here is from genome assembly GCA_035640035.1 of Gaiellaceae bacterium. Classification (GTDB taxonomy): domain Bacteria; phylum Actinomycetota; class Thermoleophilia; order Gaiellales; family Gaiellaceae; genus 13-2-20CM-68-14. Next base: position 45,569 of record DASQWX010000010.1, read on the forward strand.
CCGGACGGCGATGCGCTCGGCTCGATCCTCGCGACGAAGCTGGCACTGGACCAGCTCGGCAAGGACAACGTCATGTACCTCTACGGCGATGCCCCACTGCCGGCGGAGTACGCGTTCATGCCGCTCGCCGAGCTGCGGCGGCGTCTCCCCGACGATTGGCGAGAACGGGTCCTGATCGCCGTCGACTGCGCGAACGAAAGTCGCCTCGGGCCCGAGCCGGAGCCGCTTACGGGGGCTCCGCTCATCGTCAACATCGACCACCATCACGACAACACGCGCTTCGGAGCGATCAACCTGATCGTTCCGACCGCCTCGTCGACCGGCGAGGTGCTCCGCGACGTCTTCGCGGAGCTGGGGATCGAGCTGACGCCGGAGATCGCCGAGGCGTTGTACATCGCGCTCGTCACCGACACGGGCCGATTTCAGTACTCGAACACGACCGCAAAAGCGCTCCGCCTCGCTGCGGAGCTGGTCGAGGCCGGCGCGGACGTCCACCGGATCTTCCGCGGTGTCTACGAGACCGTGCAGTTCGCGAAGCTGAAGCTGCTCGCCCGTGCGCTCGAGCGTGCGCAGATCTACGACGGCGGCCGCCTCGTCGTCTCGTATCTGCTGCGCAGCGACTTCTCGGACATCGGCGCGGCCGAGGCCTACTCGGAGGGAATCATCGACTACCTCCGTGCCGTCGAAGGCGCGGACATGGCGGCCCTGATCCGCGAGCCGCCGCGCTCGGACGGCCCGACCCGGCGCATCAGCCTTCGCTCGAGCAACGACGAGCTCGACGTGTCGGCGATTGCGCGCAAGTGGGGTGGGGGAGGCCACCGGCAGGCCGCCGGCTTCTCGAGCGACGCCTCGGTCGACGAGATCACCGATTTCATCCAACGCGAGTTCCTCGCGAGTGCCCCCACGCGCTCGTAGTCCCAGCGGCCTGATCCTCGTCGACAAGCCGGCAGGCCCGTCGTCGTTCGCGGTCGTCGCCGAGGTTCGCCGACGGACCGGAGCGCGCACCGGCCACGCGGGCACGCTGGATCCGTTCGCAACAGGTCTCCTGCTCCTGTTGTCCGGTACGGCAACTAAGCTCGCCTCATGCTTCGTCGGCCTCGACAAGCGGTACCTCACGGACATCGACCTGAGGGCCCGAACGTCGACGGGAGACCGCGAAGGGGGGATCGTCGAGAGCTCGGAGCCGCCGACCGAGGGCGAGCTGGTGCGCCGGCTCGAGGGCCTCCGCGGCGACGTCGAGCTGCCGATCCCGGCCGCGTCCGCGGTCAAGGTCGGCGGCGAGCGCGCCTATCGGCTGCATCGGCGCGGTGTCGAGGTGGAGATGCCGACCCGCCGGTCCCGCGTAGACGCGCTCGACCTGATCGCGTATAGAGACGGCGTCGCGCGCCTGGATCTCCGGGTCGGCTCCGGCACGTACATTCGTGCCATCGCCGACGTGCTCGGAGGACATTGCGCGACCTTGCGTCGGACCGAGGTGGGGCCGTTCCGGGTCGAGGAGGCCGATCCGAAGCGGCTGATCGCGCCCGACGAGGCGCTGGCTCGGATCGGCCGGGCCGCGGACGGCGGCCACGGGGGCGCTTCGTGAACGTCGCGCACGCCGCAGGTGAGCTCGAGCGTCGCCCTCGCGCGGTGGCACTCGGGACGTTCGACGGCGTCCACCTCGGCCACCGGCGCGTGCTCGAGGCTGCGCTTTCGGCGTCGCCCGGGCTCACCGCGACCGTGGTCACGTTCTGGCCGCATCCGCGGATCGTGCTCGGGAACGAGGTCGGCTTGCTGACCACGCTCGAGCGCAGGCTCGAGCTGCTCGCCGAAGCCGGTGCCGACGAGGTGCTGGTCGTGGAGTTCACGCCCGAGGTCGCGCAGCTGGAGCCGGAGGCGTTCGCCAAGGAGTTCCTGCGTCCGATCGGGACCGAGCTGGTCGTCGCCGGCGCAGACTTCCGGTTCGGGCGCGGACGGAGTGGAGATCTGCGGATGCTCGAGCAGTCCGGATTCTCGGTTGACGCCGTCGAGCTCGTGCCCGGCGTCTCGTCGACCGCGATCAGGGAGCTCCTTCGCGACGGCAGCATCAAGGCTGGCGCGCGCCTGCTCGACCGGCCGGCCGAGGTCGAAGGCACCGTCGTCTCCGGGGACGCGCGCGGAGGCACGCTCGGCTATCCCACCGCGAACCTGCGCGTCGAACCGGACCTGCTCGTGCCCGCGTATGGGATCTACGCCGGCTGGACAGCGGGCCACCGGGCTGCGGTCTCGATCGGGACGAACCCCCACTATGGCGGGAGAGAGCGACGTGTCGAGGCGTTCCTGCTCGACTTCGACGGCGATCTCTACGGCGAGCGCCTGATCGTCGAGCTCTGGGATCGCCTGCGGGAGGAGCGAGCGTTCGCGAGCGAAGAGGATCTCGTCGCCCAGATCACCCGCGACGTCGAGGAAACGCGTCTCACAGAGCGGCCGATCTGAGTAAAGCTCACCCGCAAGTTCCGCAAAGAGCGGAATCTCTCTGGCGCGGGAGACGGTACGAGGAGACGGAGCGCCCCCCGCGCTCGAGCTTCTTCACGTCGTGCGTTGTCTCGGGTGCGATGCCCTCTACGCGAAGCCAAAGCACGGCGGCACCGTGATCGCGAATCCCGGGTGTCCGGCCTGCGGGTACGTCGGGTGGCTCACGACGTCGTCGGCAACGGCACTCGCGATGCGGCACCGCTTCGACGAGGATCGCCCGCGGCATCGTTCGGCGTTACGAGGCTGACACCGCCGAAGAAATGGTGGCGGGCGGGCCAGACGCGGACCGCGAAGCCCGCGCGCTCGAGGGCGGCGAGCGCCGAGTCGGAGAACCCGGGCTCGACCTGAACGCGTGCGCCGGCGGCGTGGAGCCGAGGCCGTCCGACCGCCTCCTCCGCCGGGAGGCCCTCGTCGAGCACGCCGGCCGTCACCTGGACGAGTGCCCCCCGGAGGCGCGTTCCTCCCGCGGCGCCGATCGCGAGCACGAGGCTCCCGTCGCGGAGAGCGACGCTCGGAGCCATCATGCTCCCCATGCGGTCACCTGGCTCGAGCACGCCGCGGACGAGGTCGGTTTCGCCGAGCATGCTGTTCAGGTGGGCGTCGAGACCAGCGAGGAAGTCGCCGGAGCCGAGGCCGAGGCTCGTGGTCAGGACGCACGCGTTGCCGTCGTGGTCGACAACGGTGATGTTCGTCGTGTCACCGCCGCCATCAGCGCCGTTCTCGCTCAGCAGCCGGGCAAGGGCGAGCGCGCGGTCGGGCTCGTCGAGGCCGGCGAGCCGTGGTATCCGCGGTAGCACCTCGGGCAAGCCCGAGAGGTCGCCCCGCGTATAGAACGTCCAATCGCGGTAGTCGGCCTCGACCGGCTCGCCCCAGGTGGCGCGATACGAGCGGAGATCGTCCGCCGTGACGAGGCCGCCGCGCTCCGCCATCAGGGTGAGCATCGACTCGGCGATCGAGCCCGTGTACGCGGAGACGGCACCTTCGGCCGCGAGGAGCTCGAACGCCCGTACCAGGCCCGGCTGTTCGAGCCGGTCGCCGGCCGCCAGCAGGCTCCCCCCGGGAGCGTAGATCCGCGCACCTTCATTCATCGTCATCACGGGAGCGAGCATCGCCAGGCAGGAGGCGTGAGCCGGCGGCATCTCGACGCCCGAGCGGGCGAGGCGCAGGGCGGGCTCGACGAGACGCGGCCACTCGATGCGCCCATGGCGACGCCAAAGCTCGTCGAGGCCGGCCGGCACGCCCGGAACGCCGCAGGAGGCGATTCCGACGGCGTAGTGGACGAGCTCCGCGCCGAAGGGAACGTCGAGCTCGAGCAATTCCACCTCGCGGCGCTCGGCGCCGAGGCCCGGCACGGCCACGAAGCAATCGAGATTCTGAGCGCGCGCGCTCTCGGCCTCGTAGTAGATCGCATGCCCGCCACCGAGCAGGCCCGTCATCACTGTCTCGGCGACGCACGAGGCGAGCGACGCGGCCACCGCTGCGTCGGCGGCGCTTCCGCCCGCCTCCAAGATCTCGACCCCGGCTGCGACCGTGGCAGGGTGGCCGGCAGCGATTGCCGCCTTCATTCGACGCGCTGTGCCAGGACGTACGTCCGGACGAGCCCGTCGCGTGGGAAGTCGAAGCGGTCGCCCTTCCACTCGCCCGTCGTCACCTCGAACTCGCGCTCGCCGACAGGACGAGCAGTCATGGGCGGGAAGACGAGCTCCTCGTTCGTGAACGGGTTGACCTCGGCGTAGCGGAGCGCGAGCTGGCCGTCGGCACGCGAGATGTTGATCCGGATTCCCTGGCCCTCGTAGCGGCCCGCGAAGCGGTCGAGTGCGTCCTGCGGAAGATGCGCCGTCGGGGGAGGGAGGCGCCCGAGACCGATCTGCTCGAGCACGTCCCGGATCGCGGCCATGCCCCGGCTCGAGTTCGTCAGCGCGGCGAAGGCGATCCGCTCCTCCGGCACGAGCATCAGCGACGATTGGAACCCGGCTGCGGAGCCCGGATGCTCGACCGTCCGCGATGGCCGGCCGTCGAGCAGGAACCAGCCGAGACCGTACGCCCCTCCCGGAAGGGGCACGAGCGGCCGCCGCAGCTCGGCGATGGACTCCGGCGTCAGCGGGCCAGGACCGCCCAGATGGTGCTCGCCGAAGCGGAGCAGGTCGCCGACGGTCGACCAAAGCCCGCCGGACGGTCGCCGCACGCGCGGGTATGTCCCGCCCGCGGCCTCGTGCTCGTCGCTTCCCGGCTCGACCTGGTCGTGGCCGCGGGCGGCGCCACCCGTCTCGAACGCCGTTGCCTCGAGACCGAGCGGGTCGAGCACGCGGGCGTGCATCGCCGCCTCGAAGGTCGTTCCGGCCGCGCGCGCCGCGGCGGCGCCGACGAGCCAATAGCCCGTGTTGCAGTAGGAGAAGAGCTCGCCTGGACCCACGGGAAGAAACTCCGGCTCCCGCGCGGCGAGCCGCAGCAGCGCCTCGTCGTCGTTCGCGTCGTCGAGGTCGACCGGCCACTCGATGGCCAGTCCGCCGACGTGGCTCAGGAGCTGTCGGACCGTCGCCGTCGTCTGCGTCCCCGGCGGCGGCTCGTCGAGCGCGAGCAGCCCGTCCTGGACGAGCGTCATCGCCAGCGTCGCAGTGAACGGCTTCGTGATCGACGCGATCCGAAAGACCGTGTCCGCCGACACGGTCGCATCACCATCCAGGTCGCGCACGCCGTCGGCGGCGGAGACGACCGCGCCGTCGGCGACGATCGCGACGGCGATCCCGGGGATGTTCCAGCGCCGGCGAGCGGCCACGACGCAATCAGCCAGTTGTTCCGGCGAGACCCGCTCCATCAGGCGGCTGCTACCCTACTGCGAGACCGCGGCCTCGGCCGTGCGCGTTCCTTGGCGCGCCGAGCTGAGACCGCGGAGACGCATATCTAGGAGGAAATCAATGCCTCTCACCAAGGAAGCGAAGCAGGAGATCATCGGCCAGCACGGCCGCAGCGACGGCGATACGGGATCCCCCCAGGTGCAGGTAGCGCTCTTGACGCGGCGCATCAACCAGCTCACCGAGCATCTGCGGGCTCACCCAAAGGACCACTATTCGCGGCGCGGCCTACTGAAGCTCGTCGGACGCCGGCGGAGGCTCCTGCAGTACCTGCAAAAGCGCGACCTGGAGGGGTATCGCGCGCTGATTCAGGAGCTCGGGCTCCGGAGGTAACGAACAACATCAGCGAGGGTGGAAGTTTGAGCGAACAGCCCACGGCTCCTGGGATGACCTCCCGGCGAGCCGGGGGATGTTGACTCAAACCTCCACCTTCCAAAGAGAAGTGGAGGACAAATGAGCATTGCGACGCAGGGCCCGACCACACTCACGGTGGAGGTCGCGGGCCGTGAAATCACATTCGAGACTGGCAAGCTCGCGAAGCAGGCCGACGGCGCTGTCGTCGTCCGCGAGGGCGACACGATGGTTCTCGCAACCGCCCAGGGCAGGACCGAAGCGCGCGAGGGCGCGGACTTCTTCCCGCTGACGGTCGACGTCGAGGAGCGGATGTACGCCGCGGGCAAGATCCCCGGCGGCTTTTTCAAGCGCGAGGGTCGCCCGACAGAGAACGCGATCCTGACCGCCCGCATGATCGACCGCCCGATCCGGCCGCTCTGGCCGAAGGGCTTCCGAAACGAGGTCCACATCGTCGCGACGACGCTTTCGGCCGACCTCGTCTCGGCGCACGACATCCTCGCGATCAACGGCGCCTCCGCTGCACTGATGATCTCGCCGCTGCCGTTCCTGGGGCCGGTCGGGGCGGTGCGGATGGGCCTGATCGACGGCGAGCTCATCGTCAACCCGACTCTCGCGGAAGTCGAACAGGGCACGAGCGAGCTGGACCTGGTCGTCGTCGGCACGAAGGACGCGCTGACGATGGTCGAGGCGGGCGCGCACGAGATCCCCGAGGAGCTCCTGCTGCAGGCCCTCGACCGGGCCCACGCGGAGATCAGAAGGATCTGCGATGTCCAGGAGGAGCTCCAGCGCCGCGTCGGCAAGGCGAAGTGGATCGACAACGAGCTGACGCTTGAGCTCGAACGCGACCACGCGGACCGGATCAGGCAGCGAATCCAGGCCGAGGGCTTGCGCGAGGGAGCGGCGGCCGTCGAGGAGACCGTCGAGGAGATCTGCCCGCCCGTGTCGATGGACTCGACGGAGGAGGAGATCATCAGGCGGATGCAGATCCGGTCGAGCTTCGCGATGATCCTCGAGCGCACCCGTCTCGCGGCCGTCGAGCAGCCCGTGCGCGAGCAGTTCGAGAACGACCTGCGGGCGCTGACAGAGGCCGAGCAGGATCCCAAGGAGCTCAAGTCGGCCAAGCGCCACCTCCTCTTCGGCCGGATCGAAGAGCAGGTGCAGCTGCCGTTCCCGGGTGCGCCCGTGGCCACCGAGGCGAGCGACGAGCCGGCGGCGAAGGACTCGATCACACGCCAGTACGTCAAGAAGGCCGGGGAGGCGATTTACAAGGAGCTCGTGCGGCGCAAGATCGCTGTCGAGAAGCGCCGCCCCGACGGACGGGGATCGGAAGACATCCGCGCGATCAGCTGCGAGGTCGGCGTCGCGCCGAGACCGCACGGGTCGGCACTCTTCACGCGCGGCCAGACCCAGATCATGACCCTGCTCACGCTTGGGACGGCCAAGGAAGGCCAGCGGATCGACGACCTGTCGCTCGAGGAAGAGCGGCGGTACATGCACCACTACAACTTCCCGCCGTACTCGGTCGGCGAGACCGGGTTCATGCGCGGGCCGAAGCGGCGCGACATCGGCCACGGCGCGCTCGCGCAGCGGGCGCTCGAGCCGATGATCCCACCGCTCGAGGAGTTCCCCTACACGATCCGGCTCGTCTCCGAGACGCTGGAGTCGAACGGCTCGTCCTCGATGGGCTCGGTCTGCGGCTCGACGCTTGCGCTGATGGACGCCGGCGTGCCGATCAAGGCGCCGGTCTCGGGCATCGCGATGGGCCTCGTCAAGGAAGGCGAGGACTACACGATCCTGACCGACATCCAGGGAGCCGAAGACCACCTCGGCGACATGGACTTCAAGGTCGCCGGCACGCGCGACGGGATCACGGCGCTTCAGATGGACATCAAGATCACGGGCGTGACGCAGGAGATCCTCCGAAGCGCGCTCGAGCAGGCGAAGCGGGCGCGGGAGTTCATCCTCGACCGGATGCTGGAGGCGATCCCCGCCCCGAGGACGGAGCTCGCGGGACACGCGCCGCGGATCTCGTCCGTGCAGATCGATCCCGAGAAGATCGGGATGGTGATCGGGAAGGGCGGCGAGACGATCCGTGCGCTCGAGTCCGACTACGAGGTCCAGATCGACATCGAGGAGGACGGCAATGTCCTCATCTACGCGACGGAGGGCGACAAGGCCGAGGCGGCGATCAACGCGATCAAGGGCTTGACCAAGGAGCCGGAGGTCGGCGACGAGTACACCGGCAAGGTCGTCAAGACGACGCAGTTCGGCGCCTTCGTCGAGCTGACGAAGGGCACCGATGGTCTCCTGCACGTGTCGAACGTCGGCCCCGGCCGCGTCGGCCACATCGAGGACGTGATGACGCGCGGCGACGTCGTCGACGTCAAGGTGCAGGAGGTCGACAAGGAACGGGGCCGGATCGGCCTGAAGCTGATCGCCAAGCACGAGAACGGCACCAAGGTCCAGCCCGAGGAGCTGATCGAGCGCGCGAAGAACGCGCCCCCGCGAGAACGGGAGGAAGAGCGCCCACGCGGCCGCGATCGCGGCCGTGGCGGCCGCGGGCGCGACCGGGAACGGCGCTAGGCAGGTGTAAGCCGCGGCGTGTCCCTGGAGACACGCCGCAGGCCGGCCCTCGCGCCCGACGTGTCAACGCTGTCCCGCGCGCGACCGGGCTTGGCTGGGCAGATCTAGACGAACACTTCGAGCGGCTCTTCAAGGCCGTGGCCGCTCACGTCGCGCTCTTCGCGGAGCACGAGCGCAACCGCCTGTGCGCGGCTTCGAACTTCGAGCTTGCCGAGGATCCGCTGGATGTGCGTCGCGACCGTCTTCGGGCTGATCACGAGCTGAACGGCGATCGCCTCCTGCGTGAGGCCGTCGGCAAGCAGTTCGAGTACCTCTCGCTCTCGGTGCGTTAGCGACTCGAGCTTCCCATTCGAGCTGGGGGCGGCCCCGTTCGTCCGCGGCGGGCGATCGACGAGCCGTCTGACGCGCGCAAGCAGCTCGCCTGGATCGACCGGCTTGACGACGTAGTCGTCCGCGCCGAGCAGGAGCCCTCCGCTCCGATCGAGCGGATCCGTCCGTTCGCCCGAGACGAAGACGATCGCGATCGAGTCCCCGTACCGCTCACGAAGCTCGCGGCAGATCTCGTAGCCGTTCAGGTCCGGCAGGTGAACGTCGAGCAAGATGGCCGCCGGACGCTCGGCGCTGACCGCCGCGAGAACGGCCGCGCCGCTCGCAACCTGCCTCGTCTCGTATCCGACGCTTTCGAGGAGCTCCCCGGCGAAGGACCGGAAGGCCTCGTCGTCGTCGACGAGGAGTATTCCCCCGTCCGCACCGTTTTTCATGGCCGCTCCCTACCTCTAGTAGCTGACTTCTAACGCAATTTCCGTACTAGTTCAAGCGCGCCTTACCGCCGTCATACAACCGACTCCGTAGGACAAAGATCCGGCAATTCACGACTATGAGCCAGGATCGGCCAGTCCTAAGCTCCTGTGGATTGCTCTGTGGACAGCGCGTAGTCCCAGAGCCGGAACCTGCGGTCTACCGGGAGGGGAAGCCCATGGAGGAACGGATCCGCTGCTCCACGTGTCGCGAGCTAGCGGGTGGGTGTCATTGCAATCTGCGGAGGAGGTTCATGTAATGGCAGAACGCATTTTGGGGCCGACAGGTAGCCGGCGCAGACGCCGGTTCCTTTTCGCTCCCATGTTGGTTGCCGCTTTGCTCGTCGCCGTCTTCTTCGTCGGAAGCTCGGGTGCGGTCGTGAGTGGCAGCCCGAGCAATTTCGAGTCGAGTGACGGCAACATGACGAACGACACCGGCACGGCTTCCGTGAAGTCGACAGACTGGAACTGTTTCGTCAACCAGGGCGGTTTCGCGAACAGCCCGCCGGTCAACAGCTCGAGCAATTGCGCAGTGACCACGGGCGCCACTCAGGTCACGGCGGATGCGAACGGCGAGATCTCATGGGTGCCGGGGCAGAAATTCGACACGCTGTGCCCAGCGCTCTCGGTCAACAACAACCCGCCGAAGGACGAGTTCACGAACGTCGCCGCGTTCAGCGACACGGCGGCCAACCTCGACGAGTACTTCTACGGGGCGACGATCCGGCCGAACGTAAACGGCAACACGAGCGGTGATGTCGAGCTCAATCAGAGCTCAGGGAATGGCACGACGTCAGCCGGTTGTCGGACGGCGGGCGACCGACTGATCGCGTATGACTTCCTGAACGGAGGTACGAACCTCGACTTCCACGTGCTGACCTGGATCGACAGCACGAATTCGACTGCCGGTGGCAACAACGGCACGTGCCTCGTGGCGAAGAAAATGCCGTGCTGGGGTGCGAACGTGATCATCCCCGATTCCTCGGCATTCGACGGTGAGGCAAACCAGTCGCCGATCACCGCCGCGAACAACGGGATGAACAACACCGCGCTGCCGGCCCAGGCATTCGCAGAGTTCGGTATCAACCTCAGCCTGGCGCTCAACCTCCGCGGGAAGTGCATCTCCTTCCCGCAGCAGGTCTGGGAGTCGCGATCCTCCGGCTCGAGCTTCACCTCCAACCCGCAGGACATCGAGATCTCGAATACGCAGATCCAGAACTGCGGAACGATCACGATCATCAAGCGCACTGATCCGCGTGGTCTCAACCAGTCGTTCAACTTCCACCAGGACGTCACCAACGCCGGTGACTTCACGCTGAACGACAACGGCAACTCGAGCAGTGACAGCACCGCGAACACGAAGACGTTCAGCAACGTGCTCACCGGGACGTACCACGTCTCCGAGGACGCCCTGCCGGGTGGATTCGGGTTCGAGAGCGTCAACTGCACCGCGAGCACCGGATCCTCAACGTCGAACGGAACCGACGACGCGACTCACATAGGGTCGAAGACCCTGAATCTCGCGGGTGGCGGCTCGATCACGTGCGTGTACGTGAACAAGCAACAGCTCGGTGCGATCAAGATCGTGAAGACGTCCAGCAAGGCGGCTCACACGCCGCTAAACGGGGCGCATTTCCAGATCTGCTCGAACGACGGCCCGTACAACACCGGGCCGAATCACGATCAAAACCCGTGCAGCCCAGTAAAGACGGGCTCGGGTGACCTCGTGACGAGCGGCACTGGTGCGAGCGCTGGTACGGCTTGTATCGACAACTTGGCGTTCGGGAGTAACTATTACGTGTCGGAGAAGTCGCCACCGACTGGCTACTCGGACGACTCCGGGGGGGCCACGACCCAGGTCACGGTCAACGTGAACACGACGTGTGCGGGGAGCCCGCAGACCTTCACCTACCGCGACACGCCGTTGACGAATCTCTCGGCGCACGTTGAGAGTCAGGTGTCCGGCGGTACGAACAGCAGGATCTCCTGCGTCAATAGCAGCAACAACGCTGCCATTGGCAACTCACCACAGCCTGCGGACCTGCTCGGTCAGCCACAGTTCGGCGATCCCGAGACGGTTACGGCGAACGGGCTCTCACCGGGTACCTACACCTGCACGGTGGTGATCGATCCGTAGAGAGCAACGACAAAGAAAGTGACGAAAGGGAGGGGCGGCACGAGCCGCCCCTCTCGCTTTCTACGGAGAGAGGTTCTGCTGGGTCGTCGGGCAGTAGTTCTGCTGGAAGACCACGTCCGTCATTTGAGCTCTCGTCGTCCAGGTCGCGTTGCTCAGCTGGCCGGAGAGCGTCATCTGCCAGGTGCCGCCCGGCAATGGATCGGTGCCGGTGTCGTCCGAGACGAAATAGCGTGGCACGTAGCAGACGGCGTAGTGATAGGTCGTCACCCCCTTGGAGGTGGTCTGGCCCATGAGTTCCGCATGGTGGACGGCTCCGTCGGGCGCCGTTATCGAGAGGTCGGAAAGCTGCCCGACTGCGTATACATCGCTTTCGAGGCCGATTCCACCGGCCGTAAACCCGTCCGTGTTGAGGCCGCACGTCTGGTAACTCGTGGAAGAACTGCCGTTGAGCGAGCCGGTGAAGACTCGCTGGTCGTAGTCGTCCTCGCTGAGGCACCACGACGGCAAGGTCGGATTCAGCTTCACGGTGTTCGAGCTGAGCGTGAGCGTGCCCCACGTCCCCGTCGACGTGGAGCTGCCAGTGTTCTTACCACCGCCACCGTTTCGGGTGCCTCCCCTGTCCGCCAGGGCAAGGGGCACGACCGCGAACAACATGATCGCCACTGCGGCACAGAAGACGAGACGGGGAGCCTGCCTTTGGTCGGTCTCCATACAGACCTCCTGTCAAGGCGCGACCGCAGGAGGCGCCATTTTTCTTTGGCTACCGACGAGTGATCGTCACCCGTGGAGGCTGGTACTCACCCTCGAACGGGTGAAGGAGGGCAAGGAGACAGCGTGCGCGGAGGGCGTGCCGGGCACGCCCTCCGCGCGTCAGCTCACTTAGGAAACGACGACGGCGCAGGTCCCGTACGACTTCGTATACGTGCCGTACGGCCATCGGATCTTGCCGACGAACTGATAGGTGTACGTGCCTCTTTGCTCCGGCGTGATGAAGCCCCAACTAGCGGACATGTTCGAGTTGCCGGTGGTGGTGAACGTGCCGTTGGAGCCGACCGTCACCGGGCCAACCGACTGCGCCCCGTTGGGGAAGGTGAGGATCATGTTCACCGTGGTGCTCGGAAGTCCCCAGGCGGAGACTGTCCAGACCTGGTCGAGGGCAACCTGGCCAGGCGAGATCGAGCACCCGGAGCTCGTCGAACCGCCTTGTCCACCCTGTCCCTTGCCGGCAAGTGCCACTGGGACGAGGACGAGTGCGAGAACGACGGCACCGATCTGTGCGACATGGGCGATGCGGCGAGTCATGGGTACGAGGTCCTTTCGGTAGGGGGCGGCGAGCCGAACGTGTGCCTCGAAGCGGCGAACCCGGTTCCGTAAGACGCATCTGGTACTTCCGGGGCATCGTCGGAACCGTCACGGCGACTGACCCCCAAATGGGGGATGACCTCACCGGACCGCGACCGGTCGGACCGCGCGGGCCTCCCGACGTTCGTGCCTGGCTCACGAAGCGGGTGAGGTTAGCAACGCCGGACGACGTTTTGACCCGAAGGACTAGTGCGAAATTTGCGCAATTAGCGCCAGCGCGACCACGAATCCAACCACGATCAGCGCAGATCGTGCAGTCTCCGCGAGCCTCACGACCGTGTAACCCACGATGGCGGTCGGCAGCCCGGGCTCGCGACGCGCCGGCTTCGCGCGGAGGGTCTCGGCAGAACTCGGGAGGAACGCGTCAGGATCGCGCTCGGGCAGCAGCTCGAGTGCGCGTTCGTACACCTCCGGCGAGACGAGCACGAGCTCGGAATGCACTTCCCACGGCTCGACGAACTCGGCTGCGAAGGCGACAGCACCCATTCCGTTAGGGGTATCGGCCCTTCATATCCCTCACTTGAGGGGTGCCCGAGTACGATCATCCCGTGCAGAAGTACGTCCTCAGCGAGCTCGACTCGGGCGAGCGCGTCATCTCGGAGCGGCTCGAGCACGTGCGCTCCGTCGCGATCGGGTTCTGGATCGGGGCCGGATCCCGCGACGAGAAGGCCGAACGGGCGGGCGTCTCCCACTTCATCGAGCACCTGCTTTTCAAGGGCACGGCGTCGTACACGGCGCAGCAGATCGCCGAGATCTTCGACACGCTCGGCGGTGAGCTGAACGCGGCGACGTCCCGCGAGCACACCGTCGTCTACGCACGCGTCCCTGACGAACAGCTGCAGACCGCCCTCGACGTGATGGGGGAGATGGTCTTCGCGCCCGAGTTCGCGGAGCTCGACGCCGAGCGCGAGGTCGTGCTCGAGGAGATCGCGATGTACGAGGATCAGCCGCAGGAGCTTGTCCACGACCTGATCCAGGAGGCCACCTTCGGCTCGCATCCGCTCGGGAGGCCGGTGATC
>DASQWX010000011.1:0-5449 GCA_035640035.1 Gaiellaceae bacterium
AGCCAGCCGCATAGACGAGGAGGCCGCCACCGTCGGCACCGAGCCGACTCCAGCCGACCACGACGAGCGAAGCGAGCGCGACGACCGGCAGCAGCGGGAGCGAGACCAACGCCCCAAGCGCGAGCGCCGGCGCGAGCAGCAGGGTCTCGACCTGGTTCGTGAGCCCGAAGTAGCGGCCACCACCCTCTGGGTGTGGTCCGAGTGCCGCGAGCGAGACCGTGGAAGACCAGGCGCCGAGAAAGATCGCGTAGGTGCCCAGCAGCAAGGCGAGCGCCAGCGCCAAGAGACCGGGCCGCGGCGTCGCCAAGGCCAGCGGCAAGGCCAGCCCGAGGGCGATCGCGCCACTCCACCCGGGGATTCCATGCTCGACATGCAGGGCGGATGCGATCGTCGAGGCGAGCACCATCGCGGGAATCGCGAGCAGGCTTGCTCGCCCGAACAGGGGAGAGCGGAGGGCCCACGCAAGGGCGGCGAACCCGAAGACGAGGCCGATCAGGACTCGCGTGCTCCGCCTGCGCGCGAAGTGGGCGGCGTCGAGGCGTGCGTTCAGTTCCGCCAGCTCAGCCGGGGCATTCCGCGCCGGACGCGATGTGAGTATCGGCTTCTCGCCGCGCTCCACCGACCGCACGCTCGGTGCGACGTCCGCGATCGAGACGAGCCCCGGAATGCGGGTCGAGCTCGAGAGCACGAGCCCGTGGTAACCGCCACCGACGACAGCGATGGGATAACGCGCCAGGTTGTGGTGCTTGCCCGGAGGCGGAAGCGCGACGTAGATCGTGACCGGTGCCGGCGGGCCGCCGAGCGAGATCAGCGGCTTGCCCTTCGGCTTGCCACCGAGCAACGCGTTCTCGAGCTCGCCGCGGGTGAGCGAGGCGAGCGCCGTCGCGCGACTGACCGTCGAGCCCGAGGCCGGCACCATCGAGCCGACAGCGCCACGCGTGGCGTAACGCGCGGGCGGGAAGACCGGAACGACGCGAACGGCGACGCGCGTCGAGGCGTTCGCGGCGTCGACCCAGGCCGACATCAGGAGCCCGACGGCTACGATTCCGATGAATCCCGTTGCCCTCAAGGAAGGCCGATTCTCGATGAAGCGCAAGACTTACGGTCGCGACGCCGGACTGTCGCTGAGGATGCTCCTCACGGGCTCGCTGCTCGGGCTCCTCTACGTCATCTTCGCCGTCGTCCTGTTCCAGTACCTGAACGTCGGCCTGATTCCGATGCTCGTGATCGTGATCGGGATCGCCTTCTTCCAGTACTTCACCTCCGACAAGATCGCCTTGCTCACCTCGGGCGCGAAGGTTGTCGAGCGCGATCAGGCGCCCGAGCTCCACGCCATGGTCGAGCGCCTCTGCGCGATGGCTGACCTGCCGAAGCCGAAGGTCGCGGTCATCGACACCGACGTGCCGAACGCGTTCGCGACGGGCCGCAGCCCGAAGCACGCGGCTGTCGCCGTCACGCGCGGCCTGTGGCAGCGGCTCGAGCCACAGGAGGTGGAGGGCGTGCTCGCTCACGAGCTCTCCCACGTCGCCAACCGGGACGTCCTCGTCATGACCGTCGCGAGCTTCTTCGCGATGCTGGCCGGCCTGTTGACGCGGTTCGGGCTCTACGCGGGCATGTTCGGGGGTGGCTACGGCAACCGGAACTCGAACAACAACAATTCCGTCCCCGTCTGGCTGATCGTCCTTCTCGTCTCGGTGATCACGTACTTCCTCAGCCAGCTGCTGATCCTCGCCATCTCGCGCTACCGGGAGTTCGCCGCCGACCGCGGCTCGGCGCTGATCACCGGCGCGCCCGAGCATCTGATGAGCGCGCTGCAGAAGATCTCGAGCGAGATGTTCAGGATCCCGCAGCGCGACCTGCGCGAGGTCGAGGCGATGAACGCCTTCTTCATTGTCCCGGCGAGCGTGAAGGAGCGCGCCGTGTCCCTCTTCGCGACGCATCCGCCGCTCGAGCAGCGCCTCGCGCGGCTTGCGGACATCGCCCGCGGGATGGGCCGCCCGGTCGCCTAGACCCGCCGCGTGGGTCTCGCCGACGTCCTCTTCGGGCGCAAGAAGCTCAAGGGCCCCGCGCAGGAACGCCTCTTCGCGCTGACCACCGCGCAGGTGACGCTCGACACCGAGCTCGGGCTGAAGCCGGCCGGAGCGGGCGGGATCGTCTTCAAGCCACTTTCGGCCGGCGAGTTCGTTCGTGCCGAGAACGAGCTCCAGGAGGTGCTCGATGCCGTCGCCGGCGAGTACGGGTCCCGGCTCGAGCGCAAGTCGGACGAATTCGGCTACGAGTGGATCGTCGTCCGCGATTCCGACCTCGAAGACCAGGTCACGACCGTGCACGCCGTCGCTCAGGGGCTCCAGGAACGCGGCTTCGGCGAGCAACTGCTCGCGGCCGCGTTTCGGTTCGACGGCGGCAAGGAGCCGGTCTACTGGATCTACGGCTTCAAGCGTGGCACCTTCTGGCCGTTTGTCCCGGAGGGCGAGAAGGAGCGCGACAACGCCGAGGAGCTCGAGTTGAAGGCGAAGCTCGAAAAGGAGCTCCCGATCGAGCAGGACCTCTCTCGCTGGTTCGGGTTGTTCAACGCTCCGCTCTAGCGCCGACCGGTTGTAGGACAGGCACGAGGGTGCCTGTCCCTGAAAACGGTTACTGCTCGATCTGCTTCTGCTCGGTGCCCGCGCCGACTTCCTTCTTCATCTCCGCGAGCTCCTGCTCGACCTGCGACTGCGAGGCCATCTGGGCGAGCTCCCTGTCGAGCGGCGTCTGATCCGAGGTGAGGTCCTCGAGCGCGCCGGAGGCGGTCAGCTCGTCGATCGCTGACGCCCGCGCCTGCATCTCCTCGGTCTTCTGTTTCGCGCGGTCGATCGCGGCGCCGGTGTCGGCCATCTGGTTGCCGATCCCCGTCGCCGCCTCGCCGATCCGCACTTGCGCCTCGGCGGCCGAGTACTGCGCCTTGATCACTTCCTTTTCGGAGCGGAACGCCTCGACGCGCGCAGAGAGCTGCTGCTCGCTCGCGACGAGCTTCTCCTGCTGGGCCTCGAGCTGCTTGATCTGCCCGTCGAGCCCCTGAAGCTGCTGCTGGACGCCGGACTTTCGCTCCAATGCGGCGCGGGCGAGGTCTTCGCGGTTCATCGCCAGCGCCTGGCGCGCCTGGGAGTCGAGCTTCACGACGTTCTGCTCCAGCGTCTGTGTCTGCAGCTCGAGCCGTTTCTTGGCCGTGACCACGTCAGCAACGCCCCGCTTCACGTTCTGCAGGAGCTCGAGCTGGCGCTCGTACGAGTAGTCGAGCGTCTCCGATGGCTTCTCGGCGCGGTCGAGCAGCTTCGACCACTTCGCCTTGATCAGCGTCATCGTTCGTTGCATCAGCCCGGCCATCGATCCTCCTCGTCGGTTTCGCGACTAGCCTACCGCCGAGTGCTCGTCGAACGGAGCCTGCACCCGGACTGGCTTTCGAACGCCTACCTCGTCGCAGACGAGGAAGGCGGGACGGCGGTCTTCGTCGACTCGGGCGCGCCACTCGGGCCGCTGCACGACGCTGTCTCGCTTCACGGCCTCACGCCGACGCACCTGTTGACCACCCATGCCGACGCGGATCACATCGCCGGCGACGCCGAGCTCCAGGATCGCTACGGCGTCGAGATCGTCAAAGGCCCGCTCGAGACCGGCGGCCTCCGCTTCGAAGCGCTGCCGACCCCGGGCCACAAGGACGATCACTTGACCTTCGTCTGCAACGGCGAGCTGGCGTTCACCGGCGACGTGCTCTTCAAGGACGCGGTCGGCGGTGGAAACTTCGCCCAGATCCGCGACTCGGTCATGAACGTCCTCATGAAGCTGCCGCCGGAGACCCGTGTTCTGCCGGGGCACACCGACGAGACGACAATCGGGCGCGAGTTGGAACAGAACCCGTTCGTCCGCGTCTGGCGAGGCCTCGAACCCGAGGGAACCGAACGCGTCCGCGTGGGTGGCCGGGAAGCGACGCTCGTCGTCTGGTCGCCCGACTACGACGGCAAGGGGAAGGCCTGGATCCGGTTCGACGACGGAGAGCACGCGATCGTCGGCGGGTCGCGCGTGGAACGCGGCTAGGACGTGGCCCCGGAGAAGACGCTGGTCTTCGTGCCCGCGTGGAACGAAGAGGAGAACCTGCCGGCGGTGCTGGCCGAGCTGGGCAGCCAGCTGCCGGAAGCCGACGTGCTCGTCATCGATGACGGGTCGACCGACGCGACGGCGGCGGTCGCGCGCGCAGGCGGGGGAGAGGTGCTTTCGTTCGAGACGAACCGTGGCCTGCCGGCCGTGATCGCCGCGGGCTATCGCTACGCCCTCGACCACCGCTATGCGTACTGCGGCCGTGTCGACGCGGACGGGCAGCATCCCGCCGCCGAGCTTCGGCGCCTGCTCGACCGCGTCCGGTCCGGCGCGTGCGACGTGGCCGTCGGCTCGCGGTTCGCGAGCGGCGACGGCTTCGAGCCATACCGCTACGCGCCCCGCGCGGCACGCCGCTTCGGGACGGCGCTGCTTCGGCGGTCGATGGCGCTCGCGCTGCGGAGGCCGTTCCTCGACGCGACGAGCGGAATGTATGCCGCGAACGCCGCGGCGCTCCCGATTCTCGCTCAGCCGTACACGTCCGCTGCGCCCGAGGTGCAGGCGATCCTGCGCCTCAACGACGCCGGTCTGCGTGTCGACGAGGTGCCGGTGCACATGCGCGAACGCGCGAGTGGTCACTCCAAGCTGCGCGGGAAGAAGGCGGTGATGGTGGTCGTGACGATCGCTGCGACGCTGCTCGCGGCGGAGCGCCTGAGGCGGCGCTGACGTGCGCGTGGTTGCGGTTCTCGGCTACTCGGCCGGTCGGAGCGACGGCCTCGACCCGATCTGTGCCGAACGGTTGAGGCACGCCGAGACCGTCGCGGCCGACACCGACGCGGTCGTCTTCACCGGCAGGGGCAGGAAGGGACGGAAAGGTGAGGGGCAGCTGATGCGCCAGGCGTGGCAAGGCCTTGCCGTCCGGCTCGTCGCCGACGGCGCTGCCCGCAACACCGCCGAGAACGCTGCGGCGATCGCGGCAGCGGCGCGGGAACTCGGCGCCGACGAGGTCGTCGTCGTGACCTCGCGGTGGCACGCGCCGCGCGCGCGACTCCTCGTCCGCGCCGCGCTGCGCGATCCGAACGTCGCCGTTCGCAGCTCCAGCCCGCCCGGTTTCCGCGCCGCCCTGCTCGCGCGTGAGCTCGCCTGCGCAGTTGCGCTGCCCTACCAAGTTCGCCGCGCGCGGAGGTCGGGCATGGAACGTCCCTAGCCGTTTCGCGCACGGGCTCCAGTTACAGTCCTGCGCGGTGGACATCGTTCCGGAGCCGATCGAGCAATACGCGGAGCGGCACACGACTCAACCCGAGCCTCTCCTCGCCGAGCTTGCGCGTGAGACGCGCGAGACGCTCGAGTCGCCGCAGATGCTCACGGGCACGGTCGAGGG
>DASQWX010000012.1:0-4246 GCA_035640035.1 Gaiellaceae bacterium
TTCGCGCTGGCCGTCCTTTCGAACAAGCTGAGCGAACGCGTTGCCGTGCCGGCGCCGGCGATCTTTCTCCTCGCCGCAGCGCTGGCGGGGCGGTTGTTCAGTCGCGTCGGCGACGAGCTGTCGGTGCGCGATGTCGAGCGAATCGCCGTCCTTGCGCTGATCGTGATTCTGTTCGACGGCGGCATGCGCATCGGCTGGCGACGTTTTCGGGCGGCGCTCGTCCCGATCACGACCCTCGGTGTACTCGGCACCTTCGCGACTGCCGGCGCGATGACCTTGGCCGCCCGCTACCTCTTCGGCTTCGGCTGGACGACGGCTGGGATCCTCGGGGCCGCGCTCGCGCCGACCGATCCCGCGGTCATGTTTTCGGTGCTCGGCAAGAGAGAGATCGGCGGCCGTACCGGGACGATCCTCGAGGGAGAGTCGGGGGTCAACGACCCGGTCGGGATCGCCTTGATGATCGGGATGATCGAGTTCGCGACACACTCTGGAGCTTCTTTCTGGGTGGTCATACGGGAGTTCGCGGTCGAGATGACGGTCGGTCTTGCGATCGGAATCGCCGGGGCGCTCGTGCTGGTCGAGGCGGTTCGGCGGATCGACTTGCCGAACCCGGCCCTGTATCCGTTGCGGACGCTGGCCGCGGCAGGAGTGATCTACGGTGTCGCCGCCGTGGCGCACGGCTCGGGTTTCCTCGCGGTCTTCGTCGCGGGGATCCTCGTCAGTGACGCCGATCTCCCCGAGAAGCGGGACGTCGAGCGTTTCCACACCTCGCTTGCGAGCCTTGCCGAGATCGTGGTCTTCGTCGCGCTCGGGCTGACCGTGAACAACGTCGCGCTTGCCGATCGCTCCGTCTGGCTCGACGCGCTGCTGCTGTCGGGACTGCTCGCGTTCGTCGCCCGCCCGCTCGTGACCGCGCCTCTGCTCTGGCCGACGGGACTGCGTTCCGGCGAGCGACTGTTCGTGATGTGGAGCGGGCTGAAAGGTGCGGTGCCGATCTTGCTCGCCGCCTTCGCCCTACTCGAGCACGTCGACGGTGCCGAGCGCATCTACGGCATCGTCTTCGTCCTCGTGGCGTTCTCCGTTCTCGTCCAGGGAGCGACGATCCCTTACGCCGCCTCGCGGCTCGGGGTTCCGATGAGGGCGGGCGCGCGCCGGTGATCGTCGCCCATCTCGACCTCGACGCCTTCTTCGCGGCCGTCGAGGAGCTCGAGCAGCCGGAACTGCGCTCGAAGCCCCTCGTCGTCGGTGGCGATCCGCACGGACGCGGCGTCGTCGCGACAGCGAACTACGAGGCCCGGAAGTTCGGGATCCACTCGGCGATGTCGTGTGCCGAGGCCCTCCGCCGCTGCCCTCGAGCGGTATTCCTCCGACCTCGCCACACGCTCTACCGCCAGTACTCGCAAACGGTGTGGGCGGCAATACGGGAAGTCGTGCCGACCGTCGAGCGCACGGGGCTCGACGAGGGATACCTGGACATGGCGGAGGTGGCTGATGACTTCGGCCGTGCCCGAGTCGTAGCCGAGGCGGTGCAAGCGGCGGTCCGAGGTGCCACGAACCTCTCGTGCTCGCTCGGCGTAGCGAGCTCGAAGGTCATCGCGAAGATCGCGAGCGACCGCCGGAAGCCGGGCGGCCTGACCGTCGTTCCCGCCGGGCGGGAGCTCGAGTTTCTCGCGCCGTTCGACGTCCGCCGACTACCGGGAGTCGGCCCGCGCGCCGAGGAGCGCCTCCGCCGCGCCGGCGTCGAGACGATCGGTGCGCTCGCGGCCCTGCCCGACGCCGAGCTCGAGCGGCTGCTGCCAGGCAAGCTCGGGCCGTTGCTCCGCGACCGCGCACGTGGGATCGACCCGAGGCCTCTCGAGACGACGTCCGAGACCGTCTCGATCTCGACCGAGGAGACGTTCGACCGGGACGTCGCCGACGTGGAGAAGCTCAAGGCCGAGGTGAGGCGGATGGCCGAAAGCGTCGCGGGGCGGCTGAAGAAAGGCAGCCAGACCGCACGCACGGTGACGACGAAGGTGCGCTACCCGGACTTCTCGATCCGCAGCCGCTCGACCACGCTCGCGGTCGCGACCGACGACGGCGCGAGGATCGCGGAGCTCGCCTGCGGCCTTCTCGACCGCGCGCTCGCCGACCGGCCCGGTGCGCTCAGGCTCGTCGGGGTCGGTGTCTCGGGCCTCGAGGACCACCAGCAGCTCGCGCTGCTCGAGTAGCGACTGTCCCGTTACGGAACTGTCCTAAAAACGAGGGGCTGCCCTAAACCGGTTGTAGGGACAGACCCCTTCGGGGTCAGTCCCTAGACCTCTTCGGTCGACCAGCGCGCCACGTCGCGGATCGAGACGATCCCGACCGCGCGGTCACCCTCGATGACCGGGATGTGGCGAAAGCCGCGCTCGAGCATGATCTCGGCGGCTTCCTTCGGCGATGCCGACGGCGGCAGCGTCACGGGGTCGGCGGTCATCCACTCGCGCACGCGCGCCTCGCTCGAATGCGTTCGTCCCGCGACCGCACGGGTGAGATCGCGCTCCGTCAGGATCCCGATCAGCCGCCCGTAGTCCGAGACGGCCGCCGAGCTGACCTCGCGTTCGACCATCTTCTGCGCCGCCTCGCCGATCGTGTCCTCGGGCGCGACGGTCAGCACATCGCTCGTCATCAGGTCATAGAGCGTGCTCATCGGAAGCGCGAATATAAAGCAGCTAGGCGTCCAACCGAGCGTCCTCGAGGTCGAGGTCGCGCGTGACGCGATGCATGACGTCGTCGTTGATCCGGCCCTGTCTCCGCAGCTCGATGACGGCGGCGCGCTCCGCGTTCAGCAATTCCCGCCGCAGCCGCTGATACGCCTGCGACTGCTCCTCGATTGCCCCGTCGTCCTCGGGCGTGAACCTCGCCGCGAAGCGATCCCGGCGGAAACCCATCAAGCCGCGCAGCCGCTCGGCGGTCTCGGGCCGTACCCAGTCCTCATCGACCAGCTCGTCGAGTCTTGCGATCGCCGCATCCGCGGCATGGATCCGCGCCTTGAACTCCTCCTTCGCGTCAAGACCGTCGTCCTCCACGTCGAGGAGGCGGATGACCGCCGGCAGGGTCAGGCCCTGCAAGACGAGCGTGGCGACGATCACCGAGAAGGCGAGGTAGATGATCAGCGGCCGGTTCGGAAACGCGTCTCCGGCGTCCGTCGTGAGCGGCAGCGCGAGGGCTGCCGCCAGCGTGACGGCGCCGCGCAGGCCCATCCACGAGATGACCGCGGGTCGCTGCCAAGGGGGCGCGGGATCGTGGTCGCCGTGGCGTCCCCACCAGACCCACGGCTCATAGGCGAACGGAAAGATCCAGATGATCCGGGCGAGGATCACCGTCCCGGCAACCATCGCTGCATACCCGACGAGCTCGCCGGGAGAGCGACCGGAGAGCGAGTCGAGGATGTGGTGAAGCTGCAGCCCGACGAGCGCAAACAAGAGCGCATTGACGACGAAGGTGAAAATCTGCCACATCGCCGCACCGTCGAGACGGGTCTGAACGCTCGTCAGCTCGGGCGTCCTCCAGCCCATGTACACGCCGACGGTCACGACAGAGAGCACGCCGGAGACACCGAGTGCGGCCGCGGGGAGGTAGGCGAAGTACCCGGAGAGCAGCGCGATCGTGACCTCCACCGGCGGGTTGTCGATTCGCCGGCGCACCGCGGCGATCACGAATCCGATCACGAGCCCGACTGCAACCCCGCCTGCGGCCGTGCCGACGAAGCGCAAGCCCGCCTCCCAGATCGAGTAACCGCCGCTGACCACCGCAACGACGCCGACGCGGTACAGGACGAGAGCAGTGCCGTCGTTGACGAGGCTCTCGCCCTCGACGATCGCAACGACTCGGCGCGGAACTCCGAGGCGGCGAGCGATCTGGGTTGCCGCAAGCGGGTCCGTGGGCGAGACAATCGCGCCGAGCACGAAGGCGGCCCCCCAGCCCACGTCAGGAATGAGCAGATGGGCCACCACCGCGACGCTCGCCGTCGTCGCGATCACGAGGCCGATCGCGAGGACCGAGATCTGAACCACGTTCTGCCGAAGATCGCGCAGTGAGGTGTAGAAGGCAGCCGAGTAGAGGAGCGGCGGCAAGATCGCGACGAGCACGAGGTCCGGCGGCAGCGCGATCTCCGGAATCCCCGGCACGAACCCGAGCGCGAGCCCGCCGAGCACGAGGAGAATCGGATACGGCGTCCGAAGCACCGGCGCCAGCACGAGCAACACCGCGAGCGCGATCAGCA
>DASQWX010000013.1:0-6468 GCA_035640035.1 Gaiellaceae bacterium
CGGGGCGGAGATGGTGCCTCAAACGGGGGATCGTCGGCCGCCTAGCGGGAGCCGACTTTCACCGCGTACGCAACCGGCGCGCGGCACGCCCAAACCAGGAGGTCTGCCCCGTGCGAACGTTGCTCCGCCTCTCGCTCCTCACGGCGCTGACAGCGCTCGTGCTCGTGCAACCCGCCGTCGCCGAGTCCGATCCAACCGCACCGCAGATCGACCTCGCCAGCCCGGCCGATGGCGCGGGCTTCTATCAGGGACAGCATGTCCAGGCCGCATGGGGCTGCCTGCCGGGGACGCTCGGCTGGCCGATCGTGTCCTGCGAGGGCGACGTGCCGTTGGGTGCGTTCCTCGACACGAGCAGCGTCGGCACGCACTCCTTCAGCGTCCACGCCGTTGACTACGCCGGCGCCGAGACGACTGTGACACACACCTACACGGTGTTCGATGTGATCCCGCCGAGCGCCACGATCACGGCGCCGGCAGCAACCGATTACCCGGTCGGGGCGCAGGTTTACGCCAGCTACTCCTGCGACGACGGCGCCGGCGGCTCCGGCGTCGTCGGCTGCATCGGCACCTACCCGAACGGCTACCCGCTGCCGACCGGTCGCCCCGGAAGCTTCACCTTCACCGTCGACGCCTTCGACGCGGCAGGAAACCACGGCAGCAGCAGCGTCACCTACAGGGTCGTCGACGAAAACCCGCCGCAGATCACGATTACCTCGCCGGCGGACGGCGCGACCTATTTGGTCGGCGAGGCGATCACGCCCGCCTTCTCTTGCCACGACGACGTCGACGGATCGACCGTCCCCTGCAAGGCGAGCTCGCTCGACACAACGCCGGGAACGCACGTGTTCCGCGTCGACTCGGTCGATTCGGCTGGGAATGCCTCCTTCGAGACGACGACCTACTCGGTCCGCTACGCGTTCGACGGCTTTTACTCACCGCTCGTCGCGGAGCCGGGCGTTGCGAGCTTCCGCGCCGGCGACACCGTTCCGGTCAAGTTCTCGCTCGGGGGCGATCGCGGCCTCGAGGTCGTTTCACGTGCCGCCTGGCGGCCGTGCGGGGTGACGACAAACGACTCGTCGACCGCCTTCGGCAGCCTCAGCTATAGCGCTCGACCCGATCGCTACACGTTCATGTGGCAAAGCGACAAGAGCTGGGCCGGGTCGTGCCGCGAGCTCCTGCTGGTGCTTCGGGACGGAACGACGCACGCTGCGTTCGTCAGCTTCCGCTGATCCTCCGACCGCGACGAGGTCGCTCAAGTTCGAACCACGCCCTGCTAGGGAAGACGCATCCGATTCAACTCACCCTGCGCGAGCCGGAGCAGGCGCTTGTTCGGATGCTGCGTCGCGCACCGACGCGGGTAGCGTCAGGGAGTCACGTTTTCCGAGCGCTGCCCGAGCTCGCCCGTGATCCCGGCGGACGGCGCCGGCGGCGTCGCCGGTAGCTCGAACAGGAACGTTGACCCCTCGCCGGCCTTCGACTCGAGCCAGATGTGGCCGCCCATCCGGCTCACGAGCTCGTTGCAGATGTAGAGCCCGAGCCCGGTCCCGCCGACGCCCCGCGTCATCTGCGGATCGACTCGGTAGAACTTCTCGAACACACGGCTCTGCTCCTCGGCCGGGATTCCGAGGCCTTCGTCCCGGACGCGGAAGATGACGCTCTCCTCCTGCGCCTCGACGCCGACCTCGACGTGGCCTCCGTCGGGTGAGTACTTGATCGCGTTCTCGACGAGGTTGACGAGGACCTGACGCACCTTGTCGCGGTCGGCCTCGACCAACGGCAGACCGTCCGAGACGTTCCGGTCGACCGAGACGCCCGGGGGCGCGTAGGCGCGCGTCGCCTCGACGACGCGGTCGACGAGCTCGGCCGCGTCAAACGGCTCGGCCTCGAGATCGAGCCTGCCTGCGTCGAGCTGGCTGGCGAGCAGGATCTCGTTCACGATCCGGCCGAGCCGCTCGGACTCGTCGGCGATCAGCGACACAAACCGGTCGCGGCCACCTTCGTCGAGCGCGAAGTCGTGTCGGAGGAGCGTCTGTGCGGCGCCGTAGACCGCCGCCAGAGGAGTCCGAAGCTCGTGCGAGGCGGTCGCGATGAAGCTCGCCTTCAGCTCCTCGAGCCTGCGGACGTCCGTCAGGTCGCGGAACGCGTAGACGGTCCCGCCGAAGAACTGGACGCCCGAGATCGCGATCCAGCGCTCGCCCCGCTCCGTCTCCACCGGAATGACCACCTCCGGGTGGCCCGGGTCGGGCGTCGCCGATACCGGGACTGTGTCGACTGACTCCTGCCAGCCCGGAATCGCGTCCGCGGCCGAGCGTCCGATGACGTCGGCGGCTCGGATGGCGGTGATCCCTTCGGCAGCCGGGTTCCACAGCCTCACGACTCCGCTGCGATCGAGCAACAGGACGCCGTCCGCCACATGCGCGAGAACCCGTGCCGCGTCGGCCCGTTGCTCGACCTCCGAGTACAGCCGCGCCCGATCGACGGCGAGGGCGATCCGACCGGCCACGTCCTCGACAAGCGCGAGGTCGTCTGCGCCGTAGGGCTCACCGCGGCCCTCGCGAGCGACCGTGATCGCGCCCAGGGAACGCTGGCGTGCGCGAAGCGGTGCGCAAATCGCCGAGCTGGGGTCGATGCCCTCGAGGAGAACGGCTTGATCCTGGCCGCCGTTGGAACGCGTGCCGAGCGCCGGCACGATCCGCGGGCTGCCGCTCGCGACGACCGACCGCACTGCTTCGTCCGGCTCTTGCTGCGGCTCGTCACCGTTCTCGGACGTGTGCAGCTCGGCCCGAGCGATGGTCAGACGCTTGAGCGGACCTCCCTCGTCGGCCAGGTCGACGATGCACCAGTCGGCGAAGTCGCGGACGATGAGCTCGGCGATTCGCTCGATCGCCGACCGGTAATCGAGCGACGACGCGACATCGGCCACCTCCCGGAGCAGATCAAGGCGACCCTGTCGTTCCGTGGTCGCAGAGACGGCGGCACGCTCCGCGGCGAGCAGGCGGTCGCCCTCGTCCTCGACGCGCTTCCGGTCGCCGATGTCGAGCAGGAAGCTCGCGCCGAAAGCGGGCTTCCCGTCCGGGCCGGAGAACGTGCGCGCATGCTCGCGCAGCCAGACAACGTCGCCGTTTCGTGCGAGCACTCGGTATTCGGTCTCGAAGGGCGTGCCACGCTCGAGGGCGCTGGAGATCTCGTCGGCAACGCGCTCGCGATCGTCGGGGTGGACGATCGTCGTCAGCAACTCGCCGTTCCATTGCTCAGCGGCGTACCCGAGCACGGCCTCGAGCTGCGGAGCAACGAGGCGCGTCTCGTTCCGATCGCCGGCCCCGTAGACCCACGTGATGACCGGCAGGGCGGCGAGGAGGTCGCGGTATTCGCGCTCGGACGCCGCCACCTCGTCGTCGATCCGCTGCCGTTCGTTCCGCCACTCAGCCTCCTGTCGCTCGGCGCGAGCGGCGATCAATCCGGCCGCGATCGCGACGACCAGCGCCAGGGCACCCGCGATCGCGAGACGGACGCCGAGGCTCTCGGCGAAGTAGAAGGGCGCCGTGACCGCAGCCGTCAGGATCAGGGCGATAACGGCAACGAGCCAGGGACGCGAGGTGAACGACCTCGATGGCACTGGGACCGCGTGAGCCTAGCTTGGGCGACGCGGCACGACAACCCCTCCGCTCGCGACTCAGACGTGGACGCTCGCGACGGCGAAGGAACGGCGGAGCCGAATGAAGAGCGCCTCGAGCGCGAGCGGCGCGTTGAGGTTGAACTCGGCGAAGTCGCGCCAGGCCTGGCGGGCGAGCTCGGCCGCCTCCTCGGCGCCCGAGAGCCGCTCGACCGAGGCGTCCGCTCGGAGCTCGTCGGCATGGTCGCAGTGCACCGCCGATTCGGCCCCCGCGGAGAACGCGACCACGTCGCGGTACCACGCGGCCAGCTCCTCGAGCGCTGCAAGCAGCTCCTCGCGCTCGGCGCCGCGGGCCGCCCGGCGCAGCCGCTGCTCGGTCTCCCGCTCTGTCAGCTCGAGGCCACCGAGCTCGGCCTCTGCATCCTCGCGCGCCCGTTTCGCACGGGCGCGCGAGCCGGCAACGACGACTTCGGCTGCCGCGCCGGCGTCGAATTCCGGCGCGAGATAGACGGAGCGGGCCAGCTCCAGCCGCTCGGCGCGCCGCTTGGCGGCGTCGTCGTCGAGAAGCAGCGCCGCTCGGTCGAGTCGTCCCGCCGCCACCCGCGCGATCGCGGTCGCCTTGTCAGTCGGGAGGCCGGGCGCCTGCGCCTCGATCGCCTCGCGGACTGTCCGCTCCGACAGCCGCCTGAACGGAACGAGCTGGCAGCGCGACCTGATCGTCTCCGGTAGCGAGCCGAGCTCATCGGCGACGAGCACGATGACGGCGTACGCGGGTGGCTCCTCGAGATCCTTCAGCAGCGCGTCTGCCGCCTCGTCGTTCATCGCCTGCGCGCCGAAGACCAGGTAGACGCGGCGGTCGGCCTCGAACGGCCGCATGTGCAGGTCGTGGCGGAGCTCCCGGATGGCGTCGATCCGGATCTGGTCTCCCAGCGGCTCGAGCGC
This sequence comes from Gaiellaceae bacterium, assembly GCA_035640035.1. Taxonomy (GTDB): domain Bacteria; phylum Actinomycetota; class Thermoleophilia; order Gaiellales; family Gaiellaceae; genus 13-2-20CM-68-14. Next base: position 4,556 of record DASQWX010000013.1, read on the forward strand.
GTAGAGGTCCGGGTGCGAGCCGCGGTCGACGCGCGCCGAGTCGCCCAGTAGCTCGGCGGCGAACGCCTTCGCGAGCGCACGCTTCCCGACGCCTGGCGGTCCGTGGAAGAGGTACGCGTGGGCGGTGGCATCCTCGAGCGCCGCGCGGAGGAGGCGCTTGGCCTCGAGCTGCTCAGAGATTCGGTCGAACGAGTCCAAAGATCTCCTTGGCGATCTCTTCGGCGCGCCGGTTTCCGTCGACGGCCTCGATTCGCTGTGGGAACGTCTCGGCGAGGAGACGATACGCATCGGCGACCTTCCGTCGGAAGTCGTCGTCCTCGCGCTCGATCCGATCCTGGCTGTTCCCGACCCGCCTGGCCGCCTCGGCTGGGTCGATCTCGAGCAGGAACGTGCGGTCGGGGAGCTGACCGCGGATCGCGGGCAGGTTCAGCTCGAGCACGCGATCGACGCCCAGCCCCCGCGCGACGCCCTGGTAGGCGAGCGAGGAGTCCAGGAAGCGGTCGCAGATGACGACGGCGCCGCGCTGGAGCGCCGGGCCGATCACGCGTTCGACGAGCTCGGCGCGCGCCGCGGCGAAGAGCGCCGCCTCGGCCCAGGGCGAGATCCCGTCGCCGCTGAGGAGCAGCTCGCGCACGTGCTCGCCAAGCGGGGTGCCGCCGGGCTCCCGTGTCGTCTCCACATCGCGTCCGACGCCTTGAATCGCCTCGGCGAGAAGCTGGGCCTGGGTCGACTTGCCCGAGCCGTCGAGGCCCTCGAACGTGATGAACATCGGCGGCCTAGGATACGGAGCCTTGCGGGCGATCGTCACAGGGGGCGCGGGGTTCATCGGCTCGCACGTCGCCGAGGGCTTGCTCGCCCGCGGCGACGAGGTCCACGTCCTCGACTCGCTCGCAACCGGGAGCCGCGAGAAGGTGCCGGTGGGAGCCGAGCTGCACGTCGGCGACATCCGTACCGACTCCGGCGCTCTCTTCGACGACATCAGGCCGGACGTCTGCGTCCACCTCGCGGCGCAGGCAGACGTCGGCACCTCGGTCGAACGGCCCGACTACGACGCCGAGGTGAACGTGCTCGGGACGTTACGCGTGCTCGAGGGCGCCCGCTCAGTCGGTGCGCACGTCGTCTTCAGCTCCACCGGCGGGGCGATCTACGGCGAGTGCGACGGGCCCGCAGCCGAGGACGCCCCACGCCTGCCGATCTCGCCCTACGGAATCTCCAAGCTGGCCGGCGAGGAGTACCTGGCCGGCTGGAACCGTCTCTACGGCTCGCGCCACGTCGCCCTCCGGCTTGCGAACGTCTACGGTCCGCGCCAGGAGCCGAAGCTCGAGGGCGGTGTCATCGCGATCTTCCTCGAGCGGCTCGCCGCCGGCGGGGAGTCGACCGTCTTCGGAGACGGGGAGCAGACGAGGGACTTCATCTATGTCGGCGACGTCGTTAGCGGCGTGCTCGCCGCGCTCGATCACGACGGCGGCGTTTTCAACATCGGGACAGGCATCGAGACGTCGGTCAACGAGCTCCACGCCGTCTGCCGGCGGGTGACGGGGATCGACCGCGAGCCGACCTATGCCGAGCCGCGGTCCGGCGACATCCGCCGCAGCGTCATCGACCCGTCCGTGGCCGCACGCGAGCTCGGCTGGAAGGCGGAGCAGTCGCTCGAGGACGGCCTTCGATTGACCTGGAACACCTTGCAGGAGGCCGGCGCCGCGTAGCGAACTCGACGCTCCCGTGGAGCACGCTGTCCCATTCGAGGCCGTCCGGCCCTGGCGCACCGCCGCGCTCGTCGCGAGCGGCGTCGCGGCCGTCGAGCTGCTGATGCTGATCGTCGCGGGCACCGTCGTGCTCGGGCGCTCGGTCACGACGCACGGCGCACGAGCGGCGACAAAGCCGGCCGCGCGCAAGCCCGCCCCGGCGAAGCC
>DASQWX010000014.1:0-3445 GCA_035640035.1 Gaiellaceae bacterium
CTCGAGGAGCGCCTCGGGAACGAAGCGTTCGGCATCGGCGAGGTAGACGAGCTCGTCGAGCCAGGCCGCGAGCAGCCCAGCTCGGTCGGGCGCTTCCAGCTCGAGCGCGCGCTGCTCCGGCGCGCCGTCGCCGTCGTCTTCGAGCAGCTCGGCGAGCGCGGAGAGGGCATCGGCGAACACCGCCCGCTCGTCGGGCGCGTCGATCTCGAGCTGGAGCTCGGCCGTGTGTTCGATCCAGCGGTACACCGGCAGAAGCATGCCCGCGCGGCCGCGTTTGTTGGCGTGGCTGCGCGGCTAACGTGCAAGGTGGGACGCGATGAGCGAGGCCCGGCGGATCGGCGAGGTGCTGTGGGAAATCCCGGCGGAAGCGCGACCGGATATGCGCGTGCCGGCGCGCGTGTTCGCCGACGAGGAGCTGTTCGAAGCGATCGAGCGCGACGGATCGCTCGACCAGACCGAGAACGTCGCCACGCTGCCCGGGATCGTCGAGGCGGCGCTGGCGATGCCGGATGCCCACCAGGGCTACGGCTTCCCCGTCGGCGGCGTGGCCGCCACCCAGCTCTCGGACGGCGTCGTCTCGCCGGGAGGCGTCGGCTACGACATCAACTGCGGCGTGCGCCTGCTTGCGCTTCCCCTGACGGAGGGCGAGCTTGAGAAGCGGCGCGAGCCGCTGGTGCACGAGATCTCGCGGGCGGTGCCTGCCGGCGCCGGGAAGCGGTCGCGCCGCGCACGAGACCTCGACGCGGTCTTGTGCGACGGGCCGCGCGCGCTCGGCGCCTCGGAAGACGACTTGGAGCGCACGGAGTCGGAGGGTTGCTTGCCCGGCGCCGACCCCACGGCCGTGTCCGACCGGGCTCGCCAACGCGGAGAGGGCCAGCTCGGGACGATGGGCTCGGGCAACCACTTCGTGGAGCTGCAACGGGTCGAGCGCGTGCTCGACGAGCCGGCCGCCGAGGCGTACGGGCTGCGCGAGGACCAGGTGACAGTGCTGATCCACTCAGGCTCGCGCGGGCTCGGTCACCAGGTCTGCACCGACTACGTCAATCAAATGGAGGGCGCCATGCGCCGCTACGGGATCGAGCTGCCCGACCGGCAGCTCGCCTGCGCGCCCGCCTCCTCCCCCGAGGGGCGCGCGTACCTGGCGGCGATGGCCGCCGCCGCCAACTTCGCCTGGGCGAACCGGCAGGCGATCGCCGGTGCCGTCCGCGGCGCGATCGCCCGCGTGCTGGGGCGTGCCGCCGCCGACGGCACGCGTCAGGTGTACGACGTCGCCCACAATGTGGCCAAGATCGAGCGCTACGACGGACGCGAGCTGCTCGTCCACCGCAAGGGCGCGACGCGCGCCTTCCCCGCCGGCTCGACCGAGATTCCGGAGCCCTACCGCGACGTCGGCCAGCCGGTGTTCATTCCCGGCAGCATGGGCACCGCCAGCTTCGTCCTCGCCGGTGAGCCCGGCTCCCTGGAGCTGGCGTTCGGCACCACCTGCCACGGCGCCGGCCGCACCCTCTCGCGTACCGCGGCGCGCAAGCGGATCGGCGGGCAGGAGCTGCGCCGCCAGCTCGAGGAGCAGGGGATCGTCGTGCGGTGCCCCTCAGCGAAGGGTCTCGCCGAGGAGGCGCCGTTCGCATACAAGGAGGTCGAGCGCGTCGTCGATGTCGTCGCGCGGGCCGGGCTCGCCCGCTCCGTGGCCAAGCTCGCCCCGCTCGGCGTCGTCAAGGGCTGAGGCATACGTGGACAGAGAGATTGAGCTCCGACGCCACACCGACGCCGACGGCGACGTCCTCACCGCCGAGGGCATTGCGGCAGCGCTCGAGATCGGCGCCCGCCTCGCGGGCGACTACCACCTCGGGGTCTCGACAGGAGCACAGCGCGCGACGCAGACGCTCGCCTGTTTTCTCGCCGGGCTCGGTCGGCAGGTGCCGAGCGGCGTGGTGGTCGAGCCGGGCCTGCGCTCGGAGGTCGAGGACCGTTGGCGCGCCGCGTACGAGAAGGCGGGAAGCGGCGCGCTCGAGGCGCTACGCGAGGCCGACCCGGAACTCGTCGCGGAGGACTCGGAGCGTCTCGGCGCCGCTCTCGGCCGCGTCCTCGACCGCCTCCCCGACGGCGGCAAGGCCCTCGTCGTCGGTCACAGCCCGACGAACGAGGCCGCAGTCCTCGGCCTCACCGGCGAGATCGTGGCGCCGCTCGCAAAGGGCGCCGGCGTCCGCGTCGTCGCCGGCGACGACGGCTATGCGGTCGAACTCCTCGAGTAGTCCGCCAGTCCGATGGCACAGGTCGAGACGCACACATTCGAGGACGCGGGCGGGATTCCCAACTCACGGCTGCCGGTGCTCGTCTACCACAACGTCCAAGGCGCCCGCGAGACGGACGAGTGCGAGGAGCTGTTCGCGCGTAACGGCTGGCTCGGTGCCTGGCTGGACGGGATCTATTCGTTCCAGCACTTCCACTCGACCGCGCACGAGGTGCTCGGCATCGTCGCGGGCACCGTCACCGTCGTTCTCGGCGGCCCGAGCGGACGCCGCTTCGACGTAAGCCGCGGCGACGTCCTCGTCCTGCCGGCCGGAACCGGACACTGCAACGCCGGCTCGAGCGACGACCTGCTCGTCGTCGGCGCCTACCCCAACGCGATGCGCTGGGACCTGCGCCGCGGCGACCCGGCCGAGCGGGACGAGGTCCTCGCCAACATCGCCGCCGTGCAGCTGCCCGATAGCGACCCGGTCCACGGACAGGACGGCCCACTGACCGAGATCTGGCGCCCGCTGTCCTGAACTCGGGCGGAGCGTCTCCGTTTGCTACGCCCCGGCCCCGAAGACGACTTGCTCATGAGGCAGGAGCGAAACATCCTGCTCGTTTTGTTGGACGGCGTCAGCTCGCCGACGCTTCGGCAGGCCGTTCGGCAGCGCCTGGGCGAGCCGGCGAACGTTCACGTGGTCGCGCCGACCCGCGTCGGCATGCTCGACTGGCTTGCCAGCGACGAGGACGCCGCTCGGGCGACGGCAGAGGTACAGGCGCTCGAGGCCGAGTGGACGCTCGCAGACGATGCCGACGTCGAGGGGGAGGCGGGAGACGCCGATCCGGTCCTCGCGGTCGAAGACGCGCTGCGGCGCTTCGACGCCGACGAGATCGTGCTGGTCGGAGGAGCGAGCGAAAACGGCGGCCTCGAGGAGGCGCTCGAGCGGCTCGACCGCCCGGTCATCCGGGTGGACGACGCAGCGGGGCGCGAGCGAAGCTCGCTGCGGGAGTTCCGGCGTGCGATCAGGGGCGGGCGAAGCAAGGCGACGCCGTTCGTCTTCTTCGCCGGCGTCAATCTGGCGCTGTTCGTGCTGGCCGCGGCGATCACCCTGATCGTGTTCCTCGTCCTCTGGCTGCGCTGAGTCTCCGCTCGCGTTCTTCGCTGCGCCGATGGGGGTAGGCAGGGACCTGAGCTCGAAGAAGGGAGGTAGGC
>DASQWX010000015.1:0-5545 GCA_035640035.1 Gaiellaceae bacterium
CGCTCTCCCAGAGGTTCGGCCCCTCCCGCTTGTGCTGCTCGGCGACCGTGATCACCTGCGGGGTCGCGAGCTTGAGGCCGTAGCGCTCGACGAGCCGGTCGCGCGTCTCGTAGCTCTCGCGGAAGAAGAGCTGCGTGTCCAGCTCGATGACGGGGATGTCGAGACCGAGCTCACTGACCATGTGGACGAGCACCGACGACTGCTTCTGCCACGAGCAGGTGAGGCAGAGCTTGTCCCCGAACTCGGCGTGCCCCCAGCGAAGCAGGTCCTCCGCGGACATCGCCTCGAAGTCGAGCTCAGGCAGTGGGGGTGCGGTTGCCACGGGGGAGCACCTCCTTCAGCGTGTCGCCCCTGATCCCGAGCCGCAGGGTCTCGAGGGGGATCACCTCGTCTGGCGGGATGTTTCCGAGGTTGACGGTGGGGCCGAACTGCTTGATGAACCACGCCTGCGACGCCTTCGTCGGCGCCTCCCAGACGAGGTCGTCGACGTCGATCGAGTGGGCGATCTCGTCGACGAGGCCTGTCCGCATCTCGCCCGACGGGCGGAAGATCCCTGCGGTACCGCCCTCGCGAGCCTCGGTGATCACCTTCCAGGCGCCGGCTTCCTTCTCTTCCTTGATCCACTCGACCCACTCGTAGGGCGCGAAGACAACGTCCGCGTCCTTCGAGCCGACTTCGGAAAGGACGGTGAAGTCACGCGCGAAGTCCTCGATCAGCTCCAGCTTGCGGTCGCGGGGGATCTCGAGTGTGCCGTCGGAGATCTCGACGTGCCTGAGGCCGAGCTGCTGCAGCCAGCGCTTGTACTCGTCGAGCTTGTCCTGCGCTAGCACGGCCTCGAAGAACGTGCCACCGATGACGATCGGCTTGCCGGCGGCCCGATACGGGGCGAGCTTGTGATCTAGATCACCCGTGACGTACGCCGTGCCCCAGCCGAGCTTGACGATGTCGACGTAGGACCCGGCCGTCTCGAGGAAGTCCTCCACGGCCCGGCGGCCGAGGCCTTTGTCGAGCACGTGCGTGAGGCCGCCTTCGCGGCCGAGGTCGAGGAATCCGTCAGAGGCGGGCATAGAGCTCCTCGAGCTTCTTCTGCGCGGCGGACTGGACGTCGTGGTAGAGCGAGTTGCCGTGCGCGTCGATGCCGACGGTGAGGGGGCCGAAATCCTTGACGCGGAACTTCCAGAGGCACTCGGGCATCAGCTCCTCCCAGGCGACCTCCTCGATCTCCTCGATCTGGGTCGTCTCGAGCGCCGCCGCGCCGCCGACGATCGCGAAATAGACCATCCCGAGCTTGCGCATCGGCTCGATCGCTTCGTCCGGGAAGCCGCCCTTGCCGCAGATCGCGCGGACGCCGTAGTTGGCGCCGAGCGGCTCGGTGAAGCGAACCATCCGGGCGCTCGTGGTCGTCCCGATGCAGACGGGGTCGTAGCCGCCGTCCTCACGCTTGCGGACGCCCGGCGCCGTGTGGAGAAGGAACGCGCCGCGGAGGTCCATCGGCGGCTCGACGCCCTGGTCGAAGATGCGGATCTGCGTCCGGTCGCGGATGCCGATGATGTGGCCCTGGACGACGACCTCGTCCCCGGCGCGGAGCTTGAGAATCTCGCGCTCGTCCGTGACCGGGAAGGTGACCTCGTGCCGCGCCATCAGCGCCGGCTCCCGCGGCTCGGCCCCGGCGTGGGCGGCAGTCCGTTTGGGTCTGGCACCACGAACTGCCACAAACGTCCATGGCAACTGCAACAAAAGCGTGACGAATCAGGCTTCACGGTCGTACTCCACCTCGCCGTCTGCTGAGATGTGCGCCGAAGCCCGGCGCGCGGCCCAGCACTGGTAGTTGACCGCAACCGGGTTCAACGTCATGTGCGTGTCCGCGTGCTCGACGTGGCACTGCAACACGGTCACCTCGCCGCCGAGGCCCATCGGGCCGATGCCCGTCTCGTTCAGGAGCTCGAAGAGCTCGCCCTCGAGCTGCGCCACGACCGGATCCGGATTCCGCGTCCCGACCGGCCGCGCGATCGCCTCCTTCGCGAGATACATCGCGTAGTCGGCGGAACCGCCGATGCCCACTCCGACGATTCCCGGCGGGCACGGCTTGCCACCGGCGCCGACGATCGACTCGAGCACGAACTGCTTGATCCCCTTCACACCGTCGGCGGGGATGCACATCTTCAGAAAGCTCATGTTCTCCGACCCCGAGCCCTTCGGAATGCACTTGACGTCCAGCCCGTCCCAGTCGGGGACGAACTCCCAGTGCACGATCGGCAGGCGGTAGCCCGTGTTCGGCCCCGTGTTCTCGCGCGTGATCGTGTGCACGGCGTTCGAGCGCAAGGGATGCTCGACCGTCGCCCGCTCGGTCCCGTGCTTCAGCGCCTCGTAGATACGGGCCGGGTGAAGCGGAAAGCGCTCGCCTACCCGGCACGTGTAGACCGCGATCCCGGTGTCCTGACAGACGAGGTTGTCCTGCTCGTCCGCGACCGCGACGTTCTGGACGATCGTGTTCAGTACGCGCTGACCGGGAACGGACGTTTCACGCTCGCGGGCTTCAGCCAGCGCGTCGCGCAGGTCCTGCGGGATGTCCTTCAGCGCCCACACGTAGAGATGCGCCGCCGCGTCCTCGACCGCGTGCTGCAGATCGGTCTGGACAGCGCTCATGCCGGCACGGCTCCTTCGATCTCGGCCCAGCGTTCGGCGATCGTCTCCGGCGCGACCGGCTCCCGCCCGAGATCGACATCCGGGCTCGAAGTCCAGCGGGCGACGTCGAACTCGCCGCCGCCCGCCTCGAGCACCTTGCCGGAAAACCCGCACCGCTCGGAGGCGAGGAAGAGCACGCCCGGCGCGACTTGCTCGGGCTCGAGCTCGCCGGGCGCGACGCTCCGAGTGAGCATCCGAGTGCGCGCTGCAGGAGCGATCGCATTCGCAAGGATCCCGTGCTGCTCCCCCTCGGCAGCGGCAACGACCATCAGCGCGAAGTGCGCCATCTTTCCAACCGCGTACGCGGCTAGTCCGGGCCGGGTCCGCTCCTTGGACATGGCACGTCCCGAGGTGGTGAAGACGAGGCGGCCGTAGCCCTGCTCGCGCATCGGCGCGAACGCCGCACGCGTCAGGTAGAACGGCGCGTCGACGTTGACCGCCCGCAGCCGCTCCCAGCTCCGGCCCGCCTCCTCGAGCTCTTCCCAGGCGACGAGCCCGGCGTTCTGAACGATCACGTCGAGCCGCCCGTACGTCTCGAGCGAGAACTCGACCGTGCGCAGGCAGTCTCTCTCGGTCTCGAGGTTCTCGACGCAGGCGGCGCCGCCCACCTCCCGCGCAACGCGTTCCGCCAACGAGGGGTCGCCTCCCGACCCATCCAGCTCGACACCCGCGTCGTGAACGACGACGGACGCACCACGCGCCGCGAAGGCGCGCGCGTACGCCGCCCCGAGGCCGCGACCGGCTCCGGTCACGAGGACGACGCGACCGTCGAATCTGATGTCGCTCATCGGCGAGCCTTCTCCGCCGCCGCTCGGCCCGCGCGTCGCCCGAAAACGGTGCACTCGAGCAGCGAGTTGCCCATCATCCGGTTGCGGCCGTGCGTGCCGCCGGCGATCTCGCCGCAGGCAAAGACTCCCTCGAGCGTCGTCTCGGCGTGCTCGTCGATCACGAGGCCGCCGTTCTGGTAGTGGAGGACGGGATAAGTCAGGATCGGTTCCTTGAGAGGATCGACACCGCCGGCACGGTAGCGGCGAAGCATGTACGGCAAGGACACATTCGCGTCGGCCTCCGGCACCCGGGTCGTGTCGAGATAGACCGCGGGCCGACCGTCCGGCGTCTCCACGCCGCGTCCGGCCGCGACCTCGTCGAAGATCGCCTGCGAGACCTCGTCGCGCGGCCCGAGCGGATCCGTGAACTCCTCGCGATCGGCGTTGAGGAGCGTCGCGCCGTAGGCGCGCGTCGTCTCCGGAATCGAATACCCCTGCATGTTCGCCGGCCACGCGCCGCCGTTCGGGTGGTACTGAAGCGCGTCGAGATCGCGAGCCTCGGCGCCGAGGTCGAGCGCGATCTGGGTGACCTCCCCGGTGGCCCCCGGATGATTGGTCGAGAGCTCGCCCCGCTCGGCAGCCTCGCGGTAGCAGCGGCCGCCGGCGGCCAGGACAACCGTGCCCGCATCGATCACGTGCTCGCCGCAGATCGCGCGCCAACCGCTTGCGGCCGGCTCGAGCGAACTCAGCGGAGACTTCGGAAACGTCTTCACGGGCGAAGCCTCGATCGTCTTGCGAAGCGCGGTCGTGATCGCATGGCCGGTGCGATCGCCGACCTGAAGCAGCCGCTTGCGAGAGGCGCCGCCGCACTTGGCGAGCCGATAGCCGCCGTTCTCGCGCGTGAACGTGACGCCGAGCTCCTCGAGCCAGTGGATCGCCGCCGGCGCTTCGCCGGTCAGCACGTCGACGAGACTTCGGTCGGCGGTCTCGTGGGAGCTCTTCCAGACGTCCTCGGCGTGCTGCTCGGGCGAGTCGTCGTTGCCGAACGCGGCCTGAATCCCGCCCTGGGCCTTTGCCGAGTTGCAGGACTGCAGCGAGCCTTTGGTCGCGAGGGCGACGCGGGCACCGGCGCGGTGGGCTGACACCGCCGCTGCGAGACCGGAGGCGCCGCTCCCGACAACGAGCACGTCGACAGGCACGGACTCAGCCATGGCCCGCGGATGATACCCGACATCGCTAATTCTCATCATTAGCGTTTGTTATCCGGAGCTCAAGCGGCAGCAGGCACGGGCCGATGAACATGCTCGATGACCCGCGGCCTCGGACTGGTCAGCCTCGTCGTCTCTCTCGGGATCGGCGCGTATCTCTTCGCGCAGCAGACGTCGACCCGATCCCCAGGCGGCAACGACAGTGCCCACGTCGTGAGTGTGGCCGAGGATGCGGCCGCCGCCACGGCCCTGCAGCAGGCGAGCACGGCGCTCGACCAGAGCCATGCCCTGAACGGCTCGTACGCCGGCGCGAGCCTGGCCGGCTTCGGCGTCACGCTCGTCCGAGCCGATGCGGCGGGCTATTGCATCCAGACGACGTCGAACGGCTCGGTCTTCCATCTTGCAGGCCCTGGTGGCACGACCGCCGCCGGCGCCTGCTGACCCTCACCACACCGTCCGCAACAGCTCCTCGATCTCCGAAGGCGAAGCCGATCGTGGATTGGCTTTGGCGCCTCCTCGCTCGGCCGCGGCTGCGGCGAGCTCCGGCAAGTCGTTCTCCGGAACGCCGAGATCGCGCAGCCGCTCGAAGCCGCCGAGGCGCGCGAGCTCCTGCACGCGGACGACGGGATCGCTGGTCCCGAGCGCCCCGGCGAAGCGCGCGATCGCATCGCGCGCAACCGGCTCGTTGAACCGGAGCGCAGCCGGAAGGCAGATGGCGTTCAATGCGCCGTGCGGCAGGCCGTAACGGCCGCCGACCGCCTGCGCCATCGCGTGGCCGAGCCCGAGGCCTGCCAGCCCGAGCGCATGCCCCGCCGCAGCCGCGCCGCGCAGAAGCTCCGTCCTTGCGCCCCGGTCGCCGCCGTCCGCAGCCACGCGTGGCAGCGA
>DASQWX010000016.1:0-41395 GCA_035640035.1 Gaiellaceae bacterium
ATCGAGGGCGCCAAGGAGGCGTTCTCGGGCGGCGACCGGCGGCAGAAGGAGCACGCCGAGCGAGGCTGAGCAGTGTCCGTTCAAACCTCCTCTCAGGCCAACGCCGACACGGGATCGGCCGGCGGCCTCTATTGCTACGGAGTCACCTGGGCGAAAGCGGCCCCGCCCGGACGCGAGGCGGGAGTCGGCGGCGAGGCGGTCGGTCTGGTTGCCGACGGCGACCTCGCCGCGCTGACGAGCCGGGTTGCTTCGACGAGCGTCCGCGCGAAACGGCGCGATCTGCTCAACCACTCTGAAGTGCTCGCCGCCGCACTCGAGCGGGGAACGGTGCTGCCTGTTCGATTCGGCGTCGTCTTCGAGAGCGAGGCGGCTCTCGTCGAGGACTTCCTGCGACCCCGACGGGGAGAGCTCGCGACGCTTCTTCGCCGGTTCGAGGGGCAGGTGGAGCTGACCGTGAGGGCCCACTACGAGGAGGACGCCATCCTCGCCGAGATTGTCCAGGAGCATCCCCGCATCGCGCGGCTGCGCGAGGAGACCCGTCATGGGCCCGCGGCCGCGACGTATCCGCTCAAGGTCGAGCTCGGCGAGCGTGTGGCGGCGGAGCTCCAGAAGCGAACCAACCACGATCGACGGGCTCTGCTCGATCGTCTCCGCCCGCTCGCACTCGACCTCGACTTCGATCAGGAGCCGATCGAGCATCAAGTTCTTCGGGCGTCGTTCCTGGTCGAGCGTCGAAACGTGCGGGCTTTCGACGACGCCATGGACGATCTCGCCCGAGAGCACGCCGGGCGGATCCGCTTCAAATACGTCGGGCCGCTCGCTCCCCATAGCTTCGTCAGCGTCCCGATGCCGGAGGCGCGGTAATGGGGCTGGTCACCGGACTGCTCACGCTTCCGCTCGCGCCGGTGCGCGGGACGATCTGGGTGGCAGAGCAGCTCGCCGCCGAGGCGGAGCGGGAACTGAGCGAGGAGAGGTCGGTACGACGGCGCCTGGTCGAGGCCGAACGGCAGTTCGAGCTCGGAGCGCTCACTGTCGAGGAGTACGAGGCAATCGAGGACGAGCTCCTCGAGGAGCTCGAGGAGGAGCAGTGATGGCCGACCCGACCGAAGCTCAGAAGAAACGATCAGATGCACGAGAGCGCAGGCGCGGCCGGGCGGCGGAGCAGGTGCCGGAGGACCGCCACGACGGTGCGACCGAACATGACGACGAGCAACCCCTCGAGGCCGTCAAGCATGCGGCGAAGGTTGCCGTTGCAGGCGCTGCCGTCGGCGCGGCGGCCGCGGCTGCGCGCGCACTGACGTCGCGGGGTGACGACCAGGACTCCGAGCCCGGGGCCGACGACGCCGAACCGGAGACTCAACCGAGGCAGCAGAGCGAGATCGAGGCCAAGGAACAGCCGGAGCCCGAGACCGAGCCCCAGGCCGCCGAGCCTCGAGCCGAGGGGGAAGAGCAGCGAGACGAAGAGACCCGAACGCCGGAGACCGATGGTCAGCCGAGGGCAAGGGAATCGGCGCGCGACGCCGGACGCCTGCGCGAAAACGAGCTCCAAGGCGCGGCTCCCGAGGACGCCAGGGCCACGGTCCAGCGTGCCCGCGAGCAACTCGAGGCCCTCCTCGACCGGCCGGTCGAATCGGTCTCCTCGTTCGAGCGGACGCGGAACGGTTGGCTCGTCTCGTTCGAGGTCGTCGAGCTCTCGCGGATTCCCGAGTCGACGGACGTCCTCGCCCTGTACGAGATGGAGCTGGACGACGACCGGAATCTGATGCGGTACGACCGTGTTCGACGCTACTACCGCTCGCAGGCAGATCGAGGGGACCAGGGATGAGCAGCCGCGAGCTCGAGAACTACAGGTCTGGACAGCCGGCGCAGCTCGCCGACGTGCTCGAGCGCGTGCTCGACAAAGGGATCGTCATCGCCGGCGACATTCAGATCAACCTGCTCGACATCGAGCTCCTGACGGTGAAGATCCGGCTCCTGATCGCATCGGCCGACAAGGCGCGGGAGATGGGAATCGACTGGTGGCAGGGCGACCCGTTCCTCTCGCGCGGTAACGGCCAGAGCGAGTTGGAGGAGCGGCTCCGGAAGCTCGAGGAGAAAGCCGGCTTACCGACGACGCCGGAACGAGAGCGGTCGGGCACATGAGCTCCGCCGACGCCGCCACGCCGCTCGACGCCAGCGGTCTCGGTTGGTACCTCTACGGCGTCGTCGCGGCCGACGAGGCGAGCTCGAAGCCGGATGCGGAGGGGCTCGCCGTCGATCCCGCGCACGACGTCGAGCTCGTGGTCGAAGGAGCGCTCGCGGGTGTAGCAAGCCGGGTCTCGCTGCAGGAGTTCGACGAGGCGAGGCTGGCGGACCGCCTCGGCGACGCGGTGTGGCTCGAGGAGAAAATCCGGGCGCATGAGCAGGTGCTCGACCGTGTGCTCCGCGCGGCCTCGATCGTGCCATGCCGCTTCTGCACCGTCTATCGAGGCGAAAGCGAGCTCCGGCAGTTCCTCTCGGAGCGCAAGGAAGCTCTCCAGGCGGCGCTCGATCGCGTTCACGGCCAGGTCGAGGTCGGCGTCAAGGCGTTCGTCGATCGCGACCGGTTCGTCGCCGGACAGGCCACGGGCAACGAGACGATCCGGCAGCTCCAGGAGCGGGCGGCGTCCAAAGCGGCCGGCACGGCGTATCTCGAGCACCGGCGCCTCGAGCAGCTCGTGTCGGCCGAGGTGGAGCGCCTTCGAAGCAGCGCGAGCCGGGACATCCATTCTCGGTTGCTCGCGCGCGCCGACGACGGGTTGACGCTCGCTCTGCAGGCGCCGGAGGTTTCGGGCCGCGATAGCGAGATGATTTTCCACGGCGCTTATCTCGTCGACGCCGCCGAGACAGAATTCGAGGCAGCGCTCGGAAGCCTCGCCGCGGACTACAGCGACCAGGGGGTCGAGTTCGAGCTCACCGGCCCTTGGCCGCCCTACAACTTCGTCCCGACGGAGCTGCGAGCGTCATGAGCGCGCGAGACGAGCACCAGCTCAGGTACCAGGTGACCCTCGTCGAGCTCGTCGACCGAGTGCTCAACAAGGGCGTCGTCCTGACGGGGGACATCACGCTGTCCGTTGCGAACGTCGACCTCGTCTACGTCGGGCTCCGCGTCCTGCTCTCCTCCGTTGCGACCCTCGAAGAGCAGCGAGAGGCCGCCGTCGGAGCGCTGTCGTGATCCACCTGTACGGACTCGTCCAGGACCTCGACGAGCTGCCCGCTCGCACGGGTGTCGATGGGGCAGTGCTCGAGCGCAGGCGGATTGCCGGTCTCGACCTCGTCGTCAGCCAAAGCGCGGGCGAGCTATCCGAGGTAACGGAGGAGGCGCTCCTGACGCATGCCGGCGTGGTCGAGGAGCTGATGGCGCGGAGCCGCGCGGTTCTTCCCGCGCGATTCGGGCTGGCCTTCACGAGCGAGCAGAACCTCGAGGATGCCGTCGAGACGAAGGCGCCCCTGCTCGCGCAGGGGTTGACCCGCGTCCGCGGCTGCGTCGAGTTCGGCCTCCGCGTGGTCGGGGGAGAGCCTCGACGCGAACCCTCGACCGGACTCTCCGGAGGCGAGTACATGCGGGCCCGGCTGGCGGAGGCGACCGAACGCGACCGGCTCTCGGAAGAGCTCCACCGCCCTCTTGCTCGGTTGTCGCGCACGAGTGCCCGTTTCGGCGGCGCCTCCGGCGACCTGCTCCATGCGGCGTACCTCGTTCCGGTGGAGAACGTCGGAGCGTTTCGCGACCAGCTGAGCAGGCTCGAAGCGGCGCACTCGCGCCTCACGATGGTCTGCACAGGACCCTGGCCGCCGTACTCGTTCGCCGAGGGCCCGGAGGTGGCACGTGAGTGCTCGACCTGACCCCGTCGACAAGATCCTCGCGAGCGGCGGCGACCTCGGACGAATTGCCGGCGAGCTCGATCACGTGCCGAGGGCGTTCCCGCATCGGGTCAATGCAGATCCCGAGCAGGTCGAACGCGGTCTCGCGCAGCTCGTGCTGACGCTGGTCGAGCTGCTGCGTCAGCTGATGGAGCGCCAGGCGCTGAGACGGATGGAGTCGAACACGCTGACCGACGACGAGGTCGAGCGGATGGGCGAGACGTTCATGAGGCTCGAGCAGCGCATGCAGGAGCTGAAAGAGCACTTCGGCTTGGAAGACCGCGACCTCAATCTCAACCTGGGCCCGCTCGGAGATCTTCTGTGAGCGGGAATAACACTCGCGATGCAGGGAAGAGGCTGACAAGTCCTCGATTGAAAGGAGAACAGGAATGGCTTCACTGAAAGACGTCGAGCGTGTGGCGGACGATCTCTCGAACCTCGTCGATCAGCTTCGGCGCGAGATTCGAGACAACGCGAGCTTCGACAGGCTGGTGCAGCTTGCAGACGAGATCAGCGAGCACGCTGACGAGGCCGCCGGCACCTTCAGCACCGTCAACGAGGCGCTTATGAGTCGCCTGAACGAGATCAAGAGCAACACGGGCGCCAGAAGCTCGAGCGGCAGCAGTTCCGGCTCGTCTCGGGCGAAGGCACGCACCTAGCGAACGAGGGAGGGACGATGGCAGAAGAACAGCAGCAGGAGACGCAGCGCGACGAGCAGGGCGGGGCCGGCGGGAAAGGAACCGCGGTCAAGGCCGCCGCGGCGGCCGCGGCGACGAGCGTCGCGGCCGTGGCGGCGAAGAAGGCTCTGTCGCACCGTGGCAATTCGAGCGGACAGTCGAGGAACGGTGGTTCCCGCGCCGGTCTCGGAGAAGCAGGCTCGGTCCTGAGCTCTGTGCTCTCGAGCGGATGGGAGGCGGCGCGCGACGCGCTGGTTCCGGCCGCTGAAGACGCGGCGGGAGCCGCGGGCGACTACCTCGCGAAGAACGGGCCGGACTTCGTCCGCGAACGGATCATCCCGAGGTTCATCGACTCGTTCAACGAAGCGCGCGGCGGCTGACCGCGCACGCATCGAAAGGGAGGGACGAGATGGAAGACAACGAGAACGAAGGTCTCTCGACCGGGAAGAAGGTTGTCGCAGGCGCCGCGATCGGCGTTGCCGTGCCCGCCGCTGTCGGCGTTGCCAAGAAGCTGATGGGCGACGGCGACGACCAGGAAGAAGGCGGCGGCGACGGCAACCGCTCGCGGCAGAAGGGGCGCACGTCGACTCGTTCGACCACCTCGGGCCGAGGCCGTGCCTCGGCAACGAAGAAGCGAGCCGGCACGACGGCGAAGTCCGGGAGCCGCCGGACGACCCGTGCGCGATCGTCTGCTCGCTCGACCGGTGCACGAGCGAGGTCCAGCAGCTCGTCGACCCGGAGGTCGTCGAGCTCGTCCGGTGGCGGAAGCGGCCGGACGAAGGAGCAGCTCTACAACCAGGCCAAGCGCCTCGGGATCGAAGGCCGATCGAGCATGACGAAAGCGCAGCTCGAACGCGCAATCAACCGGGCGCGCTCGTAGGCACGGCACCGAAGGGCCCGCGCGGTCGGAAGCGCGCGGGCCCGAGCGCCGCTGAGTCAGCTCCTAGTACAGGAGCAGACGGATTCGCCGAGATCGCGGCGCTCGTACGGGAGCCCGCAGCGGTTGCACGTCGCGGGAAGGATCTGGGCCCGCACCAGCAGGGCGCGCATCATCGCGGCCCAGAGGACGAGGTAGGGAATCGCGAGCGCGGGATCCTTCATGCGTCCAGGTATCGGTCGGGGCCGGACGTTCTTTAGGTCGGAAAGCGCGTGGGTACAATGATTTCCCGTGAGCTGGCTGTCGATCGCGCTCCTGGCGTGCGCGGTCCTCGCCGTCATTGGCGCCGAGTGGCCGCGCCTTTCCCGGACCTTCGGTTTCGAAGCACGTCGCCGACGTGACCGCGACCGCCGGAAGTCGCAGCTGAAGCTCCTGCGGAGCGACGAGGAGCTCGACGAGAGCGACGAGTTCGCGGCGAGCGTACAGCGCGACCTCTCCCAGCTGCCGACGATCGACGAGCGCGACCGCGGTTAATCCCTCCCGCTAGCGAATCGTGAACGCCGTCCTCAGGCGGCGGGTGTTCGGGAGGATCGGCCCCGAGTTCTCCATGTTCTTCGCCTCCTGGTAGTCGGAGGCGCGTAGGACGACCCGGTGCCGGCCGCGGCCCAACCCGCGAGTCGCGATCAGCACTCGTCCGTGCCGGAAGCGGGCGGAGACAGCCACACCGTCCAGGGTCGCATGGAGCGACGCGGGATCGACGCCGGATCCGGCGTCCGTGACTCGGAATCGGACGAACGCCCCGCTCCTGACGCTCCGCGTGAGGAGCTGGATGCGCGGACGCTTCGTGTCACCGACCCAGAATCGGAAAGTGAACCTTCCCGAAGCGCGGCGGTTCGGCGTGTCGAAGACGACGTCATACGCGCCGGCGTCGGGCCGGACGGCGCCGGCGGCCGGTGAGAGCCGGTCGAACGTGGGGAGATACGGGTTCAGGTTGAGCGGCAGGCCGGCGTATCCGGTCAGGCGATTTTCGTCACCGGCGCGAACGACGCGGGGCTGGACGCGTACGCCGCGGGCCCGAGAGAGAACGACGACGCCGAAGTTCGCCGACGGCCTCGGAAGTACGACCCGAAAAACCTGCTCCGGCCCGCGGAGGCAGGGTGCGATGTCGACAGGCGAGGGATCGCTCGGATAGCGGTAGCAGGCGACCCGCGACGGTTTCCTTGCCGTGTTCCCGCCGTAGATTCCGGGCCGGCGAAGGAGGTGGTGCCGCTCGGTCCCGAGTTTCGGGACGGTCACTCGGAGCCAGAACGGAATCCGGCGTGTGGTCGGCCCCCGCGAAAGGACGACGAACCCGGTCGTATCGCCCTGCGCGGCACCCTTCGTCACTGTCGAATGGAGCGCGAGCGTGCCCGGCACGGAGACCGTGGCGGGCACGGAGATGGTCGTGCCCGCGGATCGCGCTTGGACACGAACGGCCGCGGTCCACACCCCGCTGCCGCCGCCGGCATCGCCGAGCGCGATGGGAACCGTGGCGTCCTCTCCGCGGTGGAGAAAGCGAAACGAGGCGCTGCTCGGCGAGGCGAAGAGGAGCGGGTTGTCCGCCGCGGCAAGGTCGATCAGGCCGCCACCCTCACGCGTCGGCAAGACCTCTTGCTTGTGGGTCAGGTCGGTCCAGACGGGCCGGCCCGTAAGGACGAGCGCGGACTTCACCTGAGCCGGGGTCCACGAAGGATGGCGCTGGAGGAGGAGCGCGGCACCGCCGGCGACGTGGGGGGAGGCCATGCTGGTGCCGCTGAACGTGTCCCAGCCCGTTGGCACCGACGAATAAATGTTGACGCCGGGCGCGCTGACGTCCGGCTTGAAGCCGAGGTCGATGCCGCTCGGGCCGGCCGACGAGAAATCGGCGATCACGTCGTCCTTGCTCACGGCCGCCGCGGTGATCGCCTTCGACGCGTCCCCCGGCGAGGAGATCGACCCGTACCCGAAGTCGGAAAAGTCATTGCCCGCGGCGATCACCGGGACGACTCCGGCATCCGCGGCGGCGTTGATCGCCTTGACGACGAGATCCCGATCGAGATCGATCTCTGCCTCGCCGAGGGACAGATTGATCACGTTCATCCCGTCCCCGACCGCCGCGTCGATCCCCTTGACGATCTCCGGCGAGTTGCCATTCAGGCCGACCGAGGGGGTCGGAACGGTGAGCACCTTGTAGTTGCCGATGTAGGCGCGCGGCGCCACACCGGAGACCGGTCGCCCCTGGCGCGTCGTCGCGGCATAGTCGCCCGCAGCGATTCCGGCCACGTGGGTGGCGTGGTCGGACTCGAGGGGATCGAACGGCCGCGCTGCGTTCTTCCAGGTCGCGCCAGGCGGTGGGAAGGCCCGGGCGACGATCACCTTCGCTGTCGTGTAGCTCCGGTTCCCCTTCGGGAAGCCTGCCGGCATCGCGAACCCGGCGGGATTGAAGAACGGATGCGCCTGGTCGACGCCGTCGTCGATGATCCCGATCTTGATCCCCTGGCCTGCGGTCGCGCGCGTCGGCCCCCAGAGCTGCGGAGCGTGAATCAGCGGCACGCTCTCGTCGAGGAGCGAGCTGTACCGCACGCTCGGGTAGACACGCTCGACGCCCGGCAGGGATGCGAGCCATCCGATCTGCGACCGCGGCACGACGACTGCGAGCCCGTCGAGGACGTAGCGATAGCGCCAGCGGACCTTTGCGGACGGTATTCGCTCGAGGATCTGGCGTACGAGCTCGGCTTGGCCCGCATCCAGCTTTCTCAGATAGGCCGGGCTCCGCCGCGCCCGTAGCCCCATCGCGACGGCGAGCGACGGGCGCTTCAGGGCCACGACCACCTCGGTCCTACTGCCGCGTCCGTCCGTGCGCACGCCGGCGTTCGCACCGCCGAGCGCGCAGACGGCGGCAACGGCCGCAAGCAGAAGAAGACCCCGCTTCAACGGGTCAAGCCTAGCCGCGTGGGCTCCGTCTTAGCTCGGTTCTCTGCGCGGCGGGAGGAAGGGCTCGCGCTCCGCGGGCTGGCCCGCCTCGATCTGCCTCCCCCGAACGATCTCCGCGTTCAGCTCGGCGCCGAACAGGATCGCGACATTGGAGATCCACAGCCAGACGAGGAAGATGATGATCGCGCCCAGTGAGCCGTAGGTCTTGTTGTACGACCCGAAGTTGGCGACGTAGAGCCCGAAGGCGGCCGACGCGACCATCCAGGCGATGACGGCGACGATGCCCCCCGGTGTCACCCAGCGAAAGCCCGGCTGCCGGACGTTGGGCGAGGCGTAGTAGAGGATCGAGAACATCACGCTCACCACGAGCACGAGCAGGGGCCATTTGGCGATGTCCCAGGTTGTGACGGCCGCGCCTCCGATCCCAAGCAGCTTCCCGACGCGATCCGCCAGCGGGCCCGTCACAACGACAGCGACAGCGCTCGCGGCGAGCAGGATGAGCATGACGATCGTGACGAACAGGCGCAGCGGCACGACCCGCCAGATCGGCCGCCCTTCCTCGACGTCCCAGATCGCGTTCGAAGCGCGGATGAAGGCGCCGATGTAACCCGACGCCGACCACAACGCGCCGGCGAGCCCGACGGCGAAGAGGATCCCCGCGCCGCCGCGGCTCTGGGTCAGGCCGTTGAGGGCGTTTTCGAGGATCTGATGGGCGGGTCCTGGCGCGAAGCTGCCGAGGTTGTCGAGCAGCGGCTTCGTCGCGGACTGGCCAATCAGGCCGAGGATCGAGACCAGTGCGATCAACGCCGGGAACAGCGCGACGATTCCGT
This sequence comes from Gaiellaceae bacterium, assembly GCA_035640035.1. Taxonomy (GTDB): domain Bacteria; phylum Actinomycetota; class Thermoleophilia; order Gaiellales; family Gaiellaceae; genus 13-2-20CM-68-14. The sequence goes on from DASQWX010000016.1 coordinate 9,216, forward strand.
AGTAGGTCAGCGCTGCGGCCCAATCGGTCAGATTGTCGTCCCTGAACTCGGTGAACGTTCGCTTCAGCACTCCGCGCCAAGCTCCTCGCGGGAGCTTCGTGGGCGACTCGGCGTATCGACCTCCGTTCACCCGCTCTTCCGAGTGTGTGGCCATCTCTTACAAGTCGTTTCCATCGCCCGGTCTCCGAAACCGCCTATTGCGTGGCACTACGATTCATCGATGGGAGGTCGAGGACGAAGGCGGCAGAAGACCCTCTGCGTCATCTGCATGAAGCCGATCCTCGAAGGGGACGGCATCACACAGGTCGCGCCGCCGGACGCTCCGATCACGCGCCCTGCTCACACCACCTGTTTCGAGAGAGACTGGGAAAGGATTCTCTCGGGCCTGGAGCCGTTCCCGCCGCTTGCCCGCCGCTCCTGAGACGCCGAAGCGGCGGTCTCTCTAGGGAAACCAGAGAAAGCCTTTTACCGCTTCCTGCGAGGGGAAGCCTTCCTCGTAGTACTCGTCGATCGCCCTCTCCCGCGCGGCCTCGCGCTCGCGGCGCTCCTCCTCGGCCGCGGCGATTTCGTCGAGACTTGGTTCCGGTGCGCGCAACCAGCGCCACAACCTGCTCAGTTCCACGCATAAATGATAGGCCCGTCACGGGAGTCGTATGATCCGTCTCCTAGCAGGCGGCCTGTCGCGTCCGGGCTACACTTCCCGTCCGCGCGGATGTGGCGGAATTGGTAGACGCGCACGGTTCAGGTCCGTGTGGGGGAAACCCCGTGGAGGTTCAAGTCCTCTCATCCGCATCCACGACCTCGCCGAACGCAACGCTCCACGCCATGCTGATCGCTGAGTCTTGGGCGAATAGCCCCCGCTTTACAGCTCGTGGCAGCTGCGGATCCGCGCGAGGGCGCAGATCCGCGTCCGAACCGGCTTGATCTTCTCGCCGGCGGTGTCGACAATGGACTTCGGACTGCGAGGTCGAGCCGGGGCAATCGGCACCTCCTCTCCCCTGCCGAGGGCGTCTGCGGCCGATCCCGGAAGGCTTGAAGCGCCCAGCCCCGGCTCGCGTCAATCATCCCGGACCGCTCGGTCAGGGACGACCCCCGGAGGTCCGACGTTGGCCGAACGTTTGGGGGGCTCGCGAGGACTTGGAACGGACCAGCGTTGAGCCGAGCGACCCCACTCAGGACGCACCTCCTCCCGGGGCGATGCGCTCCTGCCGCTAGCTGAGGACCCCTCGGCTCGAGGACAAAGATAGCCCGACTTCTACGGGACGGTAGGAGGCGAAAGCGGAGGCCTGTTTCGCCTACCCGACTCACGGAGAGACCCTGCATATCGATGGATCGACACGCCCGGCGCAGGGAGAACCAGGAAGTCTTTCGAAGCGCGAACGAACGCTTGAGTGGCGTCATCGAGGAACGAGGCGCGTCCGCTGACCGGGTGCCGTTCCTCTGTGAGTGCGCGGACGAGGAGTGCATGGGTCGGGTCGACCTAACGCTCGGCGAATACCGCGACGTCCGTTCCCACGAGCGCCTCTTCGTCATGCTCCACGACCACCCTCGGACGGTCGGGGAAGAGGTCGTCGAAGAGCGAAACGGCTACGACATCACCGAGAAACCGGACTGATGGACCGGCACGCGCGACTCGCCCGCAATGAATCGATCTTCCGCGAGGTCAACGAGCGGATCGAAGAGCTCGCGCAGAGCGGCGATCTCGGTGAATTCGAGTCGCTAGACATCCTGTGCGAGTGCGGAAATGCCGACTGCACTGAACCGCTCCGGGTCTCCATCGCCGAGTACGAGCGCGTCCGGCAGGAGCCCACGGATTTCTTCGTCGCTCCGGGTCACATGATCCCGGCGATCGAGAAGGTCGTCGACAGTACCCAGAACTTCGAGGTCGTCAGGAAGCTCGCCGACGAGGCAGAGCTCGCGCGGAAGACGGATCCACGCTCGTGAGCGGAGCGAGGAGGCCGAAATCCGGCCTCCTCGCTGACGAAGGGATCTACGACGGCGTGTGCGGCTCGTGGTCGCCGATGTGGCCGGCCGGTACCTGCTCCGCCTGCTGGAGGGAGTCGCTCCGGGGGGCGCGAAGCCGGATCGAGATCCGGTCGCCGACCCTGAGCTGGCTCGGCGAGATCACGCTCGGGACGCCTGCCCGCCAGAGGATGAAGATCGTCCGGTTGCCGTAGCTGAAGGTCTCGTCGAGCGGCTGCCCCAACATCTTGCGGAGAGCGAGCCAGTTTCCGCTCTGGACGTGGATCGTCACCTTGCCGTTTGCGGCTGGAGCATCGAGTGCTCCGACGAAGAGCCACAGCGGCCTGCCCGCGTGTCCGGGCGTGGGGCCACGATCTGCAACGCGCGTGGCAGCGGTTGCGGCGATTTGGGCGAGTGAGGCTCCGCGTGCCGCGCGCACGTGGACGCTGACGACGTCGCCCGCGACGAGGTTCGACTCGGCGACGACGGTGGGGACACCATGCGCCCAGCGGAGGTATTGCGTGTTCGCGTTGACCGCGAAGTACTGGTTGTCGCTTTGGCCGACGAGCTTCTTGAGCGCCGGCCTGTTGCCGCCGTTGACGTCGACGTAGAGGGAAGTCGAGCTCCCCGCGTCGGCGAGCAGACGGCCGTTGAAGACGTACGTGAGGTCGCCGGAACGCTGCGCGGCGAACGTGCTCGAGGCGCCGGCCGCGAGGACGGTGAACGCAGCGAGGGCGAAGTAGGCAAAGCGCCTTCTCATCTCGATGACCTCCTGGCTTCGATGAGGAGAGGAAGACGGCCAGATCGTCGCCGCGCTCGGTCAGCCGGGCGTTCGGCAGCGGTAAGCCGGGCGTAAAACCAGAATCAGGAAGGCAGAGCGGCGAGCACGTCGGCGGCGTGCGTATCCGGCTTCACCCGGCGCATCACCTTCGCGACCTGGCCGTCGGCGTCGATGACGAAGGTCGATCGCTCGATCCCCATCGACTTCTTCCCGTAGAGATTCCGCTCCTTCCAGACGCCGTACTTCTCGGCCACCGCGTGGTCGGGGTCCGCGAGAAGCGTGAACGGGAGCGAGTACTTCTCCTTGAACTTCACGTGCGAGGCCTCGTCGTCGGGGCTGACGCCGAGCACCACCGCCCCGCGGCCGCGGAAGTCGGCATAGACGTCGCGGACCCCGCAGGCCTGGGTCGTGCAGCCCGGTGTGTCGTCCTTGGGATAGAAGTAGAGAACGACCGGGTTCCCGCGGAACGAGGACAGCGACACGCGCTCGCCGGTGTCGCTCGCGAGCTCGAAATCGGGTGCGGTCTTGCCCTCCTCGACCATCGCAGCGATCCTACCGACAGGCTATGGGACGCTGGTGGAGCGACCTGAACGGAACCGTCCGCGGTTTCATCGTCATTCTCCTGATCGCCGCGATCGTGTTCGTCCTCAACCTCGAGGGGACGCTGCTGTCGCTGTCGCTGATCCTGCAGATCGTCTTCTTCATCGCGATCGCCGTCGTCCTCTACATGTTCTGGCGCGACCGGATGCGCCACGAGATCGATACCTGGTCGGAGCGGTCGCGCTGGGTCTTCTACGGAAGCGCGCTGCTGATCATCGTCGACTTCGCCGCCTACTTCTGGCCTGGGCGCGCCACCGTCGGCGGCGACGCATTCGCGTTCATCGTCGTCCTGATCCTGGCCGGGTACGCGATGTGGCGCATCTGGCGTGCCGAGCGAACCTACGGGTACTAGACTCGACGCGACATGGGTCTCTGGACTTGGATTCGCGGCATCGGTGGCAATCGCGACGAGCAGGCCGACCTGCACGAGGAGCTCGGCGGCCAGGATCCCGGCGAGGCCGAGGAGAAGTACCTGGCCGAGTCAGGGTTTGGCTCCCAGGGCGGCGGCCTCGCCTTCGGTGACGCGGCCGAGGTAGCCGAAGCAGACCTCGAGGAGACGAAGCCTCCTCGAGACCCGGCGCCCTAGCTCTTCCTTCTAGGCCTTTCCTAGGCCTCGACGCGCGCGGCCGCTCCGTCGAGGGCGTCGAGGGCCTCTCGGATCGGCAAGTACTTCCCCACGAAGATCGGCGTGTCGCGCTCCGTGTAGCGGGAGGCCTCGCTCTCGCGCAGACGCAGCATCAGGTGCATGAAGTCGGCCGGCTCGTCGCATTCGAACGCGGTCATGAACTCCTGATCGTCGATCCCGAACGAGTACGCCGTGTGGTTGTGAATCGTCGGGAACTCCTCGCGACCGATGCGCATGTGCTCGTCCATCGCTCGCCGGCGGTCAGACTCGGGCAACGCGTACCAGGGGCGCACTTTCACGAACGGATAGACGACGAGGTACGGCGACTCCCTTGGGACGATCTTTCGCGGCTTCCGCGCCGACGTGTACTCCGACGCCTTCGTGGTCGCGAGGTACGAATAGGGGGTCTCGAGCCAGGCGGCGAGAGGCGTCCCGTTGAGGGCGGCGCCGAGCTCTCCGAGGTCCTCGTAGCGCTCGGTGATCTTCCAGAGGAAGAAGTCGCAGTCCGGCCGGACTCCTGCTACCGAATAGGCGCGGACGGCGTCCATCCGGCCCGCCCAGTCGTCCACGACCTCGGCGAATGAGTCCTTGCCGGCAGCGCGCTCGTCGATCGGCAGGCGCCGCCACGCCGGATCGACGCGATAGAAGGTGTAGGCGACGTACTGGCCGCTCATGCGGCCAATGGTATCGCCGTGTCCGCTAGCGCCTTCGCCTCGCCTTGGGCTTCGGCTTCGGGCAGGTCAGCGTGCCGGCCTGCGCGGCCTGAGCCATGCTCTTGACCGCCGTGAGGTCGGACTTCGGGGTGTCGTCCGCGTAGTACAGGCCTGACTGCCAGCGATCGAGGTCGGGCTCGTCGCTGACGTGGAAGAAGAGTAGGCCGGCTACGGTCGGCTGGCAGAAAGCGAGCCTGATCGCTCTGGCGTAGTACGCGCCCTGGGTGACCTCCGGAACCGAGTCGCCGGCGTACGGGTTGCCGAGATCGGTGTACGCGGTGAGCTTGTCCGCGGGAATCCACGTTTGGACTCCGTACTCGCCGTAGAGGATCGGCAGCGAGGCGCCTCGCTGAGCCGTGCCGCGGAAGGCTTCGCGCAGGAGCTTGACGAGCTTCGGATAGTCGGCGATCGAGATGCTCGTCGATTTCGGGTGCACGGCGGTCGGCGGCGTGCTCGACGTCTCTCCGTACGGGTGGATCACGAACATGTCCATGATCGGGCGGTTTCTTCGGGTCTTGCGGTAGGCGAGACCGAGATCGCGCAGGAACGTCGTCGGGGAGTGCGTCTGGCGGGCCGAGCTCGCGCGGTCGGCGCCGCGCGGAGAGAGGGCCCCGCCGATGACGTTGATCTGCGGCGAGACCGCTTTCAGCGCATCGTAGGTCTGTGCGAGGAGCGCCTCGTACGCCGGCGCCGCGAGGTCGCGTCCGCGCTTGTTGAACTGAGGCATCCAGAACCGGTTCAGGTTCGGCTCGTTCCCGACGATGAAGTCGCGCACGTACGGCAGCGACTGCGCCAGCGAGGCCGTGTACTGCGCGAACTGGGTCCGGTCGAGCATGCTCAGCGGGGTCTGGCCGCCGGTCGTGTTCACCGCGATCACGAGCCGGACGGCGTCGAGCTGCGCTGCGAGAGCGCTCGCCTTGAACGCCGCGAGCTCGTCGGCGCTCGGCGCCGTCTCGCCCCGCGTCCATTCGGCCCGGACCTCGATTTCGTTGAGTCCCGCGAGGACGGCGAGATCCATCCGCGCCTTGGCGACGACGGGGTCGGGAATCAGGCTTGCAGACTCCGACGCGCCCACGGCCAGAGTCCTCGACGCGGCCTGCGACGCACCGGCCGAGGCGAGGGCGGCGAGCGCAGCGACGAGGAGAACGAACTTGCGGACGGGCGGCATCCTGGGACGTGCATCGGCGACTGCCGCCGACCGCTCGACCCCTCGACCTGACTACCCAACTACGGGCTACTCAATGTGGACGAACGTCGTCCCCGCGCAGCGGGTGAGGCGGGCGGCTCGGGCCGCCGCCGCGGCCGTCCGGAAGGCCGGCAGGCTCGGCTTCGGTTTGCGGTCGGCGTAGTAGAGGCCGGACTGCCAGCCCGCGAGATCCGGCTCGTCGAACGTGTGGAAGACGAACAGACCCCGCACCGTCGGCTGGCAGGCGGCAAGCTCGAGCGCCTCCTCGTAATACAGCGCCTGGGTCTGCGGGTCGACCGCGTCCGCAGCAGCAGGCGACCCGAGGTCGGTGTAGGCACGCCGGTGCGCCGTCGGGATCTTGGTTTGGACGCCGAACTCCGTGTAGTAGATCGGCAGCCCGCGGCCCTGCTGCCGGGTGCCTGCGAAGGCACGCGCGAGCAGGGTGGTGAGCTTGCCGTAGTCGGCGATCGTGATCGTCGTCGAGTCGGCATGCGTATCGGTCGGCGAGAGATCCGAGGTTCGCATGTACGGGTGCATCGCGAAAGCGTCCATGACCGGCGTCGAACGTCCGCTCGCCCTGTACGCCGCCCCGAGGTCCTTGATGAACTGGGTCGGCGAGTGCGTGTCGCGTCTCAGCTTCGGCCGGTCCGAGCCGCGGGGGGCCAGCGCGCCGCCGACCACCTGGATGTTCGGCGAGACAGCCTTCAAAGCGTCGTACGTCCTCGCCAGCAGGTCGAGGTACGCGGTCGCCGCCACGTCTTTGCCGCCGGGACCGAACTGCGGCATCCAGAAGGTGTTCAGATTCGGCTCGTTGCCGATGACGAAGTCGCGAATCTGCGGAAACGCGCGGGCCAGCCCCGCGGCGTAGGCGGCGAACTGCTTCCGGGCCCCTACCGTCCTCGGCGTCGCACCGCTCAGCCCGTGCCACACGAACACGAACACGCGCATGTTCTCGGCCGCGGCTGCTTTGACGACGTTCCCGAGCGTCAGCCGCTCCTCGGCGGACGGCGCCTTCGCTCCCGTCTTCCACATGCTCGAGACCATCACGGCGTCGAACCCGGCGTCATGGGAGATCCGCATCAGGTCGAGGGCGCTCCCTGGGTCGGGTTGCTTGACCCCGTCGTCGACCGTCGCGACGAGAAGCCGGTGGCCCGGTCTCGTGGGTCCAGGATTTTCGTTCGTCGTGCCGGTCGTCGGACCGGTCGTGGTCCCCGTCGTGCCCGTTGTTCCGGTCGACGACGAGTTGCCCGTGCCGGTCGCGCCGGGACCATTCGGCCCCTGCGTTTCGACCGAGCTGCTGCCGCCCTTACCGAGCGTGAAGACGATCGCGATCACGGCGACGGCCGCCGCTCCGAGCAGCGCAAGAGCAGGGCCTTTCCATCTCACCGGCGGGCACCCTAGCGGCAACTAGGCTTGAAACCGATGCAAGACCGCGTCCAAGACCAGCTGAAACGACTGCCGGCGAAGCCTGGTGTGTACATCTTCCGCGACGAGCGTGGCCAGGTCCTTTACGTGGGGAAGGCCAAGTCGCTGCGGCCCCGCGTCCGAAGCTACTTCCAGTCCTCGGCGGACGTCAGGCACGCAATCGGGAAGCTGCCAAGGCGAGTCGCGGACATGGAGGTGATCGTCACCGGTACCGAGGTCGAGGCCCTCCACCTGGAGCAGAACCTGGTCAAGCGGTACCGGCCCCCGTTCAACGTCCGGCTCCGCGACGACAAGTCGTTTCCGTACATCGCTGTCACGGTCGAGGACGACTTCCCGCGGGTGATGTTCACGCGCGAGCGGCATCGCCGAGGCGTCACCTACTTCGGCCCGTATGCGAACGCGAAGAAGGTGCGGGAGACCCTCGACGTCCTCAACAGGGTCTTCCAGTACCGTCCCTGCGAGGGGCCGAAGCCGGGTCGACACTCGGGAATCCCATGCCTCGACTACCACATCGAGCGCTGCCACGCGCCCTGCGTCGCCTACATCTCGAAGGAGGCGTACGCCGAGATCATCGACGGGGTCATCAACTTCCTTTCCGGCGACACGCGGACGATCGAACGGGAGCTCGAGCAGAAGATGCGGGACGCGGCCGAGGCGGAGCGCTTCGAGGAAGCCGCCCGCTACCGCAACAGGCTGTTCGCAATCCGGCGGCTGGCGGAGCGCCAGGCCGTCGAGAAGCGCAGTGTCGGCGACGTCGACGTGCTCGGAATCGCCGTCGACGGCGACAGGGCGGCCGTGCAGATCTTCCCCCTGCGCGGAGGGAGGATGATCGACCGCTACGGGTTCCACCTGGAAAACGTCCAGGGCCAGGAGCCTGCGGCGCTCCTCGAGACCTTCTGCGTCGAGTACTACGGGTCGGCCCCCTCGATTCCGCCGCAGATCATCGTCCCACGCGACGCCGGCGACGTCTCGGTGCTGGAGACGTTCCTGAGCGACCGGCGCGGCTCACGGGTCGAGGTGCGGGCTGCCGAGCGCGGCGAAAAACGGCGGCTGCAGGAGCTCGCCGAGCAGAACGCCCGGGTGGCGCTCGAATCCGAGACGTACCAGACCGAGCAGAAGCGACTGCGCCGCGTCGAGGCGCTCGAGGAGCTCCGCGAGGCCCTCAACCTCGAGAGTCTCCCGATTCGGATCGAGTGCTTCGACATCTCGAACATCCAGGCGACGGAGCCCGTCGGCTCGATGGTCGTCTTCCAGGACGCGATGCCGAAGAAGGCCCACTACCGGAAGTTCGCCGTCCGCGGGCTCGACGGCCAGGACGACTTCGCGGCGATGGCGCAGGTGATCGAGCGTCGCTTCGCACGCATGCGTGAGCCGGCCGACGAGGAATACGACGAGGGCTTCGCGGCCGTGCCGAACTTGGTCGTGATCGACGGCGGCAAGGGTCAGCTCTCGGCGGCGCTGGCCGCGATGCAGCGCTTCGACCTCCCGCGCGTGGCGGTGATCTCACTCGCGAAGCGGATCGAAGAGGTGTTCGTTCCGGGCCGGCCGGACGCGGTGCTGCTCGACCCGCACTCGCCCGGCCTTCAGCTGCTCCGGCGGATCCGTGACGAGGCGCACCGCTTTGCGGTCGGCTTCCATCGCCAGCGGCGCGATGCCCGCGCGCGGGAGTCGATCTTCGACACGCTCGAAGGCGTCGGGCCCGTGCGCCGTCGTGCCTTGCTCCAGCACTTCGGGTCGGCCGAGCGCGTCCTCGCCGCGTCCCAGGAAGAGCTCGAGGGCGTTCCGGGCGTCCCCGCGAAGACCGCCAGGTCGATCTACGCACAGCTGCATAAGGCAGGACGGGCGTAAGCGTCTTCCCCGCGCGGGTTTAGCGGGCGCAGCGGCGGAGCCGCCACGCCCTTTAAGGTCGGCATCGCAAGCGACGCCGACGACAGCTGCACAAGGCCGGCCGCCTAGTAAATCCGCGTTGCCGCGTTCGGCCGTACTGCGAGAAAGGAGCCGCCCGCGACTCCCCTTTGTTCGTGGGCGGCTCTCTCGCCTGACGCGTCTTCTCGGCCCCGACGGGTAGTAGTGGCCCCGTGGCCGGGCGCGCGGCGGTGAATCCAGACGAGGTCGTGGCCGGCCCGCGTGCGGTCTGGCGCCTCGTCCGGCGCCGCGATTTCGGGCCGTACTTCTTCGGCAACGCGCTCTCGGCGAGCGGGACGTGGTTCCAGAACCTCGCCGCTGCGCTGTTGATCTACCGGTTGACGCACTCGGCCCTGCTGCTCGGCGTCCTCAACTTCTCCCAGTTCATCCCGATCCTGCTCCTGACGCCCTGGGCCGGCAGTCTCGCTGACCGGATCGATCGGAGGCGGCTTCTACTCGTTTCGCAGAGCCTGGCGGTACTGCTCGCAGCCGGACTCGCGGTGCTGGCGTGGGGAGGCCTCGCCGGCACCTGGGTCGTGATCGCCGACACGCTCTGCCTCGGCATCGTCAGCGCCTTCTCCGCTCCGGCCCAGCAGGCTCTGATCGTCTCGCTGGTCCGATCCTCGGAGGTGCCGACGGCCGTCGCGCTCAACTCGATGACCTTCAACCTGGCGCGTGCACTCGGTCCTGCCGGCGCCGCGCTCTCCGTCCACTACCTCGGGATTCCGGCCTCGTTCGCGCTCAACGCGGCCTCGTACGCCATCTTCATCGCGGCGCTGCTCGTCGTCCGTCCGCGCCGACAGGAGCGGGCGAGCCGCGAGGAGGCGCGGGTCCGCGACAGCTTCCGTCTCCTGCGACAGAAGCCGGAGCTTGCCGCCTTTCTGTTGATCGTCGCGATCGTCGGCTTCGCGTCGGATCCGGTGAACACGCTCTCGCCGGCCTTCGCGCATGCGTACGGACGACCTGACACCTGGGCTGGATTCATCGTCGGAGCGTTTGGCGCCGGCGCCGTGACGGCGGCGCTCGTCGTTGCCGGCCGGGTCGCCGGCTCCCGGGTTCGGATGATCGGAACCCTGTTCGCCCTCGGGGGCGGCGTCCTCGCCTTCGCGGTCTGTCCGTGGCTGCCGCTCGGATTCGTGCTTCTCATCGTCGGCGGCTTCGGCTACTTGGCATCGAACACGGCCGCGACGACGAGGCTGCAGCTCGGGGTCGCGGAGCGGCAGCGCGGACGGATCATGGCGCTCTGGAGCCTTGCGTTCCTGGGGCTTCGTCCGTTCGCGAGCCTGCTCGACGGGGTCATCGCTCGCACGTGGAGCGTGCGGGTCGCGGGCGTCGTCCTGGCAACGCCGGCGCTGGCGGCCGGCGCGGCGATCGCGGTTACTGCTCTGCGACGGCGCGGTCGGCCTCGACCCGCTGTCGCCAGTGCAGGGTCCGCAGCATCACCAGGATCGCTCCGAAGCCCAGAAGCGCGTTGAAGGCGATCAGCGTCACCCGCATGCCGACGCTGAAGCTGAGCAGGACCGTCTTGCCGGCCTTCCCCGCGAACGTGTAGAGGAGCAGGGCCTGCTCAGTGCCGATCCCCGACGGGCTGATCGGAAACAGAACGGCAAGGCTTTGCGTCACCTGGACAAGGACCGCGTTGTGGAACGTCGCCGGGACGTGAAACGCCCGCAGGAAGAAGTAGATCGTGATGAGGCGCAGGGTCCAGTCGGCCACCTGCCAGACGGCCACGCGGCGGAGGTAGTAGGTCTTGTCCGAAAAGACGGCGAAGCCGCGGACGACGCGCTCGCGGAAGCCGATCAGCTGTTCGGCGAACCAGAGCAGAAGCAGGAGGAGGACGAGCAGGACGATCCCGATCGCGATCAGGGTGCCTCGCAGGTGAGCGAAGAACCAGTGGAAGTCGAACGAGTGGAGCCGCGCCAGCACCGAGCTACCCGGTAGCTCCCCGGCCGCGATCGCGTAGAGGATGAAGCAGAGGGCGACGACCGAGTCGAAGAGCGTCAGCGCGATCAGCGTCGCCCCAAGCGTCGGATACCGCGAGCCCTCGATTCGACGCTTGACGATGAACAGCCCGAGCGCGTCGCCGCCGCGGGCGGGCACGATCGCGTTGACGCCGACGCGTGCGAGTAACGCGCCGAAGATCGAGCGCCAGCGGACCCTCACGTCCGGGTAAGAGGCCGCGAGGATGTTCCGCCACGCTCGGCTGACGCAGCAGAGCTTCGCGAACTGACACGCGAGCGCGATGCCGAGCGCCGTCCAGCCCACGTCGGCCAGATGGGTGAAAAAGACGTGGATGTCGTGGAGGACGCTGCTCATCGCAAGCGACCCCTACAGCTAGGTCGTCGGCTACGGCCGGTCCGGCGGGCCCGAGCCGTCGCGGGTGGCGCCGTCTTCCGCCATGTACGGGTAGCGGTAGTCCTTCGGTGGGACGAAGGTCTCCTTGATCGTGCGCGGCGAAACCCAGCGGATCAGGTTCCACATCGAGCCGGCCTTGTCGTTCGTGCCCGAGGCCCGTGAGCCGCCGAACGGCTGCTGGCCGACGACGGCGCCGGTCGGCTTGTCGTTGACGTAGAAGTTGCCCGCGGCGTACTCGAGCTTCTCGTGGGCGTCCTCGATCGCGTCGCGGTCACGCGCGAACACGGCGCCGGTGAGCCCGTACGGCGCTGTCCGGTCGACCAGGTCGAGCGTGTCGTCCCAGTTCTTCTCCGGATACACGTACGCGGTGACGACCGGGCCGAAGAGCTCCTCCCGCATCGTCCTGAAGTCGGGATCCTCGGTCTCGATCACGGTCGGCTCGACGAAGTAGCCCTCGGTGTCCTCGACGCCGCCGCCGACGAGCACTTTCGCCTGGGCCGCCGCCTTCGCCTCGTCGATCGCGTCGCGCTGAGTCTTGAAGGCGTTCGCGTCGATGACGGCGCCCATGAAGTTCGAGAAGTCGCTGACGTCGCCGACCTTGAGTTGCTTGATCTCGTCGGCCAGGCGCTCGCGCAGCTCCGGCCAGAGGTTCGAGGGCGCGTACACGCGCGAGGCGGCGGAGCACTTCTGCCCCTGGTACTCGAACGAGCCGCGGACGATCGCCGTCGCGACCGCTTCGACGTCGGCGGTCGGGTGGGCAACGATGAAGTCCTTGCCGCCTGTCTCGCCGACGATGCGGGGGTAATTCCGGTAGCTGCCGATGTTGGAGCCGACGGTCTTCCACATCGAGTTGAAGACGGGCGTCGAGCCGGTGAAGTGGATTCCGGCAAGCTCCGGGCTCGCGAGCGCAGCCTCGCCGATCACGGAGCCCGGTCCGTAGACGAGGTTGATCACGCCGTCAGGGAGCCCGGCCTCCTGGAACAGGCGCATGACGTAGTAGGCCGAGAAGGCGGCGGTCGACGCCGGCTTCCACACGACCGTATTGCCCATCAGCGCCGGGCTCGACGGCAGGTTTCCAGAGATCGCGGTGAAGTTGAACGGCGTCACCGCGAAGACGAACCCCTCGAGCGGCCGGTACTCCAGCCGATTCCACGTCCCGGGCGCCGACTGCGGCTGCTCCTTGTAGATCCGCGTCATGAACTCGACGTTGAACCGGAAGAAGTCGGTCAGCTCGCAGGCGGCGTCGATCTCGGCCTGATGGGCCGTCTTCGACTGGTTGAGCATCGTCGCCGCGTTGACCGTCGCGCGCCATGGGCCCGAGAGCAGCTCGGCGGCGCGCAGGAAGATCGCCGCGCGCTCCTCCCACGGCGTCCGCGCCCAGTCGTGGCGTGCCTTGCGCGCGGCCTCGATCGCCTGCTCGACCTCCGCCTGCCCGCCGGCGTGGACATCGGCGAGGACGTGGCTCTTCCTGTGCGGCATGACGGCCTCGAAGGTCTCGCCGGTCTTGACGTCCTTGCCGCCGATCACGAGCGGGATCTCGATGCGGTCGCGCTCGAGCTCGTGGAGGCGTTGCTGCAGCTCCGCCCGTTCGGGAGACCCTGGTGCGTAGTCTTTGACCGGTTCGTTGCGCGGTTCGGGCGGCAGCGCGATCGCGGGCCTGCTCATCACGCCAGATTCTAGGGATACGGTTCGGGCCGTGGCCGAGAGCGTCCGATATGCGGTGGACGGGTGGGGCGTGGGGGAACTTTGGCTCGACGGCGACACGCTGCTCGGGCACGAGCTGCCGCGCCCGCGACGTGATGTAGATGTAGGTGTGCACCTACATCACCCACTTGCCGAGCGCATGCTCGCTCACTTCGCGGGCGAGCGCGACTCCTTCGGTGACGTCCCGCTCGACCTTGACGGCTACACCGATTTCCAGCGCGCTGTTGTCGAGGCGCTTCGGGGCGTCCCCTGGGGCGAGATCGTCACATACGGCGAGCTGGCTGCCCTGGCCGGGTACCCGAACGCTCAGCGTGCCGCCGGGTCGGTCTGCGCGCACAACCGATTCCCGCTCGTCGTCCCGTGTCACCGCGTCGTCTCGGCGACCGGAATCGGGAGCTATGGCGCGAGCGGCATCGAGTACAAGCGTCGTCTGCTCGAGCTCGAAGATGTCCTTCTCTGAGGACGTTCGGAACGAGCTTGCCGCGATCGCGCCCGAGCGCGAGTGCGACCGGCAGGCCGAACTATCGGCCCTCTTCCATTCCGCCGGAAGGTGGCATATGCGGGGCGGGGAGGTGTCGGTGCACCTCGATGTGTCGAGCTCAGCGGTGGCGCGGCGCGCGTTCAGCCTGCTCCGGTCGCTCGGCGTCTACTCAGAGATCCGGACATACCGGCGCCGGTCGTTCGACCGGGCGACTCGCTATCAGCTGCACATCGAGGGAACGGAGCAGGCGCTCGAAGTCCTCCAGGCATGCGGTGTGCTCGGCCGTCGCCGCCAGCCGCTGTCGCTGCCCCCGAAGCGAATCGTCGGGCGCCGCTGCTGCCGCGCGGCGTACCTCCGGGGCTCTCTCCTTGCGGCCGGGTCGGTCTCGCCTCCGCCTTCGCCGCACCTCGAGGTGAGGACGGAGTCGAAGGACGCCGCCGAGTTCGTCGCCGATGCGGTTGCTCGTGAAGATGTCACGCTGCGCGTGCTGGAGCGCCGCGACCACGCGGCCGCGTACGCGAAGGGCCTCGAGCCGATCGCCGAGGCACTCGCTCTCGCGGGAGCAAGCGATGCGGCGCTCGCCCTCGACGAGGGTGCGGTCGTGGGGGAGACCAAAGCGCGTGCGAACCGTCTGACGAATGCCGACCACGCGAACCTCATTCGCACCAGCCGCGCGGCTCATGCCCAGCTGGAGGCGATCAGGCGGCTCGAGCGCGACGAAGGTTTCGATCGCCTCTCGCCGCGTCTCCGCGAAGTCGCCGAGCTACGGCTGCGGCACCCGTCGTTGCCGCTTCGAGAGCTCGCGCTCAAGTGCCGTCCGCCGGCCTCGAAAGCGGCCGTTCATCGGCGCTTGCAGAGGCTGATATCCCTGGCTGAAATCTGAACGGCAACGTGCGTTCGTATGCCTTTCCCGGCAGTTGAAACGAACCCCGGGCATTCGTTAATACTTGTGCCAGGCGGGTTCGCGCTCGTCCGGTGATGGATTCAGACCCCGTCCGTCGCCAAGGTCCGGAGCGCGACAATTGCGGAGGGGGAGGTCGTCCTCGGAGCTTCCCCTCCGGCCCGCCACCTTCGGTGGCGCGCCCGAGGGCGGAACGGCGCACGGGCAAAGCCCGTACGCCTCTTAATGTCTGCAGCGCAAGCGCTGCAGACGCGGCCCGCCGTCCCGCTCGAAATCCGGCTTCGGCTTCGCCGAAGCCATGACGATTTCGAGCGGTTCATCTGCAAAGTTCATCGTTCGCGGCCGTGACGGGCAAAGCCCGCCACGGCGCCGAAACGTTAGATTCCTTTGCGAAAAAGAACTGAGGAGCGACATGGCTAAGGCAAGGGTTGGGATCAACGGATTCGGGCGCATCGGGCGGAACTTTTTCCGGGCGCATTTGGAGCGCAAGGGTGACTTCGAGGTCGTCGCTGCCAACGACCTGGGCGACGCGAAGACCATGGCGCACCTGCTCAAGCACGACTCCGTGCTCGGGCGGCTCGGCGAGGATGTGGAGGTCGGCGACGGCTCGATCACCGTCGGGAAGCACGAGATCCAGCTGCTCTCCGAGCGCGATCCCAAGGACCTTCCCTGGCGCGACCTCGACGTCGACATCGTGATCGAGTCGACCGGATTCTTCACCGACCGCGAAGGCGCGGCGCAGCACCTCGAAGCCGGCGCGTCCAAGGTCGTCATCTCGGCACCCGCGACGGATCCCGACGTCACGATTGTCCTCGGCGTCAACGACGACGACTACGACGCCGAGAACCACCGCATCGTCTCGAACGCCTCCTGCACCACCAACTGCGTCGCCCCGATGGCCAAGGTCCTCCATGACGCGCTCACGATCGAGCAGGGCTTCATGACGACCATCCACGCCTACACCGCCGACCAGCGCCTCCAGGACCTCCCGCACAAGGACCTACGCCGGGCGCGCGCGGCGGCGCTGAACCTGATCCCGACGTCGACCGGCGCCGCGAAGGCGATCGGGCTCGTCCTCCCGGACCTGCAGGGCAAGGTCGATGGGATGTCGATGCGGGCGCCGGTTCCGGACGGCTCCGTCACCGACCTCGTCGTCGCGGTCTCTCGAACGACGAGTGCCGACGAGGTGAACGAGCTCTTCCGCGCAGCGTCCGAGAGCGGCCCGCTCGAGGGCCTGCTCGCCTACAGCGACGAGCCGCTCGTCTCGCAGGACATCGTCGGCTCGTCCCACTCGTGCACCTTCGACAGCGAGCTGACGATGGTGAACGGGAGGCTCGTCAAGGTCTTCGGCTGGTACGACAACGAGTGGGGCTACAGCTGCCGCCTCGTCGACCTCGTCTCGAAGATGGCCGGCGCAGCGCTGCCGAAGGCCCAAGCCGCGGCCACTGCTTAGGAGGTTGCAGGGACCGCGTTCGGTTCGCGACGCCGACGTTGGCGGCAAGCACGTGCTGGTGCGGGCGGACCTGAACGTGCCACTCGAGGACAGTCGGATCGCCGACGAGACACGGATCCAGGCGTCGCTGCCGACGCTGAGGCTGTTGCTCGATCGCAAAGCCGCTCAGGTGCGCGTCTGCTCGCACCTGGGCCGGCCGAAGGGCGAGGAGCCGGCCTTCTCGATGCGGCCCGTCCGCGAGAGGCTCGGCGAGCTGCTCGACGACGACCGGGTCGAGGTGCTCGAGAACACGCGCTTCAACCCCGGCGAGACGAAGAACGATCCGGAGTTCGCCCGCGAGCTGGCGGACGGATCCGAGATCTTCGTTGAGGACGCATTCGGGTCTGTCCACCGCGCCCATGCTTCCACGGTCGGCATCGCCGAGCTATTGCCGGCCTACGCCGGACTGCTGCTCGAGCGGGAACTGGAGCAGCTCGGCCGGCTGCTGGGCAAGGTCGAGCGGCCGTTCGTGCTCGTCTCGGGCGGCGCAAAGGTCGAAGACAAGCTCGGCGTCCTGCGCAATCTCGGAGGCAAGGCCGACACCGTCCTGATCGGCGGCAAGATGGCAGAGGAACTGCGGGACGAGAACCCGCTCGAATTCGAGGTCGTACTACCGGAGGACGTCGTGGGTGCGGCCGCGTTCGAGGCAGACGTCGAGTCCGAGGTGTTCGGCTACGACGAGCTGCCGGATGGCTGGCTCGGCCTCGATATCGGGCCGCGGACGCGCGAACGTTTCGCGGCCGAGATCGCGCGGGCGAAGACGATCTTCTGGAACGGCCCAATGGGTGTCTTCGAGTGGCCGCGCTTCGCGGAGGGGACGCGCTCGATTGCGCAGGCGGTCGCGGGCGCCGACGCGTTCTCGGTCGTCGGAGGTGCCGATTCGATCCGGGCCCTGAATGAGCTCGGACTCACGGACCGCGTCTCGTGGGCCTCGACGGGCGGCGGCGCCGCCCTCGAGCTGCTGGAGGGCAAAGAGCTGCCGGGCGTCGCAGTGATTCCACCCGCGTGACGATCGACGTCGAGCGCGCACGCGCCGAGACGCCCGGTGTCGCGCACGTGACGCACCTCAACAATGCGGGGTCTTCGTTGCCACCGCAGCCGGTGCTCGACGCGGTCATCGGCCACATGGAGCTCGAGGCGCGGATCGGCGGCTATGAGGCGCATGACGCGAACGAGGAAGCGATCGACCGCTTCTACAGCGCGACCGCAGAGCTGATCGGTGCTGAGCGCGCGGAGATTGCGTTCTGCTCGAGCGCGACCCGGGCCTGGGACATGGCGTTCTACTCGTTCCGTTTCGACCGCGGCGACCGGATCTTGACCTCGGTTGTCGACTACATCAGCAACTACATCGCGTTCATCCAGACGGCGGAGCGGACCGGCGCCGAGGTTGTCACAGTCCCGAACGACGAGCACGGCCAGATCTCGCTCGAACGGCTGCGTGAGCTCGTGGACGAGCGCGTGAGGCTGATCGCAATCACGCATGTGCCGACGAACGGCGGCCTAGTGAATCCCGTTCGCGAGATCGGCTCGATCGCACGAGAGGCCGGAATCCCGTATCTCGTCGACGCCTGTCAGTCGGCCGGACAGCTCCCGCTGGACGTCGACGAGATCGGCTGCGACGCGCTCTCGGCCACGGGGCGCAAGTTCCTCCGCGGCCCCCGCGGGACAGGCTTCCTCTACGTCCGCCGAGCGCTTCTCGAACGGCTCGAGCCGCCGCTCGTCGACATGCGCGCGGCCGACTGGGTCGCCCCCGATCGCTACCAACTCCGGCCCGACGGCCGCCGCTTCGAGGAATGGGAGCAGGACTACGCCGGCAAGGCGGGTCTCGCCCGGGCGATCGACTACGCCCTCGAGTGGGACGTCGGCGCGATCTGGGAGCGCGTTCGAGCGCTCGGTGCCCGCCTCCGCGAGCGGCTTGCCGACATCGCCGACGTTACGGTCCGGGACGTCGGGGCCGAGCGCTGTGCGATCGTCACCTTCGACGTCGCCGACATCCCCGCCGAGAAGGTCAAGGACGCGCTCGCGCGCGAGGCGATCAACGTCAGTGTCTCGGCCACGACCTCGGCCGTGATCGAGTCGATCGAACGCGGCCTCCCCGATCTCGTTCGGGCGTCGCCGCACTACTACAACACCGAAGACGAAGTCGACCGACTCGTGGAAGCCGTCAGCGCGATTGCCGCGGCGTCCGGTCGAGGAAGACCTCGCTGACGCCGGGGAGCTAACCCTCGCCGTAAGATCGCGCCCGTGCTGATCGCGGGCAACTGGAAGATGTACAAGGGGCCCGGCGCGACGCGTGAGTTCTGCACCGCCTTCGCGCCGCCCGACGGGGTAGACACTGTCCTGTGCCCTCCGTTCGGCTCACTCGGGGCAGCGGTCGCCAGCGGCCAGACGATCTTCGCTCAGAACGTTCACTGGGCGGACGAGGGCGCCTTCACCGGCGAGGTGTCGACGCTGATCCTGCGCGAGCTGGGCGTCCGCGGTGCGATCGTCGGCCATTCCGAGCGGCGGCAGTACTTCGGCGAGACCGACGAGACTGTTGGGCTGCGGGCCGGACACGCGCTCGAGGCGGGCCTGCGCGTGATTGCGTGCGTGGGGGAGCTCGAAGAGGAGCGAGAGCGCGGTGAGACGGAGGACGTGTTGCGGCGGCAAGTCTCGGTTTTGCAGCCGCACGACGACCTCGTCATCGCCTACGAGCCGGTCTGGGCGATCGGGACCGGGAAGACGGCGACGCCTCAGATCGCGCAGGAAGCGCACGCATTGATCAAATCCATCCTCGGCGTCCCGGTCCTCTACGGCGGTTCGGTCAAGCCCGAGAACGCCGAGGAGCTCCTCGCCCAACCCGACGTCGACGGCGCGCTCGTCGGCGGCGCTTCGCTCGAGGTGGAATCGTTCGCGGCGATTTGCGAGACGGCGGCCCGACTTTCCCGCTCGTAACGCTCGTCATCCTGGACGGGTGGGGGTGCGCGCCGCCCGGTCCCGGGAACGCGGTCGAGCTGGCGAGCACACCGGTGTTCGACGCGCTCTGGGCGCGCTATCCACACACGACGCTGAAGGCGTCCGGCGAGGCGGTGGGCCTGCCGGCCGGCCAGATGGGGAACTCCGAGGTCGGCCACCTGACAATCGGCTCCGGCCGCGTCCTCGACCAGGACTTCCAGCGCGTGAACCGCGCGATCGCCGACGGCTCGTTGTTCGCGAATCCCGCCCTTGTCGGAGCGTTCGAGCGGGCGAAGGAGCGCGGAACGAACGTCCATCTGCTCGGTCTCGTCTCGTACGGAGGCGTCCATTCGCACATCGACCACCTCCGCGCCTTGCTCGAGCTCGCTCGCCGACAGGGGCTGGAGGAGCGGACCTTCGTCCACGCCTTCACCGACGGGCGCGACGTCTCGCCCCATTCGGCGGTCAAGGATCTCGCCGAGCTTCCGGACGACCGGATCGCCGGCATCGCCGGCCGGTACTACGCGATGGACCGGGACCAGCGCTGGGAGCGGACCGACCGGGCGTACGAGACGATCGTTTCCGGGGGACACGTCTGGGGACAGACCCCGGCCGAGGCCGTTCAGGCCAGCTACGAGGCCGGCGTCACCGACGAGTTCATCGTGCCGATCGCCCTCGAAGGGCGGCCCCGCCTCGGCCAGGGCGACGCGGCGATCTTCTTCAACTTCCGCCCCGACAGAGCACGCCAATTAGCGATCAAGCTTTTGGAGGCCGGTTTCGATCTCACCACCATGACGCGGTACCACGAGGACTTCGCCTGCCCGGTCGCGTTCGAGGAGCAGGACGTGGAGGAAGCGATGGCGGAGGTCCTCGCCGCGCACGGAGTCCGCCAGCTGCACGTCGCAGAGACGGAGAAGTACGCGCACGTCACCTACTTCTTCAACGGAGGCCGCGAGGACGAATGGCGTGGGGAGACGCGGATCCTCGTCCCGAGCCCGCGCGACGTGCCGAGCTACGACCAGAAGCCGGAGATGTCGGCGCACGAGGTCACGCGGCGCTTCTGCGGCGAGGTCGGGCGCGGCTACGCGTTCGCGGTCGTCAACTTCGCGAATCCCGACATGGTCGGCCATACCGGGTCGATCCCCGCGGTGACGAAAGCGGTGGAGACGACCGACACCTGCCTGGGTGAGGTCGTCGAGGCCGTCGAGAGCGCAGGCGGCGTGAGCCTCGTCACCGCCGACCACGGGAACGCCGAACAGATGCTCGAGGCAGACGCCACGAGCCCGCACACCGCACACACCACAAATCCGGTTCCGCTGGTGCTCACGAATACCGGGATGGAATTGCGTGAGAACGGCGAACTCTCCGATCTCGTCCCGACGGCGCTCGCCCTGCTGGGCTTTGCCCAACCTTTACAGATGAGCGGGAAATCGCTGCTGAGATGAGAAAAACCGACGTTATACTCCCCCGACTTTGTCGCTAGCCCAGCCCGATTTTGGCGTCCTTCGCAAGGCTCAACGCGGTGATGAGCGAGCGTTTTCGCTCATCGTCCGGGCCTACGAGGTGCCTGTCTTCAACTACGTGATGCGGCTCGTCGGCGACAGGGCGCTGGCGGAGGATCTGACGCAGGAAGTCTTCATTCGGGTCTTCCAGGGGCTGCCGAAGTTCTCACTCCGCTCGAAGTTCACGACCTGGCTCTTCCAGGTGACCAAGAATCGTGTCCTGGACGAGCTGCGTGCGAGCGAGCGCCGTCCCCGGGCGCTGGTCGCGATCGACGACGCCCCGCCGCTCGAGGCGGTCGATGCCCCGGTCGAGCAGGTCGAGATGATCGACGCGCTCTGGACGGCCGTCGACGGGCTCAACACCGATCTGAAGATGGCGCTGCTCCTCCGCGACGTGGTCGGCCTCTCCTACAACGAGATCGCCGACGCGCTCGACACCACGCTCGCCACCGTGAAGTGGCGGATTTTCAAGGCGCGGGAGGAAGTCCAGCTGGCCCTGGCCCGCGAGGGCATCACCTTCGGCCGCGAGGCCGAGGTCGTCGAGCTCTACTAAAGACCCTTCTAGACCCCTTCGGCCAAACGGGCCGCGAGCGACTCGGGCAGGCCGTGCTCGCGGATCTCCGCCTGCGTGCGCTCGATCGGGTACTCGACCCGGCGGAACGTCGCCAGCTGGCCGGTCTCGAGCAAGAGGTACGCCGCCCTTGGATCGCCGTCGCGCGGCTGCCCGACCGAGCCGGGGTTCAAAAGCCAACGGCCCGCGTCGAGCTCGACGACGGTTTCGCTCGGCGCGACGCCGCCCGCGAGCACGTCACCATCGAGCCCGATTGCGAGCGGCACATGGCTGTGGCCGACGAGCACGAGCGGAGCGGGCGTCGCCTCCAGCGTCCACCAGGCCGCTTCCTCGCTGAGGACGTACTCCCACACGGGGTCTCGGGCACTCCCGTGGAAGAGCGCAACCTCGTCGCGGCGTCCGCTCGGCCGGAGCTCGGTGAGGAACTCACGGGCGTCCGGTTCCAGCACGTCCTGTGTCCACCGCGCCGCGGCGGCCGCCTCGCCGGCGAAGTCGTCGATCGAGAGCGAGCCGAGGACGACGAGGTCGTGGTTCCCGGCGAGGCAGAGATCGGCGTGACCGGCGACCGTGCGACAGCACTCGTTCGGCCGGGGTCCGTACCCGACGAGGTCGCCGAGGCACCAGAGCTCGTCGGGCTTGTCGTCGGCGACGGCCGCGAGGACTGCGTCGAGCGCGTGCCGGTTACCGTGGACGTCCGAGATGACTGCGACGCGCTTGGCCAAGAGCGCCACCATAGTCCTCGCCGTCGCAGCGTGGCTCGCCGCAGCGGCCTTCCTCTGGCGGACGAAGGTGCCCGAAAATCTGCACCTTCCGCATCTCGACGCTTCGGCGTACTTCTCCCAGTCGCAGCTCGATCGCGCGGCGCGCTACAGCTCGGTCGGCCGGCTGCTCTACCTGCTCGGCGTGGTCGTGGAGATCGCCGTGCTCGCCGTTCTCGCGCTCCTCGGCCGCAGGCTCGCCAGGGGCTTCGCCCTCGGCGAGATCGGAGCCGGTGTGATGATCGGCGTCGCGACGTCGCTCTTCGTCACGCTCGCAACGCTGCCGGTCGGGGTAGTGGATCTGTGGTGGGACCGCCGTTACGGGATCTCGAAGGAGGAGTACTGGAGCTACGTGGTGGGCCAGTGGGGCGGCATTCTCGTCAGGACGGCGACGATCGCAATCGTCGTCGCCGTCGTCATGTGGCTGGCGCGACGGTTCCCACGCGGTTGGTGGGCGATCGTCGCGCCGCTCTTCGTCGTCGTCGGGGCAGCGTTCGTGGTCGTGGGCGCGTTGGTCGCGCCGATCGGGACGCATCGGATCCCTGACCCGCAGGTTGCGGCGGCGGCGCAGCGCCTCGAGCGGATCGAGGGCGTGACCGGGACGACGATCCGCGTCGACAAGGTCAGCAACGACACCCGCGCCGTGAACGGCGAGACGACCGGAGTCGGGCCGACGACCGTCGTCATCCTCTGGGACACGCTGTTCAAGTCGCACCTGAGCGATCGGGCAATCGAGTTCGTCACGGCCCATGAGCTCGGGCACGCCGCGCGGCGTCACATCGTGAAGGGCCTCGGCTGGGGCGTGCTCTTCACCGTGCCCCTGACGTTTCTCCTCGCCGAGGCGACCCGACGCCGTGGTGGATTACACCGCGCCGAGGTCGTGCCGTTCGCCCTCCTCGTCTCGTTCGTGCTGGGAATCGCGGCGATGCCAGCCGAAAACGTCGTCTCCCGCCGTTACGAGTCAGAAGCGGACTGGGTCGCGCTTCAGGCGACGCGCGACCCTTCCGCCGGGCGCGAGGCCCTCCGCAGCTTCACGCGGATCGACCTCGCCCAGCCCAATCCGCCCGGCTGGTCGTACGTCGTCGTCGGCGACCACCCGACGGTGATGCAGCGGCTCGCGATGACCCGTGCCTGGAGTGCTAGGAATCGTCGTCGGGCCGGTTCGTCTCGGGGAGGTTCCTGATCCCCTCGCGAGACGACCATTTCGACCACGAGTCCTCCATGGCGTCGAGGAGCTCGCGCATGAAGCGGTTCGACATGTTCACGCGTGCGACGACGACGCCCGGCACGTCACCCTCCTCGACCTCGTGGTCGATGCGCGCGAACGTCAGCGTGAACTCGTAGTCCGAGAAGCTGATGTTGGCGAAGTTCGCGTAGACGCCCGCCAGGTGCTCGGGGTCCAGATGAATGTTGAGCTGGCGCTCCTGGGCGTCCTCGTCCATGCGCCTACGATACTAGGCGCGTGGACGAAGGCTTCAGCCCGCGCCGGATCGGCTACGCAATGACCGCCCTGGCCGTGGTGCTCGCCATCGGGACGATCGGGTACCGCTGGTCTCTCGGGGAGACCTGGCTGCAGGCCCTCTACCGATCGATCGTCACGAGCGCGCTCGTCGGCCTCGACACCGTTCCGAGGAACGACTCGGCCCGAATCCTCTCGATCTTCATGGTCTTCGCCGGGGTAACTATCTTTGCGTTCGTCGCATCGACGCTGGTCGAGGGCATCGCCCGCGGAGTCCTGACCGGCGCGCTGGCCGAGAAGAGGAGGCGACGGGCGATCCAGAAGCTCCACGACCACTACATCATCTGCGGCTACGGCCGCGTCGGTCAGCGGATCGCCGACGAGTTCCGGCACGCGGGTGCGGACTACGTGGTCGTCGACTTCCACGAGGATGCGCTCGAGGCGGCCCGCGAGCACGGCGACTACTACGTCGAGGGAAACGCGACCGACGACGACGACCTGCGCGCCGCGGGGCTCGAGCGCGCCCGAGGAGTCGTCGCAGCCTCGGATTCGGACGCGGACAACCTCTACATCACCCTCTCCGCGAGTGCGGCGCGGCCTGACCTGCTGATCGTCGCGCGCGCCTCGAACGAGGACGCGGCGAAAAAGCTCCGGCTGGCCGGTGCCGAGCGGGTCGTGCAGCCGTACGCGGCGGCCGGACGCGTGATGGCAAACCTGATGCTGAAGCCGCAGGTCACGGCCTTCGTCGAC
Source organism: Gaiellaceae bacterium (assembly GCA_035640035.1). GTDB lineage: Bacteria > Actinomycetota > Thermoleophilia > Gaiellales > Gaiellaceae > 13-2-20CM-68-14. The sequence continues at coordinate 33,320 of DASQWX010000016.1, forward strand.
GTCGTCACCACGGCGGCCTCGGGCACCGATCTCCGCTTCGAGGAGCTCGAGATACCTCCCGTGTTCGCCCATACAGGGCGAACAATCGGCGAGCTCCGCATCCGAGGAAGGACCGGCGCCGTCATCGTCGCCGTGCGCAAGCGGGACGGGCACTTCGAGACGACGCCGAATCCCGACATGACGCTCGAGCCGGGCGACGTCCTGATCGCGGCCGGGACGGACGAGGAGCTACGCGCGCTGGACGAGCTGTTCTCCGCCGAGACCGTTGCCCGCCGCTGATCCCATCGCGCGCCTCGCAGCGGGGCTCAGCGAAGCTGTCGGGACGTCGGTCGAGCTCGCGCGTCCCAACGACCCGGCGCACGGTGACTACGCGACGAACGCCGCGTTGCAGCTCGCACCCGAACGCCGAAAGGCGCCCCGCGAGCTGGCCGAGGAGATGCGGGCTGCGGTCGCAGCGCTGCCCGCAGTCGAGCGGACCGAAGTTGCGGGACCCGGCTTCGTCAACCTCTGGCTTGCGGATGCCTGGTTTGCCGAGGCTCTCGCCTCGATCGTCGAGCGCGGGCGCGACTTCGGCGCCGGCGAGCCGGACCGCCCCCGGCGGATCCAGGTGGAGATGGTGTCCGCGAACCCGACCGGGCCGATCACCGTCGCCTCGGCGCGGAACGGCGCGTACGGAGACTCCGTCGCACGGTTGATCGAGTTCGCCGGCGACGACGTCGAGCGCGAGTATTACTACAACGACTCCGGCGCGCAGATGGCGAAGTTCAAAGCCTCCGTCGAGGCGCGGCGTCGTGGGGAGGAGCCACCGGAGGACGGCTACCGCGGCTCATACATCGACGAGCTGGCGGCCGGCGACGAGGACCCGGTTCCGCGCATGCTCGCGCAGATCGAGCGGACGCTCGACCGTTTCCGCGTCCATTTCGACTCGTGGGCGTTGCAGAGCAAGCTCGAGCGACGGCTCGACGAGTTCCTGCCGAAGCTCGACACGTACGAAAAGGACGGTGCCGTCTGGGCACGGTCTTCCGAGCACGGCGACGAGGCCGACCGCGTGTTGATCCGGTCGGCGGCGCAGGGCGGAGGCCCGACCTATCGCGCCGCGGATGTCGTCTACCTCGCCGACAAGCTCGAGCGAGGCTACGACCGGGCCATCTACGTCCTCGGCGCCGACCACCACGGGACGCGGAACTGGTATCGGGCGGTCGCGCGCATGCTCGGCTATGACCCCGACCGGATCGAGATCTTGATCTACCAGCTCGTGCACCTGTCCAGAGGCGGCGAGCAGACGAAGATGTCGAAGCGACGCGGCGACGTCGTCTTCCTGGACGAATTCATGGACGAGGTCGGGGTCGATGCGGCGCGCTGGTACCTGGTCAGCCGGGGCCCCGATCAGACGATCGACATCGACGTCGATCTCGCCGCCGAGCGGAGCCAGAAGAACCCGGTCTACTACGTCCAGTACGCCCATGCCCGGATCGCCGGAATCCTCCGAAACGCCGGCGATGCCGAGGTCTCGCCAGAGGCTGTCGGGAAGCTCGCGGCCGAGGAACGCGATCTGATAAAGCGGCTGACCGAGTTCCCGACGATCGCGGGCGAGGCGACCGAGCGGCGAGGCCCGCAGGCGATCCCCGTCTACGCGATTCGCGTCGCGGACGACTTCCATCGCTTCTACACGGAGCACCGCGTGCTCGGAAGCGATGAGCAGCCGTTCAGGCTCGCCCTCTGCCGCGCGACCCAGTGCGTGATCGCGCGCTCGCTCGATCTGATCGGGGTCGAGGCGCCCGAGCGGATGTAACGGTTTAGGATCAAGACATGGCCGTCGCCGAGGAGACGAGCGGCAGGCCGGGCGCGCCGGTTCGTCCCGACCGTAACCTGGCGCTCGAGCTCGTTCGCGTCACCGAGTCGGCCGCGATGGGGGCCGGACGGTGGGTCGGCCGCGGCGACAAGAATGCCGCCGACCAGGCGGCCGTCGATGCGATGCGATCGATGCTGGACTCGGTGTCGATGGACGGGGTCGTCGTGATCGGCGAAGGCGAGAAGGACGAGGCCCCGATGCTCTACAACGGCGAGCACGTGGGCGACGGGACCGGCCCCCAGGTCGACGTCGCCGTCGATCCGCTCGAAGGGACGCGCTTGACGGCCCTCGGGCAGCCGAACGCCATCGCCGTCATCGCCCTCGCCGAGCGCGGGACGATGTTCTTTCCAGGTGCAGCCGTCTACATGGAGAAGATCGCCGTCGGGCCTGTCGGCCTCGACGCCATCGACATCAACGCGTCGCCGACGGAGAACGTCAAGGCCGTCGCCGAGGCGAAGGGAGTCTCGACCCGTGCGATCTCCGTCGTCGTCCTCGAGCGCGATCGTCACGACGATCTGATTGCGGAGCTCCGCGAAGCGGGCGCGAAGGTGAACCTGATCCGGGACGGCGACGTCGCTCCGGCGATCGCGGCGGCCCAGGACGGGACCGGCGTGGACATGCTCTACGGCATCGGCGGAACGCCCGAAGGCGTCATCTCCGCCGCAGCGCTCAAGGCAATCGGCGGCGGAATGCAGGGGAAGCTCTGGCCGCGCGACGACGACGAGCGGCAGCGGCTGATCGCCGAAGGCCTCGATCCGGAGCGGGTGCTGACGACCGACGACCTCGTCTCGGGGCAGGACGTTTTCGTTGCCGCGACCGGCGTCACCACGGGCGCCTTACTCCGCGGTGTCCGCTATCTCCCGAACGGGGCGATCACGGATTCGATCGTGATGCGGTCCCGCTCCGGCACCGTGCGGCGGATCGAGGCGAGGCACGCGCTCGACAAGCTCGAGGCCTTCACGGGGCGGGAGTACGGCTGAGGGACTGATCCGCGAAGGTGTAACGAAGGGCGGCCGTCCGCGACTGCGGAGAATGAACAAGACGCTCCTCGCGGTCGCGGTCGCCGCCCTCGGGCTGCTCGCGCTCGCTCCCGCGGCGATGCTGCGCGAGTCCGCAGCTCCGACGTTGACCGCCAAGTCCTCGTCGTACGGCCGCGTCCTCTTCGACGGCCGCGGCTACGTGCTCTATGCGTTCACGCGGGACGCGAAAGGTCGAAGCGCCTGCTACGGCGCCTGCGCGAAGGCGTGGCCGGTCTACTTCGCCAAGGGCGGGCTGACTGCCGGCCGCGGCGTGAAGCGGTCCTTGCTCGGAACGACGAAGCGCAGAGACGGACGCCGGCAGGTCACGTACGCTGGCCGCCCTCTGTACTTCTACGTCGGCGACCGCAGGCCCGGCCAGATCCTCTGCCAGAACGTGTCCGAGTTCGGCGGCAAGTGGCTCGTCGTTCGGCCGAGCGGGGCGCTCGTCCGCTAGGAGGGTCAGCTCGCGAGCCGGACGTACCAGAGCGACGCCGCGGCGCCGAGGATGAGCACGAAGGCCGGCGTGGCGTACGCGCCATAGCCCGCGCCGGCAGCGACGAGACCAATCACGATGACGGCGGTAAGCGCGAGTGCGCCGGCGGCCCGGTAGACGACTTTCCGCCGGTTCGACGGGAGCGAATCGACGTTGCCGGCAGCGAGCGCGAAGACGATGAACCCGAATGTGACAATCAGGAAGTGGGGGTCGTCGAGCGCGGCGCCGACCGCCGCCGCGCCGGCAGCGCCGATGAAGCCGGCGAAGAGCGCCGCGGCTATCCGGCTGTTGCGGCCGACGACGTGGCGCCCCTCGCGCGTGGCGAGCAACGTCAGCGTCATGAACGGGTCGGCGGCCCACGTCAGGACGACGAAGCCGATGAAGACGATGGCGAGCGGATAGAACCAGGCGGTGTTGTCGGTCGTCCTGATCAACCGCCCGATCACGAACGGGGCGACCAGAATCGCCCATTGCGCCTGCTTCGGCAGACGGCTCTGCCAGAGGAAGAACCGGAGCAAGGCGGCGTAGACAGGGTGGCGTGCCTTCAACGCGAGGACCAACCCCTCGCGGGCATGCTCGTCGGTCGGGTCGAGCCTCAGCGCCTCGCGGAACCCTGCCAACGCCTGGTCCGAATCGCCGCGGTGGAGGCCGACGAGACCGAGCACGTGATGTGCGCTGTCACGCGTCGGGTCGATTGCGAGGGCGTCGCGTGCTGCGCGATCGGCCTCGTTCGCGCGCCCGAGGGCTACGAGCGCATGCGCGTGCGTAGCGGCGACGAGGGGGTCGTCGGGCTCGAGCGTGCGCGCCTGCTCTGCCGCAGCAAGTGCTTCGTCTCGGCGGTCGAGCTGCAGCAGGACCGCGGCGAGGGCCTGGTGGAAGGCGGCCTCCTCCGGATCGACGCGAATAGCAGCCCGGAAGGTCTGCTCCGCCGCCGTCAGATCCGAATCGACGAGCAGAGCGAGGCCGAGCGTGAAAAGCGCAACCTCGTCGTCCGGGTCGTGCGCGACCGCCTCGCGCGCCGTTGCAACGGCCTCGTCGGTGCGATCGAGCATGACCAACGCATGCGCCAGCAAGACCAGCGCATAGGGATCGTGCGGGTCGCCAGCGAGGATTGCTCGGGCCTCGCGCTCCGCGGCTGCGGCCTGGCCCGCCTCGAGTAGGAGCTCGGCCCGTTCGGTGCTGGGCGAGGCGCTCACCGTCGCTCCAGGTACGCGAGCACGTCGTCGTACGTCCCGGCCTCGTTCGAATGGAGCGCGTAGCTCCGGGCCGTCTGCATCCACTCGCCGGTCGTCGGTCGGGCGATCTTCAGCGCCGCCTCGAGATCGCGCGTCTGGAGCGGCAACGGGACGTCCGCCTTCATCGACTCCCGCAACTTCGCCTCGACGGCTCGGTCGACGACCGCGCTCAGATCGGCTCCCGAGAAACCTTTCGTCTTGTGCGCGAGAGCGGCGATGTCGACGTCGCCCGCAGGCCGCGCGGCCAGATGGACGCCCAGGATCGCCGCACGCGCTGCCTCGTCGGGCGGCGGGATGAAGATGACGCGGTCGAACCGCCCGGGACGGCGCAGTGCGTCGTCGACACCCCACGGAGCGTTCGTGGCCGCGAGGATCAGAACGCCTTCGTTGGAGGCCTTGATCCCGTCGAGCTCGGCGAGAAACTGGTTCACGAGCTGACGCATCGCGCCGTGGCGGATGTCATGCCGCACCGCTCCGATCGCATCGACTTCGTCGAAGAAGAGAACGCAGGGGGCGGCGCGGCGGGCGCGTTCGAACGTGTCGTGGAGCTGCCGCTCGCTCTCGCCGAGCCACATGCTGAGGACCTCGTCGATCCCGACAGCGATGAATGCGGCGTTGATCTCTCCGGCGGTCGCGCGGGCGATGTGCGTCTTGCCACAGCCGGGCGGCCCGTAGAGGAGGATGCCTCCTCCGGGCGCTTTGCCGTATGCCTTGAAGAGGTCGGGCTGTGCGAACGGATGGACGATCTTCATTCGGATCTCGTCCTTGACGTCCTCCATGCCCCCGACATCGCGGAACGTGATCAGCGGCCTCTCCGCCGCGACCTGCTCGAGGTCGGCGTCGGAATCATCGGCGTGCGCTGGGACCGGTACGCGCCCGGAGACCGTCTCGCCTGCCGCGAGCGCCGCTGCGAGCTCCGGGTCCGAGAGCGAGGGATCGAGCTGGACGGCGTGCGTGTAGCGCTCCCTCGCTTCCTGCGGGTGCCCCAAGTTCAGCAGGATCCGCGCGAGCAGCAGCTGCGCGGTCGGCTCTCCATCCTCGGCCAGACCTTCGGCGAGAACCTGCGACTCCCCCAGCTTCCCGAGCGCGAAGAACGCGTGCGCGAGCCCGAGCCGGGCCGAAGCCCCTGCCCCGTCCGCCAGCGCCTGCCTGAACTCGGCCTCGGCCTCGGCGGAGTGGCCGGCAGCGAGCAGCGTCGCCGCGAGATGCTCACGCAGGGGCACGTTGTCCGGCGAGACGGCAAGCGCATCGCGAAGCGCCCCGATCGTTGCTTCCGGATCCATGGCCGGAGTCTCCCGCGGGGGCGCCGACAACTCAACTCGGCGCCCGAATTCCTAACGCAATGCTGACGCGCTGGTAACCACTGACGCGCTGATAACTAGGCGGGTACCGCCTCCCGCTCCATCTCCGGCGCGTACATGCCCGTCCGGGCGGCGCCGTTCATCTTGGCACGGTGGTAGTACGCGCGCTGTGCCGCCTCGACGTTCTCGGGCTTCCCGCCCCAGGCCTTGAGGGCCGGCGCCTGCAGCGCCCGCCCGTAGGAGAACGACAGCTCCCACGGGTGCGATCCGCGTGCGTTCATCGCGTTCAAATGGGCGGTCGCATCCTCGTCCGACTGCCCACCGGAGAGGAAGACGATTCCGGGGACGGCGGCCGGAACGTGCTTGTAAAAGCACTCCAGCGTCACGTCCGCGACCTCGTCCACCGAGGCGCGATCGGCGCCGTCGTAGCCGGACAGGACCATATTCGGCTTCAGCAGCGTGCCCCGGAAATCGAGCCGCTGGTCGTGCAGCTCCGTGTACACGGCCTGGAGAACGCGGCCGGTCGCCTTCCTGCTCTCCTCGATCGTGTGCGTGCCGTCTTGGAGCACCTCGGGCTCGACGATCGGGACGAGGTCGGCTTCCTGGCAGAGCGCCGCGTAGCGCGCGAGTGCATGAGCGTTCGTCCAGACGCAGTACTCGCTCGGCTTGTCGGGCGCGATCGAATACGTCGCCCGCCACTTCGCGAACCGCGCGCCGAGCCCGCGATACTCCTCGAGCCTCGCGCGGAGCCCGTCGAGGCCCTCGGTGATCGTCTCCCCATCCGTCAGTGCGAGCGGCTTCGCGCCCTTGTCGACCTTGATGCCGGGAATGATCCCCTTGCTCGCGAGCAGCTCAGGAAACGGCGTTCCGTCAGCCGACGACTGCCGGATCGTCTCGTCGAAGAGGATCACCCCGGAGATGAACTCCTCGACGCCTTCAGTGGTGAAGAGCAGCTCGCGATAAGCGCGGCGGTTCTCCTCCGTCGACTCCACTCCGATCGAATCGAAGCGCTTCTTGATCGTACCGTCGCTCTCGTCTGCCGCGAGGATCCCTTTGCCATCGGCGACGATCGCCTTTGCCGTGGATTCCAGCTGCTGCACGTCCATTCTCGAGTCCCTCCTTCGAAGCTCGGCGTTCTGGATTATCCCGCACCGCTTGGGTTTGCAACCGTTTGCGTCCTAGAATGCCGCGAGGGGCGACGCTGCGGCGGTCGCCCCTTTCTCGCTCCTCAGCCGTCGTCCTCGCTCGCGGCCGGCTCGAGCCCACGCAACAGACGGTCGGCCCGGCGGAGCTCGTCCGCCGATGCCGGCTGGATTGTGCCGGCGCTTATCCACCAGGCCGGGTGAATCTCGTTCCAGCCATGCGCCGTGTCCTCGACCCAGGGGCCGACGACCTGGATGCGTTGCCCGACCTCCGGCACGAGCACGCGCGAGCGGTCCCAGGGAATGATCTCGACGACGAGCGTTCCCCCGACCGTGGCATTCCCGTGAGACAGGAGCCTCTCCTGGCCGGGATCGAGGCGAAGCCCGATGTGGATGTCCCCGTCGTAGAGCTCAGGCTTCACCTTCTCGACCGTGCCGACTGCGATCCGGCAACGACTCTTCACCTTGAGGCGCTCCGGGTGATACACGCCGGCGAGAGGCGTCCCCGACCGGCAGTGCGGCGACGGTGGCGGCGACGTGCGGCGCACGAAGCAGCCCCCCACGACCATTGCGATCGCGAGCAGTGGGACAAGGCGTCGCATCGAGCCCACCGTGCCGGAGCACCGCCGGATGCGAAAGACGCTCTTCTAGACCAGTCCCTGCAAGCGCGCGGGTTTCTACCCGAACCTTCTACTCGGGGGTGGCGCCTAGACGGGCGGCGAGGGACAAGCTGCCCGCGCGGGCTCCTGTTGCCACGTGTGATGGGCCGTGCTCAACCATGCGGTCTCGGCCAGAAGTCACCGTTCCGCCAACCGCTTCAAAGGCTGGCAACGAAGGAGCGACAAGCGTGGCGGCTCGCGCCTGCGTCGCGGCGCCAAAAGAAGAGGGCGGTCCGCGATTAACACGCCCGCCCTCTCTGCCCAGGAAAGCGCCAGACCAAGGGAAACCAGCCAGACCCCCAGAGCCCTCGCTTCCGAAAGCCATTTTATCGCAGTACGACCCAGTTCTCCGCGATGCGAGGATCTCTTTCGCGA
>DASQWX010000017.1:0-3100 GCA_035640035.1 Gaiellaceae bacterium
CGACGTGGTGGTCGAACGAGATCGAGCCCGCTGACGCAGCGGCGGCCGTCACGAGCGTGAGCCCGAGCGCGAGGACGGCGAGGCGCGCGCGCCAGGCGACCGCGGCCGCCAGCACGGAGAGGAGAGCGGCGACGATGGCGATCAACAGCGAGCCGTTCGCTTCACCCACCGCATGCTCGAGTCGAAAGACACCGAGTAGGAACGGCGAGTCCTGCTTGTTGTCCGCGACGCTGTACGGGGCGAGCGGAACCCGCGCGGAGATCGTGAGCAGCACGACGGCAAGCAGGCAGGTGAGGAGCCGGGCGGGCCGCCCGCGGGTGAGGTAGAGCGCGAACCACGGCAGGAAGAGCGGCAGAAGCGCCATGAAGTAGCGCTCCTGGAACCGAGGCGATCCGTTCGAGGCGTAGAGCGACGTCTCTGCGAACAGGACGAGAAGCAGCCCGGCCGTGACGCCGCCGAACGCCGCTTCCTCGCGCGATCGCGGCCTCCCGAGCGCGTACGCGAAGCCGAGCAGGGCGCCGGGCACCAGCACCCAGCCCGCGCAGTAGACGAGCAGCATCGAGTCCGTCGCGATCCAGTGGACGATCGCGCCGGGACGGATGTGCAAGCTGACGACCGAGTTGTAGTAGCCGAGCACACGGTTCGGGCCGAGGACGACCAGCGCACCCAGCGGCGCGACGAAGATTCCCCAGGTCAGCCGGAAGCTCCGCAGGGCGGCCCGAAGCGAGCCGCGCTCGACCGCAAGCGCGCCGAGAACGAAGACGAGCGGAAGGAGCGCGTACTGGATCCGGGTCAGCGCCGTCAGCGCAGCGAGAGCGATAAACGCCAGCTGGTTGCGACGAGACGGCCCCGAGAGCGCGCAGACCGCCGCGTACAGCGAGAAGAGCACGAGTGGATAGGCGAGCGGGTCCGCGAGGACGAAGGCGACGAAGAAGAGGTTCGGCGAGGCGACGGTGACGGCTCCCGCCACGAGGGCGAGTCCGGTGCCGAGACCCAGCCGGCGAGTCAAGAGGTAGACGGGGATGGCCGCGCAGGACATCGCCAGCGCGTTCTCCGCCTGCGTGAGCCGGTAGGCGACAGCCGGATCGTGGAGGAGCCAGAACGGGGCAGCCACGAGCGGCTCGAGCAAGGCGGGGAAGTGCGCGGGCCCGTTTCGAATCAGCGGCCGGCCGTGCTCGGCGAGCGAGCGCGAGATCGACGCATAGATGTACTCGTCGGGGAAGTAGAGGGGTGTCGCGTGGGCGAGGGCGACGGCGAAGCGGATCAGGAAGCTGGCGGCGACGATCCCGCCGAGGACGACCCGGGCCGGAATCGCCGAGATCCAGGCCAGACCAAACGGCAGCCGCAGCTCCTCGGTCCGCGGAGCAGTGAGATCGATCGCCACGCACTGCTCATCGGCAACGCGTAGTCATCCCTTGAACGAGGGACTAATCGGCTTCGTCGCCGTCCTCGTTCGCCCGCTCGGCGGGAATGAACAGACGGCAATGCGGGCACTTGAAACCCTCGAGTCGCGATCCCTCGGCGAGGAGTTCGGCCGAGAACGGTTTCTTGCAGTGCGGGCAGACGAACTCGTGCTGGGCGGCGCGCACGTCGGCCATTCGCCCGAACGTAGCAGAACAAGATTCGCTTTCAGGGGTCGACAGTTCCGCAGACCTGGACCATAGTGAGTCCTCGATCTCTGCGGCCATGAGACTCGATCCAAACACCCATGCATTCGTGATGGCGACGGCGTTTCTGACGTCGATCTGCTTCTCAATCGCTGCGATGAGCGTGATCGGACTCGCGATTCACCTCTTCGTTCCCGGCGCCAGCTAAGACGCCGCCGCCAGCACGCGCGAAGCTTTCGCCCACCCGGGTCGAAGGTGCGAGTATGGACCTACCAACCCTGGGAGGTCCTCCATGGCGACGCAAACCCGCCGCACCTTTTCGACCCGCATCAACATCGCCGACTCGTCGCGCGACGAGCTCGTCGATCTCTTGAACGCACGTCTGGCCGACACGTTCGATCTCTACTCGCAGGTCAAGCAGGCGCACTGGAACGTCAAGGGAAGTGACTTCATCCAGCTTCACGAGCTCTACGACCAGATCGCGGAGAACGTCCTCGAGTACGTGGACACGATCGCCGAGCGGGCGACGACGCTGGGCGGACTCGCCACGGGCACGGCTCGGATGGCCGCCGCTGCCTCGACGCTCGAGGAGTATCCCGTCGACGCCGTTGCCGGGATGGACACCGTGACTGCGATCGCCGACCGTCTCGGCGCCTACGGCGCCTCGATCCGAGCCGCGATCGAGGTTGCGCTCGAGCTCGACGACCAGGGCACCGCCGATCTGTTCATCGAGGTCTCGCGGACGATCGACAAGCATCTCTGGTTCGTCGAGGCCCACCAGCAGGCCTGACCATGGTCAAGATCACCGACACGACGGACTACAGCCCGTTCGCCCGGCCGACCAGCGATGACGAAGGGATGTGGCTCGACCACGTCGAGGTCCATCTCGTCACGCACCCGGTAGGCCAGGTCCGAGAGATGCACACGCACGACCCGCCGCAAGACCACGTCATCGTCATGCGCTCGGGGCGGATGCGCTGGACGGTCGACGACCAGAGCCTCGAGGCGGGTCCGGGTGACGTGATCGTGACTCCAGCCGGAACGCCCCATGGCTACGAGGTCCTCGGTGACGAGCCTGCGCGGGTGGTCTGCGTCGATTCCCCGAAGCGGCCGAAACCGGAGGAGTGAGATGGACGACGGCCAGATTCACAGCCGCATCGAGCAGTTGGTAGCCGAGGAGCAGGAGCTCTACGAGCGCGGCGCGGGCGGCGGCTTGAGCGAGAGCGAGCACCGGCGCCTCGAGTCGATCGAGATCGGGCTCGACCAGTGCTGGGATCTGCTGCGGCAGCGCCGAGCTCTGCGGGAGGCGGGCTACGACCCGAGCTCCGCACGCGTCCGGGACCCGGAGGTCGTCGAAGGCTACGAGCAGTAGTTCCCTGGCGCGGGCTGCCGCCGGGGAACTGGAGCGTCGATCGCGCCGATCCGCATTCGCGGAACGGCGAGCGATCGGACCAGGGGCAACCCCACGAGCGAGCTGTCCTCTACGGACCAGG
>DASQWX010000018.1:0-6167 GCA_035640035.1 Gaiellaceae bacterium
TCGACGTCGTCGATCCGCTCGCCGGCGACCGCAGCCACGATCTCCTCGATCCGCGTCCGGACGTTGATGCGTTCGGGAGCGATCTCGATCGCGTCGGCGTCGAGCCTCGAGAGGTCGAGCAGCTGCTCGACGAGCTTTGCCATCCGGTCGGCTTGGCGTTCGAGGGTGTCGCGCAGCTCCTTCCGCTGGCGATCGTCGAGCTCGTCGCCGCGGCGATTGAGCGTCGTGGCCAGTCCGAGGATCGTCGTCACCGGCGTCCGCAGCTCGTGTGAAGCGAGCGCGATGAAGTTCGTCTTGACCTCGTCGGCCCGCTCCAGCGCGAGTCGGACCTCGTGCTCCTGCTGGAAGAGCCGGACGCGATCGAGCGCGACGCCCGTCAGAGCCCCGACCGTCTCGAGCATCCGCAGCTCTTCCTGGCCGAAGAAGGGCGCGTACGGCGAGGCCCAGACCGTCAGCGAGCCAGACGGCATTTCGACCTCGAAGATCTGCGCCTCGTCCGGCTCCGGCTCGTTCCTACCCTCGGGGAGACCGTAGGAGCCGACAACCTCGCCCTCGTCATTCCGGATGCAGAGGGCGCGCGCCCCGACGATCTCCGCCATCGGCGCGAGCACCCGCGCCGCGACTTCCTGCTGACTGCGGCTCAGGGTGACGAGATCCTGGATCGCGTCCTGGACGCGCGCCTGGGCCGGCCGCCGCCAAAGGATTCGAACGATTGCGGGCGGAGCGAGCGCGAGGAGGAACGCGAGCGCGCTGACGATCCCGAGTGCCGAGCTGGCCAGTGACGCCGCTGAGTAGGACCGGCTCGTCGCAGCCGCGGCGAAGAGCGCGACCGTCAGCACTGCCGCGGCGAACGCGAGGATCCGCATCCGCCTTCGGGCCACGACCGGCTGGCCCCCGCCCGCGCGCCACAGCCTGGTCGCGGCCACCGACGACAGAACGGTCCAGTGGATCAGGAAGCCCGTCAGGTACGCGATGAACCATCCGCTGCGCCGCTCGCCCGGCTCGGGGACGTGCGGAAGGGCGAACGTCCAGACCAGCATCACCACCGTCATCAGTCCGAGCGCGCGCTCGAGCGACGAGGTCGCGTGCCGGAAGACGGTCGTGAACCGGTGGAGCAGGTAGGGGAAGAGCAGCAGGAAGGCGATGTCGAGCCGCTGGAGGAAGTTCTGCGAGAAGCCTTCGGGATGCTTGGGAACGATCTGACCAAGGACGACGACGACGCCGAGCGTTCCGAAACCGAGGGCTGCCCACGCGGCCGCCCGGTCACGCTGACGGCGCCATTGGTTGATCGTCGCGAGTGCAAGGACTACGTAAGCAGCAAGGCTGACGTAGCGGAGAATCTCGACAGCAACCTTCAAAGTCACTCCCTGGCCGCTTGGGCGTGCTCGCTCGGACTGTACGCCGGGGAGCCAAAAATTGCACGCTCAGAGGGCGTTTCCTCCGCGAAAACGGCTCTGGCGACTGCGCGCGCGGCGGCGCCGCGAGCGGCTATTGGGCTACAGAGCCCGACTCACGGCGCGATGTTCTGGTTGAAGCGGAAGACGTTGTCGGGGTCGTACTTACGTTTCAGCGCCACGAGCTTCTCGTACTTGTCAGGACCGTAGCCCGCCTGGACGCGGTCCTCGTCGGCCATGAAGTTCAGGTACACGCCGCCGGTCGTGAATGCCTGCATCGCCTCTGTCACGTCGTTGACCCAGGCGCGATGACGCTCGTCGTCGGCGGCATCGTCCCAGCACGCGATCGGGTGCACCATGAACGTCGCATCGCGGTGGCCGAACGCGGTCGCGTCCTCGCCGACTCTCGAGGCCGCGCCGCCGTGTTGGAAGATGATGACGAATGAGAACGGCGAGAGCCCCTCGGGCGGGACTTGCAAGTACTTCTCGACGAGGTCGTCGCTCAGCCCCTTGAGATGGAGCCCTCGCCAGTAGTTCCGCAGGCCCGGAGGCGACATGGGGTCGAGCATCGCCTGGAACGCCCGGTACGGCATGGGCCCGACCAGGTCGACCGCGGGACCGACCGCCTTCAGCGGCGCGACGACCTTGGCCCCCTCCTCCGGATCGCCGGCGTAGGAGATCGCAAAGCCCAGAACAACCTTCCCGTGCAGGTGCGCGGGCACGAACTCCTCCGGCGGAGCGGTTAGCTGCACGGCCGCCGTTGAGAGCTCGTCCGGGGGGTCGGCGACGAGCTTCATGTATGCCGCCAAGGCTTCCTCGGCCTTCTCGAGCGGGAAGATCATCAAGCCCCCGAGCATCGTCGGCCCGAGCGGATGGACGCGGAACTCAAACGAGGTGACGACACCGAAGTTGCCGCTGCCGCCGCGGATGCCCCAGAAGAGATCTTCGTTCGCGTCCTCGCTCGCCCGCAGGAGACGACCGTCAGCCGTGACGACATCCGCCGAGACCAGGTTGTCGCACGTCAGTCCGAACTTCGTGGACGTCCATCCGTAGCCGCCGCCCGTTGTGAATCCGCCGACCCCAGTGGTCGTGACACGACCACCGGGCGTGTGAACTCCGACCGCCTGCGTTTCCCGGTCGTACTCGCCCCACAGCACGCCTCCATTTGCGCGCGCAACGCCGCGCTCACGGTCGACGTGGACGCCCTTCATCAGCGCGAGGTCGAGCAGCATGCCGCCGTCGGGAAGGGAATGGCCCGCGACGCTGTGGCCTCCGCAGCGAACGCCGATCGGCTGGCCGTGCTCCCGCGCGAAGCTCACCGCAGCGATCACGTCGGCGGTGCCACTCGGCCGCGCGATCACTGACGGTCGCCGGTCGATCATGCTGTTGTAGATGCTGCGCGCGGCGTTGAACGTCTGATCGTCCGGATGGATGAGTTGTCCGCCGAAATCCTCGGCGAGTTGCTCGGTTGCCAAACGCTCGGTCTCTACGGCCATTCTTCCCTCCCTTAAAGGACTGCCGGATCGTGCGCGGCGATCCTCTCGTAGCTCGGTGCCCCAGCGCAACCGGCGACCGCCCGGTTGACGCCGCGGTGACGCCCGAGTGACGCGGTCGGGCGCAGACTCGATCCTGCACGGCATCGAGCAAGGAGGGCATCTATGAGCGCTGTTGAAACGCGGCCGCCTGGTCCGGCGCTGCGCGTTCCGGAGCTTCGGTCGGGAGTCAAGCTGATTGGGCTTCAGAGGGACGAATTCTTGTTCCGCGACTCGAACGTGATCGTGGAGACGCCGGCGGAGATGGATCCCGAGGCCGCGCAGCGGTCGATCGGCGTCGAGCGGGCCGACAATGTCGTCAAGGTCGACAGGCAGCGAAGGCGTGCGACGTGGTCGCCGCCCGAAGACCTTCCGGCCGGCACCCACGTGCTCCAAATCGGGCCGCTCCTGTCCAGCTCGAACGGCGAGCTCACGCCGGAGATGGCGATCCCGTTCCACCTCGTCGACTCGGCGGCGCGCGTGCCGAGGGATGTGGCAATCGAGAGCATGACGCGGCTGAAGCTGACGGCGAACGGCCCGCAGCGCCTGCCGCTCTTCGAGCCCGCTCGCGGCAGGTACATCGAGATGATGAAGGGCGTCAATCGCCGAACCCAGGCTCCCGTTTCCCTCGCCTTCGACGAGAGGGGAAAGCGCGTCGACGAAACGCGGCTCCTGAAAGAGCTCGAGCGGAAGCGCGCCGGGAGAGCCGGAAAGCTCCACGAAGACCTCCGGCGGCGCCTCCGCACGGCACGGCCGGACGAGAACGTGTCCGTCGCCGTCTGGGCCCACGGCGTCGACGAGATCGATCCCGACGAGAAGAGCACGCTCGAGCGGGAAACCCAGGAGCCACGCATGCCGCGCTCCGCCACCCAGCGCAACGAGCAATCGGTTCGCGTCGCTCGTGCTGTCGGCGAGATCGTCGGCGAGCTCGGAGCGCGGGAGATCCGCTTCGACGAGGCCGCGCCCGTCGTCTTCGCGCGCATGCCGAAGCGGTCGATCCAGAGGCTCGCCAAGCGCGACGAAGTCGCCGGGATCTTCCTCTACGACCCCGAAGGCATCGACGATCTCGAGGACTCGATCGCGATCGCGAACTCGGACGACGTCCAGACCGCGGGGACGAAGGGGGCCGGCGTGAACGTCGCCGTCTGGGAGGACGGGCCCACGAGCACGACCAACCTGGTGATCGAGGGGCGTTACGACACGAGCCCCGCCACGTCGGACCACTCCGAGAACGTCCACGCGATCGTCAAGAACAAGGAGCCGAACAAGCCGCACGGACACGCACCCGAGTGCAAGCTCTACTCGGCGAACTCGAAGGACCTCGCCGCGCTGAGCTGGGCCGTGAAGGAGCGCGGGTGCACTGTCATCAACCAGAGCTTCCACCGCCCCTCCGAGCCCGGATCGGACAGCCTTTCCTTCGACGACATCTACAAGGACTGGCTGAGCCTCAACTGGCCGTACCCGACCATCTGCCAGGCGGCCGGCAACTACTGGAACGGCGATCCCGACGGCATCAGCCCGCCGAGCGACGAGTTCGTCAACCACAAGGGCTTCAACAGCCTCGCGGTCGGCAACCACGACGACTCGGCCTCGGCGATGGCGTCGAGCTCCGTGTTCCGGAACCCGGCCTCGGGCCACGGCGACCGCGAGTTGCCGGAGATCGCGGCAAACGGGACGTCCGTCACCGCCGACGGGATCACGATGACCGGAACGAGCCAGGCCTCGCCCGCCGCTGCGGGCGTGGCGGCGCTCATGCAGAGCACCTCGGGAACGCTCAAGGCGTGGCCCGAAGGCTGCCGGGCGATCCTGTTCGCGGGGGCGACGAAGAACGTCATCGGAGACACGTGGTGGCAGGACGTGGTCGACGACGACGATGCCTCCGACGGCACCGGCGCCGTCAACGCCTTCGAGAGCTACCGGATCGCACAGAGCCGACGCTCCCGCAACGCCTCTCCATCGCGTCGCGGCTGGGACGTCGGCACGCTCGACTCGAGCGACTTCGATTCGCACGGGCTGTCGAAGTTCGCGTACCGGATCCAGGTCCCGCGCTTCTGGTTCGGCCCGAGGCACGTGAAGGTCGCGCTCGCCTGGGACAGCAAGGTGTCGACGATCTCGTTTTTCGGGATCACGATCCCCCTCAGCTCACAGCTGAAGGTCGATCTCGACCTGAAGATCTTCGACAAGAACGGCACGCAGGTCGGCTACAGCGGCTCTTGGGACAACAGCTATGAGATCGCCGAGTTCGACGCCATTCCCGGCGAGACGTACGAGATCAGGATCCGCCGCTGGTCAGGAACGGACTGGACCTGGTACGGCCTCGCCTGGACCGTGACCGGCAGCCTTCTCGACCTCGGGACGGTCATCTCCGCCGGCGAGACGCGGATGGCACACCTGGCGAGCGACCTGCCCCATCTCACGGAGCGCGAATGAGCCTGGTCAGCCTGCCCGCAGAAGCGTCTCCATTCGGGGCGAGGGCTCGACCCCGAGCTCCCGGCTGACGAGGCGCCGGTAGTAGGTGTACTGGCGGAGGGCTTCCGAGCGGTTGCCCTCCGCCAGGTGCACGCTGATCACGGCGCGGTGGGCGCTCTCGCGGAGCGGCTCGTTGTGCACCGCCGCGAGCCCGATCTCGAGCGCCTCGCCGAGCCGGCCCTCCGCGGCGAGCCGACCACACAGGACCTCGAGCGCATGCGCGCGAAGCTGCCGGAACCGCTCCCGCTCGAGCAGGACCCAGTCGTCGTACCAGTCGCGGAGCAGCTCCGCCGGAAGCGAGGCGGACGCGACGTCGGCTCTGCTGAGCGGTCGTGCCCGGTCCTGCACGCGGGCCACCCAGGCGTAGGCCTCGTGAAGATCAACGGCAACCGTGCTCGAGAGCTGCAGCTGATGGTTGCTCTTCTCGACGAGCTTGCAACCGGAGCGCCGGATTCGCCAGAGCGCCGACCGCAGGCTCCCGGCCGCGCGGGCATCGGTGGAATCCAGCCAGAGCGCCGCGGCGAGATAGCCGCGCTGAAGAGGGCGGTCCTCGATCGCGAGGTATGCGAGCAGCCGTTGAGCAGGCGTGGGCAGGTCGATGCTGCGGCCGGCGAAGCTGAGCGCGAATGCGCCGAGCAGGCTGAGCCGCGCCTCGGTATCCGAAGCCCGCTGCCGCCGCAGCAACGTCTTGGCATCCCCGACCATGCCTCCAAGCGTGTTCGTTGCCGACCGAGGCCGACCATACGCAGATGCGAGCGAGGTGGTCAAGGCG
>DASQWX010000019.1:0-6781 GCA_035640035.1 Gaiellaceae bacterium
GTTGACCGCCGCGAAGAGAACGTCGCCGATCTCGCCGGCTACGTCTGCATTGGGCTCGGTCTCGGGAGGGGGCTCGCGGCCGTCGTCCAGCACCTCTTTCAGCTCGGCGAGCTCCTCCTCGAGATCGCCGACGGCTCCGGCGGTGTCCAGATACTCGAAGCCGACCGCGGCGGCGCGCCGCTGGATCTTGCGCGCGTAGATCAGTGCGGGCAGGTTGCCCGGAACGTCGTGGAAGATCCCCTCGCGGCCTTCCTGCTCACGCTTGATCCGCTCCCAGTTCTCGCGGACGCGTCCGGCTGTGCGAGCCTCCGCGTCACCGAACACGTGCGGGTGGCGGGCGACGAGCTTCGCGTGGATCGCCCGTGCGACCGTCTCGAGGTCACCCTCGCCGCGCTCGGCGAGCAGCAGCGAGAGGAAATACACCTGGAAGAGCAAATCGCCGAGCTCGTCGAGCAGCTTCGGCGCGTCGTCTCGCTCCGCAGCGTCGGCAACCTCGTACGCCTCCTCGACCGTGTGCGGCACGATCGTCCGTGCCGTCTGCTCGCGATCCCAGGGACAGTCCTGGCGCAGCCGCTCGGTGAGCTGCTGCAGCTCGAGCAGCGCGTCTAGGAGGTCTCGGTGGGACGTTGCTCGTTGTCGGTGTGCGATGGTCGTTCCGAGGCAAGGACGCAGGGAGCGTCAATAGTGACAACTATTGGCGCGACGGAGGACGCCGCCTCGGGGCGACCAGCGCGCACCGACGACACCGGCCACGTCGCGCCGAGACCTCCTAGAGATCCAACTAGCCCGTGGTCGTGGTCTGGGTCGTCGTGGGCGGCGCGTAGCCGACCTGGTACTTCGTCTTCTTCGCGAAGCTCTTCTTGGCGTCGTTCCACCAGCTCGTCATCTTGTCCTGCTTCTTCTGCTGCGCGAGCTGCTGCTGGATCGCCGCCTTGACCTGGTCGAACGGGATCGCCGACGCCTTCTTCGCGGGCCGGGTGTCGCTGACCGCCTGGATCACGTGCCAGCCGAAACGCGTGTGAACGGGCTTCGAGATCTCGTTCGTCTTGAGCGAGAACGCTACGTTCTCGAACGGCGCGACGGTCTTCAGGGGACACGTAGTCGTCTTCTCCTTGCAGACCGTCAGGCGCCCCCCGCTCGTCTTGCTCGGGTCCGTCGAGTACTTGAGCGCGAGCTTTGAGAAGTCGGCTCCGTGCTTGAGCTGGTTGTAGATCTGGAGTGCGAGCGCCTGCGACTTGACCAGGATGTGCCGCACATCGCGGCTCTCCGGCGTCGCGGGCTGCTGGTATTGCGCCTTGTGATCGTCGTAGTACTTCTTGGCGTCGCTATCGGAGACCTTGACGTCCTTCGTGACCTTGTCGTAGATCTTCTCCCGGATCAGCTGTGAGCGAATGCCCTCCTTCACGTCCTGGTCCGTGAGACCCTGCGCTTTCAGCTGCGCGCGGTAGCGCTTCTCGATCTCGGCCTTGGTAGCGGGCTTCTGGCCCGGCGGATTGACGAAGTACTGCTGCTTGACCTGGTCGAGGCGGTCCTCGATGTCCTTGTCGCTGATCTTGATACCGAGCTTGTCGGCCTCCTGCTGGTACTCCGAGCGCTCGACGAGGAACTGGATGATCTGCGCGCGCAGCGTCCCGTAGGTCTGCGTCCCCGGCTTCGGGAACGGCTTGTTCGAGGCCAGGTAGCTGCGCCTCGCCTGGTTGAGGACCTGGTTGTAGTCGGCCTTGCTGATCGTGTCGCCGCCGACGACCGCGACCGCGTCACTCGGCACTGATTTCGGCCCCTCACTGCCGCCGCAGCCCGCGGCGAATGCCGCCACCAGGGCGAGGATGGAAACGAGACGGAGATGCTTCATAACGTACGAAGAGCCAAGCATGGCCCGACCCTCAGGCTGCTTGGCGCGTTTCGAGCATAGCATCGACAAGTCGGAGTGCTCCGTCGAATTCTTCGTCTCTTAACGAAACTTCCCTGCGAGCCGTCGTGTAGACCGCAGTATCGACCCGTCCCCGCAGGGCCCTCAACTCGCCGGAGCCGAGCTCGACCGGGCCGACGGTCGCACGTCCACCGCGAAAGACGAGGTAATCGGCGCCGATGAGGGCGAGCTTCAGCTTCGCCTCCTGGATCGCGAAGAGGTTCTCGACCGGCTCCGGCAGCGGGCCGTAACGGTCCTCGGTAGCCGCATGCAGCTCGCGGAGCTCGTCCTCGTCTTCACTCAAGGCGAGGCGCCGATGCAGGTCGATCTTCAACGCCTCGGAGCCGATGTAGCTTGCCGGCACGTAGGCGTCGACCCGCGCGTCCACGCGCACCGGCCGCGCCGCCGGCCGCCGTTGGCCGGAGAGCTCGGCGACGGCCTCGCCGAGTAGCTCGACGTAGAGCTCGAACCCGAGCGCGGCGACGTGGCCCGACTGCTCGGCACCGAGGAGATCGCCGGCCCCGCGGATCTCGAGATCGCGCATCGCAATCGCGAAGCCCGCGCCGAGCTCGGTGTGGTCGGCCAGCGTCGCCAGCCGCGCACGGGCCTCCGGGGTCAGCTCCTGCGAATCGGGATAGAAGAGGTAGGCGTGCGCGGTCACGTCGGAGCGGCCGACGCGGCCGCGGATCTGGTAGAGCTGGGCCAGGCCCAACATGTCGGCGCGCTCGACGACGAGCGTGTTGGCCTGCGGAATGTCAAGGCCCGATTCGATGATCGTGGTCGAGACGAGAACGTCGGCGTCGCCCCCAAGGAACGACAGCATGTGGTCCTCGAGCTCTTTCTCGCGCATCTGCCCGTGGGCGACGATGAAGCGCAATTCCGGGCAGAGCTGGCGCAGGCGCTCCGCGACTTCGTCGATCGTCTCGACCCGATTGTGGAGGTAGAAGGCCTGGCCCTCCCGGTCCTTCTCACGACGGAGTGCCGCCTGGACGAGCTCCTCGTCGTACTCCCCCACGAAAGTGCGGATCGGCCGCCGGCCCTGCGGGGGGGTCTCGATCACCGAGATGTCACGGAGGCCTGAGAGCGACATGTGCAGCGTGCGCGGAATCGGAGTCGCGGTCAGGCTGAGCACGTCGACCTCGAGCCGCAGTTGCCGGAGGAATTCCTTCTGGGCCACCCCGAACCGCTGCTCCTCGTCGACGATGATGAGGCCGAGCTCCTTGGGGATGACGTCGCGCGAGAGGATCCGGTGCGTGCCGATGAGGACGTCGACCTTGCCTTCCGCGTACTCGGCGAGCACGCGCTTGACCTCGGCCGGGGCGCGGAAGCGAGAGACCATCTCCACCCTGACGGGGAAGTCGCGGTAGCGCTCGCGGAACGTATTCCAGTGCTGCTGCGCGAGCACCGTGGTCGGCACGAGCATCAGCGTCTGCTTGCCGTTGACGGCGACGGCGAACCCGGCCCGGACGGCGACCTCCGTCTTGCCGAAGCCGACGTCGCCGCAGACGAGGCGGTCCATCGGCCGCGGCGCCTCGAGGTCCTCCCTGACTGCTTCGATCGCGCGTTGCTGATCCTCGGTCTCCCGGTAGGGGAACTCGGCCTCGAGCCGCTCGAGCCACTCGTTCCGTAGATCGAACGCCTGACCTTCCGCCTGTTGGCGACGGGCGTACAGGGCGAGAAGCTCACCCGCGAGCTCGCGCAGGCTCTCCCGGGCGCGGCTCTTCAGGTTCTGCCACGCCTTGCCGCCGAGCTTGGACAACGCGGGCGCGCGCGAATCCGCGCCGACGTAGCGGGACACCTTGCCGATCTGCTCGTGCGGGACGTAGAGGCGGTCTTCACCCCGAAACGCGAGCAGCAGATAGTCGCGCGTGACGTCGGCGACCTCCTTCGTCTCAAAGGCCTGGAGGCGGCCGACACCGTGGTCCTCGTGGACGACGTAGTCGCCGGTCCGAAGGTCGGCGAAGCTCTGGAGCGCGCGCCCGATTCGGGCGTCGGCGCGTGGCGGACGCTTACGGAAGACCTGCGTGTCCGGGAGCAGGACCAGGCCGAGCTCGCGCCAGACGAAGCCGCGGCGAGCCGGGGCGACCGCGAACAGCAGTTCCGGCTCGTGGGGAAGCCGCTCCCCCGGTTCGAGGAGCCGCGTCTCGATGCGGCGCAGAAGGTTCTGGGTCCGCAGGGCCTCCCCGCGATGCGGGAAGGTCACGACGACGCGCTGCCCGGCGCGGACGAGGGCGCCGAGCTCGTTCTCGGCTTCGGCCAGCCCGCGGGCAGCGAGGGCCGGTCGCTGTGCCTCGAACGAGAACGGCTGGTTTGCCGGCAGCGGGTCGAGCTCGGTCGCGCCCTCGAGGTTCGGCTCGACGTTCAGTTCCTCGAGCGCAACGCTTCTGACCTCGTCGGCCTCCCACACGAAGTCCGGCGCGCGGTCGAGCACGGGCACCAGATCGTCCGGTACCGGCGGCGTACCGTCGACCTCGTCGTCGGGCAACGTCGGCTCCGCGAAGTCGGGGCGCCGCTCCGCGGCCGGGTAGACGAGCGCCCGCTCGACGGGGTGAAGCGCCCGCTGCGTGAACGGCGAGAATGCCCGGATCGACTCGATCTCGTCGCCGAAGAGCTCAATGCGCAAGGGCTCGCGTCCGGTCGTCGGGAAGACGTCGACGAGACCGCCGCGAACGGCGAACTGGCCGCGCTCCTCGACCCGCTCGACGCGCTCGTAGCCGGCGAGAGCGAAGCCCTCCGCCAGCAGGTCGATGCCAGGCTCTTCACCCTGCTCGATCTCGATCGGCTCCGGCCGCGCGTCCGGAGGCGGGACGCCCTCGGCGAGCGCCGCCGCGGAGGCGCAGACCAGGCCGCCCCGCGCAAGAACGTCGAGAGCCCGGGCGCGCTCGCCAACGAGATGCGGCGGCGGCTCGAGACCCGAGCCCCAGCGAACGCCCCGGCTCGGCAGCAGGCCGACGCGCTCCTCGCCGAGGAACCACGCCGCGGCGTCGGCGGCGTCACGAGCGTCGGCATCCTCGGGGAGCGCGCAGACCAGGCCCCGCCCGACCTTCTCGTGGACGGCCGCGAGCACGAACGGCAGCGCAGGCTCCGACACGCGCGCCCGCGTCGGCAGAGCCTCCGTGAAGTGGGCAAGCCTCTCGCCCTCGACGAGCTCGGCGACGAATGAATGCAGGACAGGTCGGTCCATCGCAAAAGACGGAACCTGCGGTTCCGCGCCCGAATCGTAGCCACGACCCTGTTAGTTGAAGCGCTGCTGCGCCGCCTCGAGGCCCTCGCGCGCAAGGGTCTCGACGGCATCCGCCGAGCGGTCGATCAGGCCGCCGACGTCCTCCTCGGGCTCGAACGCCGAGAGGACGTAGTCGGCGACCGACCTGGGGTCTCCGCGACCGGGCCTCCCGACGCCGATGCGGAGCCGGAGGAAGTCCTGTGAGCCGAGCGCCTGGGCCAGCGAGCGGAGACCGTTGTGTCCGGCGAGGCCTCCTCCGGCCCGCGCCTGCAGCCGCCCAGACTCGAGGTCAACGTCGTCGTGGACGATCAGGAGCGACTCTGGCGCGACCTTGAAGAACTTCGCCGCGGCGGCCACCGAGCGTCCAGAGTCGTTCATGAAGGTCTCGGGCTTCAGAAGCGCGAGCCTAGCGCCGTCCAGCCGTACCTCGGCCAGCCGCCCCGAGAACTTCGAGCGCCACGAGCCCGCGAGCCTGCGCGCGAGCTCGTCGACGACGAGCCAGCCGGCGTTGTGCCGCGTCCGCTCGTACTCGCGCCCCGGATTGCCGAGGCCGACGACGAGCAGATCCAGTGTCGGGGCGGACTTCCCCCGACCCAAGAACCGCAACGGTTACCCCTCTGCAGTGCCAGGCTCGCCGGCGGCCTCGGCCTCCGGCTCGGCGGGCGCCTCGGCAGCGCCCTCCGGTGCCTCCTCGCCCTCCGGCACCTCGGCGCCCTCGGGCAGCTCGGCACCCTCTTCGAGCTCCTCTTCCTCGGGCTCGGGCTCGACGATTTGCGTCGGCATCGTCACGGTCGCGAGCACCGTCTCCTCGGGGTTGTCGAGGTAGGTCACGCCCTCCCGCGGCGGCAGGTCGGCCAGCCGGAGCGTGTCGCCGATCGCCATCTCGCTGACATCGAGCTCGAGCCGCTCGGGGATCTCGAGCGGGAGCGCCTCGACGTTGATCTCGCGCTGGACCTGCGACAGCACGCCGCCCTCCTTGACGCCCTCCGGATCGCCGACGAGCTCGACCACGACCTGCGCCTGGATCGGCTGGTCGAGCCGCACTTCCTGCAGATCGATATGGATCAGATGCCCACGAATCGGATCGACTTGGTAGTCCTTGAGGATCGACGCATGTGACACCTTCTGGCCGTCGAGCGTGACGTCGAGGATCGCATGCAGGCCGTGATCGCCCGTGAGGACGCGCCTCAGCTCCCGCTCGTCCACACAGATCGGATGGGGTGTCCTCCCGCCCCCGTAGAGGACGCCGGGGATCAATCCCTCGCGCCGCAAGCGCCGAGAATCGCCGGTTCCCCGGCCCTCACGCTCGCGCACGGACAGCTTCACACGCTCGCCGGCCACGGCGGCGAAGTGTAGCGACCGTGCCTATGAAGCCTCAGGCTCCGTTGAGCCAAACGGTGACGACGAGGCCGATTCCGGCCGCGAAGAGCACCATCGTGAGGTACCAGGCGAGCTCGGCCCGCCGGCGCCTGGCGCTGAACGTGGCGGTTGCCGCAAGGCCCAGGGAACGGTGAGCCGTTGCAAAGGCCCAACGCAGCGTCACGTGAGCGCCTTCCTCGGCGACCGCGGCGCCGCGGCGAACGGCGCCCTCGAGCGGCTGCTTCGGGGAGACGCCCTTCCGCGAAGAGACACGCTTTGCCCAAGAGAAG
>DASQWX010000020.1:0-8659 GCA_035640035.1 Gaiellaceae bacterium
GCGGAAGCCTCTCGCACGACGACAAGGTCGGCGCCGCGTTCGGCACGCCGGCCTGGATCGGGCGCGTCTTCCTCGTCGACCACCTGCTCGCGTTCGAGATCACGTCGATCGTGCTCCTCGTTGCCGCCGTCGGCGGCGTCATCCTCGGCGCGCACACGAAGCGGCGGGCCGCCGACGAAGCGTCGCAACGCCGGGAGGCCGTCGTCTGATGCTCGGACCCGGCACCGCCTGGTACCTCGGGATCGCAGCCTTCCTGTTCGCGACCGGCGCGCTCGGCGTGCTCATCCGCCGCAACCCGCTGATCGTGCTGCTCTCGCTCGAGATCATGCTGAACGGCGCGAACCTCGCGCTGATCGCGTTCTCGCGCCACCACGGCGAGTCGAGCGGGCAGATCTTCGCGCTCGCGGTGATGGCCGTCGCCGCCTCGGAGGTCGTTGTCGGCCTCGGCCTCATCGTCGCGATCGCCCGGAAGCGGCTCGACCTCGACGTCGACAAGCTGAGCTTCCTCCGCGGGTAAGTGGCTCCCCCGGCGACATCCTCCGGCTTCGGGCGCCCGATGAGCGGCGCCAGGCAGCGTCCTCAGTCGCGCCCGTATCTACTCGATACGGGCGCTCCCTGCGTCCTCCCCTGGCTTGCTCCTCGAACACCAGAAGGGCGGCAATGTCACCGGGGGAACCACTGGTGATCGTCGCCGCCTGGATCTGCCTCGTCGCGCCGCTTGGGGCCGCTCTCCTGATCACGCTCCTCGGCACGGGCACCTCCCGCCGAGCGGCGGCCTACATCGGCACGACGTCGGTGTTCGGCTCCTTCGTTGCGGCTGTCGTCGTCTTCGCGAAGCTCTGGGGCGAATCCCCGGACCAGCGCTCACATGCCTCGACGCTGTGGGAATGGCTGACCGCCGGCAGCTTCCATGTCGGCCTGCGCATCCTCGTCGACCCGCTCAGCGTCTTCATGATGCTGGTCGTCTCGGGAGTCGGCTTCCTGATCGTCGCGTACTCGATCGGCTACATGGACGGGGACGACGAGGAGCGGCGCTACTTCGCCTACATGGCGCTGTTCGTCTTCTCGATGCTGATGCTCGTCCAGGCAGGGAACCTCGTCCTGCTGCTGGCCGGCTGGGGCCTCGTCGGCCTCAGCTCGTACCTCCTGATCGGCTTCTGGCACGACCGGCCGGCGGCGGTTGCCGCGGCAAAGAAGGCCTTCGTGATGAACGCGATCGGCGACGCGACGATGGCGCTCGCGTTCTTCATCCTGATCCAGCACCGGCAGACGCTGAACTTCCCCGATGCCTTCGCCGTCGGACCTGGACACGGTTGGCTTGTCAACCTCGTCGCTCTCGGACTGCTCGGGGGCGCGGTGGCCAAGTCGGCGCAGCTCCCGCTCCAGACGTGGTTGCCCGACGCGATGGAGGGCCCGACGCCGGTCAGCGCGCTGATCCACGCGGCGACGATGGTGACAGCCGGGGTCTACCTGATCGTCCGCACGCACGCCGTCTTCGAGCAGGCGCCGCGGGTGCAAGAGCTCGCGGCCGGGCTCGGGGCGGGGACGCTGCTGATGGCCGGGTTGATCGCGCTCGTGCAGACGGACATCAAGCGCGTGATCGCCTACTCGACCATGTCCCAGATCGGCTACATGTTCCTCGGCGCCGGCCTCGGTGCATACGCAAACGCCGAGTTCCACCTGATGACGCACGCCTTCTTCAAGGCGCTGCTCTTCATGGCGGCCGGCATCGTCATCCACGCGCTCTCGGGCGAACAGGACATCCGGCGGATGACGGGGATCGGACGGGTGCTCCCGTGGACACGGTGGGCCTTCCTGATCGGCTCGCTCGCGCTCGTTGGGATCCCGCCGTTCGCCGGCTTCTTCTCGAAGGACTCGATCATCGCCTCGGCGCTCGGCCAGGGCTGGTACGGCGACATCCTCTTCGTGGTCGCACTGGCGGGGACGTTCCTGACCGGCCTCTACGCGTTCCGGCTCTACTTCATCGTCTTCCCCGGCGAGCCGTCGCCGTTCGTGCAGGAACATGCGACCCACCACGAGCACGGCGGGGAGGGCCCGTTCTCGATGACGTCGACCGTGGCCGTCCTCGCGGTGCTGTCCGTGATCGGCGGCTGGATCCAGTTCGCGCCGCTCTGGCATCCGGTCTCGAACTGGCTCGAGCCGGTGGCGCGGCCGCTCGCCGAGCCGACGAGCACGCAGGAGGCGCTCGCAAGCCTGTTCGCATTCCTGCTCGGCCTAGCAGGAATCGGCGTCGCCTGGCTGATCTACAGCGCCCGCACGTGGGCCGTCCCGAAGTACGCGTTCGCGCAACGCGCGCTCGAGCACAAGTTCTACTTCGACGAGCTCTACGACCTCGCGTTCTACCGGCCGTCGGTCGCCTTCGCTCGGCTCTTCTGGCGCGCTGTCGAGGAGCCGCTCGTCCTCGGCTCCGTCGGCGGCGTCGCCGAGACGTTCCGCGACCTGGGGCTCTGGACGCGGAAGCTGCAGACGGGCCTGGTCCGTACCTACGCGCTCGCGATCGCCGCCAGCCTCGCCGTAATCACGATCGTCTTCGTCGCGGTGAGGTGAGTCAATGGGCTGGCTGACGACCGCATTGATCCTGGTCCCGCTTGGCGGCGCCCTGCTCGTCTGGCTGTTTCCGTGGGATGCGTTCACAGCGGGAGCGATCGCGGTCCTGACCGCCCTTGCCGAGGTCGGCGTCTGGATCGAGTCGCTCGTCCGCTTCAACTTCGACCGTGGCGGCCTGCAGCTCGACCAACGGACGAACTGGTTCGCCGACCTCCATGTCTCCTACCACGTCGGCATGTACGGCTTCTCGCTCTGGCTGGTCGGACTGACGGTCGTGGTGCAGGCCGCGTCGGTCATCTACGCCTTCTGGTCCGGTCGCACCGGCGCGCGGGCGTACTTCGGGCTGATGCTGCTCCTGACCGCCGCGATCGTCGGCGTGTTCACCGCTCAGGACCTGCTCCTGTTCTACGTCTTCTGGGAGGCGATGCTGATCCCGCTCTACGTCTTGATCGGCGTCTGGGGCGGCGCGGGACGGCTCGGAGCAACGATCAAGTTCGTCATCTACACGATGGCGGGCTCTCTCTTGATGCTCGCGGCCGTGATCGTCCTCGGCCTCTCGCAAGGAACGTTCGACCTGACCGCAACGTGGCAGAGCTCGAGCGATTGGCTGTTCCTGGGGTTCGTCGCGGCTTTCGCGGTCAAGGCCCCGCTCTTCCCGCTCCACGGCTGGCTGCCGGACGCGTACCGCGAGTCCCCGCCCGAGGTTTCCGCCGTGCTGAGCGGGGTCGTCTCGAAGGCGGCGATCTACGGCTTCATCCGGATCGCGATCACGAAGTTCCCGGAGCCGACGAAGGACTTCCGGACCGTGCTCCTCGTCCTCGCCGCGATCGGCCTCGTCTACGGATCGCTGCTGGCATTCCGGGCGCCGGACATCCGTGGTGTGATCGCCTACTCGTCACTGGCCCAGCTCGGCCTCATCACCTTCGGCGTCTTCGCCGTCAACGACCTCGGCTTGAACGGTGCCGTCCTGCAGATGGTCAACCACGGGCTCATCTCGGCATCCCTCTTCTTGCTCGCCGGCGGCATCGAGCGGCGGGCGACGACCGGTGAGTTCTCCCGCCTCGGCGGCTTCGCCCGCGGGAGACCCGTGCTCGCCACGGTTCTGATGACGACCGGGATCATCGCGCTGGCGGTGCCGGGCTCGTCGGCGTTCGCGGGCGAGTTCGCGATCCTCGCCGGCGTCTTCACGCGCGGATGGGGCTACGCGGTCGTCGGCGCCGTCGCCATCGTGCTCGCCGCGATGTACATGCTGCGGCTGATCTCCGCGGTGCTGCACGAGCGGGCCGGCCCGGCCGTCGCGCCCGAGGCGCTGGACCTTCGCCCGGCCGAGCTCGGCGCAATCGTCCCTCTCGTCGCCTGCCTGCTGGCGCTGTCGGTCTGGCCGGCCGCGATTACGGAGCGGTCGTTCACGCATGACCGCGCCGCCGGCGACGTCGCGGCGCAATTCGAGGCGGGCAAATGATTCCGCGGCCGCACGTCGACTGGTTCGCGCTCGCGCCCGAGCTGTTCCTGCTCGGCGCGATGGGATTCGCGCTGATGGGGGCC
This sequence comes from Gaiellaceae bacterium, assembly GCA_035640035.1. GTDB lineage: Bacteria > Actinomycetota > Thermoleophilia > Gaiellales > Gaiellaceae > 13-2-20CM-68-14. The sequence continues at coordinate 4,114 of DASQWX010000020.1, forward strand.
GTGCTGTTGCCGCGCGCATGGCGGCGCGACTTCGGCGCGCTGGCGGCGACGGTCGGCTTCGCCGGTGCCTTCGTCTACGCGATCCTCATCTACGTCCACACGCCGGACGTTCACAGCGTCATCGCCGACACGGTCCGGCGCGACCGCCTCGGCGCGCTCGCGCAGGTGATCGTCTGCGGCGCCGGCCTGCTCGCGGTCGGGGTCTCGTACGCCGAGCGCATGCGCGACGAGCACATCGCCGAGTACTACGCGCTCCTCACCGCGGCCGGCGGCGGCATGTGCTTCCTCGTCACGGCGAACAATCTGATGACGCTCTTCCTCGGGCTCGAGTGGTTCTCGATCTCGCTCTACATCCTCTGCGCGATCGACCGCGAGCTCGAAGGCTCGCTCGAGGCCGGGCTCAAGTACCTGATCATCGGCGGCTTCGGGTCGGCGGTACTCCTCTTCGGTTCGGCGCTCGTCTACGGAGCGACCGGCGAGCTCGCCTTCAACCGGATCTCCGACGCGATCGGCGCGCAGCACCTGACCGGCGACGCGCTGCTCGTCGCCGGCCTCGCGATGATCATCGTCGGCCTCGGCTTCAAGGCATCGGCCGCGCCCTTCCACATGTGGACCCCAGACGTCTACGAGGGCGCGCCGACACCGGTCACGGGATTCATGGCCGCCGCAACGAAGGTAACCGCGCTGGTGCTGGCGCTGCGGGTGCTTCGGGTCGCGTTCCCGCAAGAGGCGCACCTCTGGACGATCGCGGTCGCGGCGATCGCCTGCACGTCGCTCGCGATAGGCAACCTCGCGGCCCTTGTCCAGCGAAGCGTCAAGCGGATGCTGGCCTACTCGTCGATCTCACACGCCGGCTTCATGCTCATCCCGATCGCCGCCGACAATGCGATCGGCGGCCGGGCGCTCCTCTACTACCTGATCCCGTACGCCGCCATGTCGGTCGGCGCCTTCGGCGTCGTCGCCGCGCGAGAGCGCGAGTTGGCCGCACCGGTGACGCTCGATAATCTCGCCGGCCTGGGGTGGGAGCGTCCGCTGCTCGGAGTCGCGATGGGTGTCTTCATGTTCGGCTTCGCCGGCCTCCCGCCTACGGGCGGCTTCGTCGGCAAGTTCTACGCCTTCTCCGCGGCGTACCGCCACGGGTGGACGTGGCTCGTCATCGTGGGGGTCATCGCGACCGCGGTCAGCCTCTACTACTACCTCGCGGTCGTCCGCGCGATGTACATGCGCCCGGCGGCGGAGCTCCAGCTGACGCCTGCCGCGCCGGTGGCCGGCGGCGCCCCGCCGCGGGATGCGCTCCTCCAGAGCTCAGTGCTGCTGGCGCTCGGCGTGACCGTCGGCTCGTTCATCGCCGTCGAGCCGTTGATACACGTCGCCAAGCACGCGGCCGGCGCGTTGTTCTAGGGACTGTTCCTAAGCTCGCGTGCGATCGCTGCCATCGCCTGTAGACAGAAAATGATGACGCAGGCGATCAGCGCCGAGCGTGCGACCGCGGGGACCGACGGGTCTCCGAGTGACGGAGCCCGAGCCGCCGTCGCGACCAGGAGCAACCCGAGCACGAGGCCCCAGACATACGCCGCCGTCTGGTCGGCCTTTCCCTCCAGCCGTTCGGAAACCGCGCGCAGCCCGGCGATCGCCGTCACGGGCACGGCGACGAGGAGCGCGTCGAAGGCAAGCGTGTGGGCGCCGAAGTGATCCGCGAGGGCGGCGCCGAAGACGAGGGCGATCGGGGGGAGCCGGCCGGAGATGCCGTCGCATTCGGCGTGCCGGCCGCGTCTCCTGCGTTACCCTCGCGCAGTCAATCGAGGAGGAGGGTGAATGCCGGACGTCTCCGTCACCTGGCTCGGTCACGCGAGCTTCCGAGTCGACAGCCCGAACGGCAAGCGCATCTACGTCGATCCGTGGCTGGACAACCCAAAGTGCCCCGACGGCGAGAAGGAACCCGAACGCGTCGACGTGATCGCCGTTACGCACGGGCACTCGGACCACGTCGGGAGCGCTGCCGAGATCGCGAAGCGGTTCTCGCCGGAGATCGTCGCGATCGTCGAGCTGAAAAGCTGGCTCGGTGACGAGGGCGCCGACGTCGGCGAGATGCCCGGGCCCAACAAGGGCGGCACGGTCGACGTCGACGGGATCAAGTTCACGCTCACCAACGCCTTCCACTCGAGCTCGAGCGACAAGGGCGACTACCTCGGCGAGGCGACCGGGATAGTGGTCGAGTTCGAGAACGGCACCAAGCTCTACTTCGCCGGCGATACGTGCGTCTTCTCCGACATGCAGCTGATCGGCCGGATCTACAGCCCGGACGTTGCAGTCCTGCCGATCGGCGGCCATTTCACGATGGATCCGCGCGAGGCCGGCGTCGCGCTCGAGCTCCTCGGGACGAAACGCTGCATTCCCTGCCACTACGGAACGTTCCCGCTGCTGAAGGGCACGCCGGACGAGCTCAGGCAGCACGCGCCAGGGGTCGAGATCCTCGCGATCGAGCCCGGGGAGACGATCACCGTTTGATTCGCGAACGCTGGTTCGGAGCGACTCGCACACGCGTGCCGGAGCTCGCGCTCGAGGGCGACCCGGTCATCCCTGTGGGCGAGGCGCTCGTGCTCGCCGACGTCTCCGACGACGCCCGGCTCCGCGATGCGCACGAACGGGGAACGCCCGTGGTCGTCCGGGCCGACACAGCGGAGAAGATCCTGGCGGCGCTCAAGCGCCCCGAGGTCGCGTCCGTCCTCGTGCCGAAAGACAAGCCGGAGCTGCTCGAACTCGACCTCCGCGAGCTCACCTATGGCTGAGCTAGTCAGCACGTACTCGATCGCGGCGTGCGATCTCGACGCCGGGCAGTGGGGTGTTGCGACGCAGTCGAAATTCCTCGCCGTCGGTGCGGTCGTACCGTGGGCCGAGCCACACGTCGGCGCGATCGCGACCCAGGCGTACGCGAATCCGCGCTACGGCCCGGACGGGTTGCGGCTCCTGCGCGAAGGGCTCTCGGCGGAAGAGGTCGTTCAGCGGCTGACGTCCGCGGACGAGGGGCGAGACGAGCGCCAGCTCGGCGTCGTCGATGGTCGCGGCCGTGGCGCCACCTTCACTGGAGCCGAGTGTCTCGAGTGGGCGGGCGGCAAGACCGGCCCGTGCTACGCCGCGCAGGGAAACATCCTTGTCTCGGGCGAGACCGTCGATGCGATCGCCGCGACCTTCGAGTCGTCGAGCGGCCCGCTCGCGGACCGCCTGCTCGACTGCCTCGACGCCGCGCAGGCCGCAGGGGGCGACCGGCGCGGCCAGCAATCCGCGGCGCTGCTCGTCGTCCAGCAGGACGGCGGCTACGCAAAGCTCTCGGACACGGTCGTCGAGCTGCGCGTCGAGGACCACGCCCGGCCGCTGGAGGAGCTGCGGCGGCTCTACCGCCTCCACGAGGCGCTCTTCGGCGAGACGCCGCGCGACCAGTGGCTGACCGTCGACGACGAGCTTGGCCATGAGCTCCGCGAGCGCCTTGTCAAGCTCGGCTACGACGGCGATCTCGAGGACGCCTTCAACCGCTGGGCGGGGAACGCCAATCTCGAAGAACGCGTCGACGGGATCGAAGAGATCGACCCGGTCGTGCTGGAGGAGTTGAGGGAGCTGTCGTGAGCGGGGGCTACGAGGTGGCGCACGTCGACGAGCTCGAGGCGCTGCCGATCAACAACGGCGAGTTCGTCTGGCGGCCGGTCCGGCGCCGCTTCGGAATCACCGCGTTCGGCACGAACGCCTACACCGCCCGAGCCGGTCAGCGCGTGATCGAGGAGCACTCCGAGACCGACAACCACCAGGAGATGTACGTCGTCCTCCGTGGCCGCGCGACGTTCATGCTCGACGGCGAAGAGGTCGATGCGACGGCCGGCACAATCGTTTTCGTAAGGCCCGACACGAAGCGCGGCGCGCTCGCGACGGAGGACGACACCGCGGTGCTCGCCGTCGGCGCGAAGCCGGGGGTCGTCTTCGAGCCCTCTCCCTGGGAGGACCTGTTCGTCGCGAATTCGTACGCCGACCAGGGAGACCTCGAGCGGGCGCGCGAGCTGATCGACGAGGCGCTCGAAAAGCACCCGAACAGATGGCAGGGCTTCTTCAACGCCGCCTGCGTCGAGGCTCGTCTCGGTGACCGCGAGCGTGCGTTCGACTACCTCGCGCAGGCGATCGAGCTCGACCCGGTTGCGCGGGAGCTCGCCAAGACGGACTCCGACTTCGACTCGATTCGCGACGACCGGCGATTCGGGGCGTTGGTTGAAGCTTCGTAGCGCCGCTTTTACCTTCCCGCGGGTTTAGACGGCCGCACCGGCAGGGCCGGCACGGCCTTGAAGTCGGCATCCCAAGCGACGCCTCACTTCTCTCAGCGGTCGCCGGGGAGGCGGACTCCACCGGCTAGCTCTCGCAGCGCCGGCACGGGGTCACCCTCGGGCCGCCCGACGAAGAGAACAGCGCCGAAGCCGTCGGCTCCGGTCAGCGAGTCGACGAGCAGCTGCAGCCCGAGCGCAAGCGCAAACGCCTTGTGGGCCTGATCGCCCCCGAAGGGCACGAG
>DASQWX010000021.1:0-3529 GCA_035640035.1 Gaiellaceae bacterium
GACGAGCGCCGAGGCGACCTTCGCGCCCAGCTGGCCGCGAACCGACTCGCTGCCCGCCGACTCGACGAGCTCTGCCAGCGGCGAGGCCGCGAGCTCGTCGTCACGGCGATGGACGAGCTGCATGACTACGCCGAGCGGCGAGTTCGGGCAGCGATCGCCGCGCTCCCGGACGGGCGATACGCCGCGCGCGACGTTCTCGAGGCCGAAGCGGGCGACCTCGGGCTTCGCGCCACGGTCACGATCGAGGGCGACGGGCTCGAGATCGACTTCGCCGGTACCGCCCCCGAGCACGAGGGCAACCTCAACTGCCCGCTCGCGGTAACCCGCTCGGCGTGCTACTTCGTCGTCCGCTGCCTGACGGATCCGGACGCCCCCGCATCGGGCGGGGCGTTCGCGCCGGTAACCGTCCTCGCTCCCGAAGGGTCGCTCGTCAACGCCTGCGCCCCCGCCGCAGTCGCAGCCGGCAACGTCGAGACTTCGAGCCGGATCGCGGACGTCGTCTTCCTCGCCTTCGGTCAGGCCGTCGACGTCCCGGCGCAGGGGCAAGGGACGATGAACAACGTCACGTTCGGCGACGAGCGCTTCACCTACTACGAGACGATCGGCGGCGGGCAAGGTGCATGCCCCGATGCGGACGGCCCCTCCGCCGTGCACGTCGCGATGTCGAACACCCTCTCGACGCCGACCGAAGCGCTGGAGTTGGCCTATCCACTCCGGGTGGTGCGGCACACGCTCCGCCTCGGCTCGGGCGGTGCCGGTCGCCGGCGGGGCGGCGACGGAGTCGTCCGCGAGTTGATGGCCCTCGATCGATGCCGCCTCTCGATCGTCGCCGAGCGGCGGCGGCATGCGCCACAAGGACGCGACGGCGGCAGACCCGGCGCCGCCGGCCGGAACCTGCTCAACAGCGACGAGCTGCGCGCCAAGGTGACGCGCGATCTCGATCCCGGCGATGTCGTCCGGATCGAGACGCCCGGGGGCGGCGGCTACGGCTCGCCGGGCTTGAGCTCCTCGTAACGGGGGAGCCCGTCCTCGGGAAGTGTGTCCCAGGCGGCGCGGGAGCCGACGAAGCTGTGGTACTGAGGCCGGATCCCCGGATCGCCGTCGAGCGATCCCAGCCGGACCGAGATCTCGTCGCCGTCCGGCCAGTCGCCGCCGAAGAGGGACGAGCCGCATTCGACGCAGAAGGCCTTGACCTTCCCGCCCGCGGGGGCGAACACGCGGATCAGCTCGTCACCGGATAGGAGCCGGAACTGGGATCGAGCGACGCGTCCCTGCGTCAGCCCGAACGTCCCGGAATGCTTGCGGCACCGAGAGCAGTGGCAGTGGTTGGCCCGCCTAAACGGGAGCGCCACCTCGAAGGTGACGCCTCCGCAGAGACAGCTGCCTCGCACGGAAGCCCCCATCGCGACCAAGCTACACTTCGCACGTCGTGTGGGAGCTGATCTTCATGATGCTCATCTTGAAGATCCCGATCGTCTACCTCTGCCTGGTCGTCTACTGGGCGGTGAAGGCCGAGCCGCGCCCGCCCGAGCCTGCGCTGCTGCCCGTTGAGCCGGAGCCTCGTCCCGACCGGCCTCCCGCCTGGGTCGCACGCCGGCGGCCGCCTCGTCGTCCCTCGCGTGGCGGGCCGCACACCCCGCGCGGTCGCACCCGCAAGGCCCGCGCGGTCGCGTGAGCGCACCTGCCCGCGCGGGCGACCGTCCGGCCGACGCCGTCGCCGGCCTGCTCGCTGCCCTGGCGATCTTCGGGAGCTGTATCGCTCTCGTCTACCGCCCAGTCCGGATCATCCCGTTCACGATCCTGATGGCGCTCGTCGCCGCCGGCATCGGCGGCCGCAACCAGCGGCTCGCGGCGATCGCCCTGGCGATCTCGGGTGCCTGTTTCGTCGCCGGCACCTTCTTCGCGATCATCACCAACCACCCGATCTTCTGATGCGTCCTCCTCATTAGAGGAGCGCGCGTTGCTACAACAAACAGTGCGGTCTATGCCAGACGTCGACGCTGTCAACACCGGTTACGCACGAGGTCTTCTCGAGGAGTACCTCGAGAACCCCGAGGCGGTCCCGTCCGAGTGGCGGGCGCTGTTCGAGAGCGGGAACGGCGAGCTGCTGGAGGCGCTGCCGGGGTTGGCGCGGCTCCTCGAGAATCTCCGTGAGACGAATGGCCACGCCGTCCCTGCGCCGCAGCCCCCGGTTGTGGCCCCGCCTCCCGAGACGCCGCCCGACGACGTCTTGCTCGGCGGCGTCGCCGCCGCCATGTCGCTCGTCAAGGCGCTTCGCATGCACGGCCACCTGGCCGCCCGCCTCGACCCGCTCGGCACCGAGCCGGTCGGCGACCCGGCGCTCGAGCCCGAGCGCCTCCAACCCCGGCTGACGCCGGAGCTTCAGGCCCGGATCCCGGCCGCCGTGCTGCGCGTGCACACCCCGGGCGAAACGCTCGCCCACGTGCTGCCGAAGCTCCAGGAGACGTACTCCGGGACCAGCGCCTACGAGATCGAGCACATCTCCGACCACGAGCAGCGGATCTGGCTGCGTGAGGCGATCGAATCCGGCCGCTACCGGCGCGCGCTCACGCCCGACGAGAAGAAACGCCTGCTCGCGCGCCTGTCGGAGGTCGAGGGGCTCGAGCACTACCTCCGGCGCGTGTTCCTCGGTCAGAAGCAGTTCTCGGTCGAGGGGCTGGACACGATGATCCCCATGCTCGACGAGGCGATCGACCTCGCCGCCGAGGGCGGCGCCCACGAGGTCGTGATCGGCATGGCCCACCGCGGACGGCTGAACGTCCTCGCTCACATCATCGGGCTGCCGTACGAGACGATCCTGCGCGAGTTCGAGGGCGAGCGAACGCTCGAAGCCGTCACGGCCGATCCCGAAGGCGGCACCGGTGACGTCAAGTACCACCTCGGCGCGGACGGGACCCGCTCGACTCCTTCCGGCGATCTGACCGTCACGCTTGCGGCGAACCCGAGTCACCTCGAGGCAGTCGACCCCGTGGTCGAGGGCCGTACGAGAGCCGAGCAGACCGACCGTTCAACCCGCGAGGGACGGCACGACCCGCGCGTGGCGCTTCCCGTGTTGATTCACGGGGACGCCGCGTTCCCCGCGCAGGGAATCGTCGCCGAGACGCTCAATCTTGCAGAGCTCGAAGGCTATTCGACCGGCGGCACGCTGCACGTGATCGCGAACAACCAGATCGGCTTCACCACCGATCCTGTCGACGGGCGCTCAACGCGCTATTCGAGCGATCTCGCGAAGGGCTTCGACTTCCCGATCGTCCACGTGAACGCCGACGACGCGGAAGCCTGCGTCGGAGCGGTCCGGCTGGCGATGGCCTACCGGCGACGGTTCCAGAATGACGTCGTCATCGACCTCGTCGGCTACCGCCGCCACGGTCACAACGAGCAGGACGAGGCCGCGTACACGCAGCCGCTGATGGCGGCGCGGATCGCGCAGCAGCCGACCGTTCGGGAGCAGTACGCGGCTCAGCTCCTCGAGGAGGGCACGCTCTCGCAGGAGGACGTCGCCGCGCTC
>DASQWX010000022.1:0-21650 GCA_035640035.1 Gaiellaceae bacterium
TCGACACCAGCCGCAGCAACCGCGCCGCCCCCGTCAGAGAACTCGAACCGACCCTCGCGTTTCGTTGCACAGATCCGTACTGGCCTGATCCCGTCGTAGCTCAACCCCGATTGGAGGACGAGCTCGCAGCGTTCAAGCCCCATGAGACGGGAAACGTCGATTGAGACCATCAGCCGGTTCTTGAGTATCCACTCCAGGACGGGGGCTGCTGGGTGGGCCAGCGTCGTCTCCCTTCGCAGCGGCGGGCTTCGCCCGTCGGAGCCGCAACTGCGCGGGAAGCGCGTCAACCTAGCGAGGGGCTCACGGGGGAAACCGGGTTTCCCCCGTGACAGCGAGCGCGAAGCGCTAAGCGGGCGCGCGCTCGATCTGGATCCGCGGCAGCCAGCCGAGCCAGCTCGGCAGATACCAGTTCCAGCGGCCGAGCAGCCTCATCGCGGAGGGCAGGATGATCGAGCGGATCACGGTTGCGTCCAGCAGCAGGGCAATGCCGACGCCGAAGCCCATCTGCTGGAAGGCGATCAGGTCGCCTTTGGCGAAGCCGGCGAATACGGCGACGATGATCAGGGCCGCGCCGGTGATGATCCGGGCCGTCGAGCCAACTCCCCAGGTGACGGCGCCGGTCGTGTCGCCGGTCTCGTCGTAGCGCTCCTTGATCCGGCTCAGCAGGAAGACCTGGTAATCCATCGAGAGCCCGAAGAGGACGGAGAAGAGGAATAACGGCACCCACGCTTCGATCGTGTCCACCTGCTCGAACCCGAAGATCCCGTTGCCGATCCCTTTCTCGAAGACGAGCACGATCAGCCCGTAGGCGGCGCCGACGGAAAGCAGGTTCAGGACGATCGACACGCCCGCGACGACAAGGGAGCGAAACGCGAGCGTCAGCAAGACGAGCGTGAAGCCGAGCACGAAGACGAAGACGTACGGCGTCGGGTTGGTCACCGAGTCGGAGTAGTCGACCTGCTCGGCCGTTCTGCCCCCGACGAGAATGCGCGCATCTGTCGTGCCGAAGAGCCGCGGAATCTCCGTCGAGCGGAGGTTCCTTACGGCCGCGAGCGCCTCGTTGCTTGCGTCGTCGCCGCGGATCGGCACGTCGAGCGCCGCGACCTGTCCGTTGGTTGCGTAGCGGATCTGGCCGCGCCCGAACTCGGGACTCGCCGCGAGGAGCGCTCGGAGCCGTGTCAGAGCCGAGCGAACGGCCGGATCGGAGGCGCCCTTGGCGACGACGATCCGGACCGGGTCTGCAGTCGCTCCGGGAAAAGCCTGCTGGAGGAGGAGGTAGCCGCGCTTCGAGGCGAAGCGGTCGGGCAGCGTGCTGATTCCGTTCGTGCCGATCTTCAACGAGAAGACGGGGATCGCAGCTGCGATCAGCACCGCGACGGCGAGTAGCAGGCTCAACGCCGGCCGTCTGAGCACGCGGCGGACGATCGCGTTCCAGAAACGGCTCTCGGCAGCGCCGCCGGCGAGTGGGATCCGTAGCGAGTTGACCCGGTCGCCCAGCAGTCCGAGGAGCGCTGGCAGCAACGTCAGCGCCGCCGCAATCGAGGTGATGCCGACGAGGATCGCGCCTGCCGCGAGGCTGCGCATCACCGTGTTCGGGACGATCAGCATTCCGAGCATCGCGATGACGAAGGCGCTCCCGCTGAAGAGGACCGCGCGGCTCGCGGTTGCGCCAGACGCTTCGATCGCGGACTGCGGGTCGCGGCCAACCGCTCGTTCCTCGCGGTAGCGAGAGATGACGAAGAGCGAGTAGTCGATTCCAAGCGCAAGGCCCATGCCGGTGAGCATGTTCACGACGAAGATCGAGAGCTCCCAGATCTGCGCGACCAGCGCGACGAGGCCCAGGCCGCCGATGATCGCGAGGATCGCGAGCAGCAGCGGCACGAGGCCGGCGACAACCGAGCCGAAGACGAGCACGAGAATGATCAACGCCGCCGGCAGCCCGAACTGGAGCTCGCCGCTCTTCAGGTCATGCTGAGAGAGGTCGTCGAAGTCGTGGTCGCGGACAGTGTTGCCCGTGATCGCCACCTCGAAGCCGTTGCGGCCGTTGTTGCGGTCGACGACGTCGAGGATCGGCGGGACGTCTCCCGTGTCGTAGATGTTGACCGGGACCATCAGTGCATGCCGGTCGCGGGAGACGAGCGTAGGGTCGTGAGTCAGGTAGTAGAGCTGGGCGTCGTGGACTTTTCCGGTCGCCTCCGCCTGGCGGCCGAGCTTGGCGACGAAGGCGCGGAACGCCGGCTGATCGACCGTGTAGCGGGACGAGCGGATCAGAACGATGTCGCTGAAGTTGAGGCGCGGGTTGAAGGGAAAAGACCGCGCCTCGATCCGCTCCGCCTGCCGAAACTCCGGGTTGCCGGCGGCGCCGCCTTCGGAGGTCAGGTTTCCCGGCAAGAGGACCGCGATGCACGCGAACGCGAGCACGAGCGCGGCAACCCAGGCGCCGATCGTGCGCCAGGGATGACGGCTACAGGCGCGGGCGAGGCGCTCGGTCACGGTTTCGAGTTTCCCGAGTTACGCCGCGCGGCGCAACTGTTCGTCGAGTGATGCGAGGGGGAGCTGGAACGTCTGGACTGCGTCGTCGTTCGAGACCACGTTGTCGCCGTGCTCGAGCATCGTCAGCAGGTCCCGTGTCAGCGGGATGTTCCCCGGCAGACGCTCGGTGACGAGCGCGTTCACCCTCATCAGCCCGACGGGAACGTGGACGGTCGGACGGCGGCGGATTCCGCTTGCGGACCTGAGCCGTCGCCAGAACTCGTTCCAGCTGACCGCGTCGGGACCACCGAGCTCGAACGTCCTGCTGCTCGCTTCCGGCTTGTCGATCGCGGCCGCGAAGTACGCGGCGACGTCGTCGGCCCAGATCGGCTGGATTCGCTGCTCGCCGGATCCGATGATCGGGGTCACCGGCGTCAGCTTCGCGAGCTTCCGGAAGGTCGGCAGGATGCCGCCCTCGCGCCCGAAGACGAAGCTCGGGCGGAAGATGACGTGGTCGAGGCCGGAGGCTTTGACCGCCTGCTCCATCTCCCACTTCGCGTGGTAGTAGGGGACGAGATCCTTGGTCTCGTCGCTCGTGCCGAGCGCGCTCATGAGGACGAAGCGCTTCACGCCGGCGTCCTTTGCCGCTGTGACGAGGTCGCGGGTGCCCTGTTCCATCACGCTCTTGAACTCCTGCTCGCGCCCTTGGCGGATGGCGACGAGGTGGACGACCACATCGACGCCTTCGGCGGCTGTTTTGAGGCTCACCGGATTCGTCATCTCGCCGACGACGGGTTGGCCGGGGAGCTCGCGGGAGCGCGTCGAGTCCCGGACAAGCAGCTTCAGCTCGTGGCCGGCGTTGTTTATTGCCCCCACGACGTGGGGTCCGACGAAGCCGGTCCCGCCGGTGACGAGAACCTTCACCGGGTCGGCTCGCGCTCGAAGTTCTGCCAGTAGCGGCTCGGGGTCGGGCCCATTTGGCCCTGGTACTTGGAGCCGAGCTCACCGCTTCCGTATGGCTTTTCTGCGGGCTCGGAGAGCTGGACGAACGAGACCTGGCCGATCTTCATCCCGTGGTAGATCGTGATCGGAAGGTTGGCGACGTTCGAGAGCTCGAGCGTCACGTGGCCGTCCCAGCCGGGGTCGATGAAGCCGGCAGTGGAATGGATCAGCAGGCCGAGGCGGCCCAACGAGCTCTTGCCTTCCAGGCGGGCGACCAGGTCGTCCGGCAGCACGATCCGCTCGAGCGTCGAGCCGAGCACGAACTCACCCGGGTGGAGGATGAAGGGCCGGTCGTCATCGATCTCGACGAGCTCGGTCAGATCCTCCTGCGGCTCCTTGACGTCGATGTACGGGTAGCGCGCGTTGTGGAAGACGCGAAAGAAACGGTCGACCCGGACGTCGACGCTCGACGGCTGCAACAGCGACTCGTCGTACGGGTCGATGACGATTCGCTGCTCGTCGAGCAGCCGAGCAATCGTCCGGTCGGAGAGAACCACGGCCCGATTCTAGGCCTCTTCAGCCGCCGGTCCCGATTAACCACGGGTAACCGCGGTCCCGAATCGACGGGTCTCGGTGCCAGACCCGAGAACACGTCCCGAACTGTCAAAAGACCTGGAAATGAGGGGAAGTTGGTCGCGAGCGGGAGACGTGTCCTCGGGCTGGATTGGGGTCTGACCCGAGGAGACGTCCCGAAGGTACGGGTCAGCGGCCGCCCGCCGCCGCGCCTGCGGGCCGAAGCGGCGCCGCCGGCACGCGGAGGACGCGGGCGACCGGATGCGGCAACCACCAGTTCCACCGGCCGAAGAGCCTGACCATCGCGGGTACGAGCAGCGTCCTGATCACGGTCGCGTCGAAGATGATCCCCGCCGCGAGGCCGATCCCGAACTGCTTGATGTCGACGCCCGGGCTGCTCGAGAGCACGAAGAACGCGAACATGAGCACGAGCGCGGCGCTCGTGACGAGCTTGCCGGTCCGCGCCAGGCCGAGCTCCACGGCTCTCGCCGTGTCGCCGCTCTCGTCGTACTCCTCGCGCATGCGTGTGATGACGAAGACCTCGTAGTCCATCGACAGCCCGTACAGGAAGGCGAAGATCATCAGCGGGATCCAGGAGATGATCGCGTTCGTCGCAGGGACGCCCCAGATCGCGTCGGAGCCGTGGCCCCACTGGAAGATGAAGACGATGATTCCGTACGCCGCGCCGAGCGAGACGAGGTTGAGCACGACTGCTTTGAGGGGCAGGAGGATCGAACGGAACGCGCGCGTCAGGAGGACGAACGTCAGCAAGATCACGAACGCCAGCACGTACGGGAACTTCCCGTAGACCGCGTGGACGAAGTCGCGGTCCTCGGGCGAGACGCCGCCGAGCGTCAGGCTCGTGTCGCCTCCGAGCCGTTCCTCGATGGCCGGGAGGATGTCGTGCTGCAGATGAGAGATCGTCGACGAAGAGCGTGCTGACGCCGAGTCGACCGCCGGAAAGACCTCGACGAGGCCCTTGTCGTCGGCTCGCCATTGGGGCGGCGCGACCGCTCCCGCAATGTTCGGCTCACCCCGAAGCCGGTCCGCGACGCTCGTCGTCACCCGCGAGATGTCGCCACCCTCGACGAGGACGATGTACGGCTTCATCACGCCCGGCGACAGGTGCGCGCCGGCGAGCGTCTGGCGACCGTTGGTCGCGTCGCCCTTGCCGGGGTAGTCCTTCAGCTGCGCCTCGGCGGGGTTGATCTGGAGGCCGGGAACGAGCAGCAGGGCGACAATCAGGAGGCCGAGTGCCGCGACCGGGATCGGTCGCCTGGTGACGATCTCGGCCCAGCGGTGCCAGAAGCCCCGCGTCGGGTCCTGCCGCTCGACGATCCGCTTCGGCATTACGCGCAGCCGGTTGATCCGGTGCCCGAGCATCGCCAGCAAGGCGGGCAGCAGCGTGATCGAGGCGATCACCGAGACGGCGGGGATCAGCATGCCGCCGATCCCGATCGAGCGAATCACCGGAATCGGGAGGATCACCATGGAAAGCAGACCAATCGCGACCGTCGAGCCCGAGACGATCACCGAGCGGCCGGCGTGCTTCATGGTCTCCACGATCGCGGTCTCGTTGTCCTCGCCCAAAGCCAGCTCTTCGCGGAAGCGGAAGATCATCAGCAGTGAGTAGTCGATCGCGACCCCGAGCCCGACCAGGGCGACGAGGAACTGGACGATCAACGAGACCGACGTCACGTAGGTCAGCAGCCAGATGAGCGTGAACGTGTTCAGGATCGAGGAGATCGCGATCCCGATCGGAATCAGCACGGCCGGCACAGTCCCGAAGACAAAGAGGAGGATCACGAGCGCGCCTAAGCCGCCGATCGTGGCCTCGAGGAGAACGCTGGGGCCGTTCGTGTCCCCGCCGCTCGCTTCCTCCTGAAGCGGGTCACGCCCGGTGAGTTCCGACCGGACTCCCGGAGGCGTCGCCTCCTTCAGCGCTTTCCGCGCCTCCTTGATCTTGACGGTGCCGTTGAATCCCTGGTTTCCCGGCGGATAGAGCTCGGCGAAGGTGGTGTGCCCGTCGCGGGAGACGTACGCCCCGTTGCCGGTCGAGAAGTACGAGCTGACCCGCGACCCCGGGTTCCGCGCGGCGGCTGCCGCGATCGCGTGCCTGATAGCCGCGACCTTCCTGACGTCGCCGTTGCTGTGGAAGACGGCGACGAGCGGCGCATTCTCGCCCGTCCCGAACGTCTTCAAGGTTCGCTGGTTCGCCTCGTAAGCCGAGTATCCCGGGATCGAGAACTGCTCCAACCAACGCTTCGAGACGGCGTTCGCCGAATACGCGCCGAGCAGCGTCAGCGCGATCCAGGCGAGCACGATTGCGCGCCGGCGACGGAGCACGAGATGCGCGAGACGGGTCATAAGCCGTGCACCTTAGAGATGGCAACGACCGCCGCGCAAAGGAATTTCCGCCTGTATTTCTCCTATTCAGGTATGCACGGCGGCCGGGCGCTGCGGTATCGTCGGAGCCATGGCGATGACACGGACGATCGAACTGAAAACGGCTATCCCTGGGCCGAAATCGCGGGAGATCCTGGCTCGCAAAGAGGCCGTCGTGGCCGATCCGCTGTCGGTCTTCCTCCCCGTCGTGATCCAGGAAGGGCGCGGGGCGACGATCACCGACGTGGACGGCAACACGTTCATCGACTTCACCGGCGGCGTCGGCTGCCTGAACGTCGGACATTCCCATCCTCGCGTGGTCGAAGCGGCGCAGGAGCAGCTCGCGAAGTTCTCCCACACCGATTTCACGATCGTCCCCTACGAGGTCTACGTCACCCTCGCCGAGCGGCTGATCGCCGCATCGCCGTTTCGATCGCCCGCGAAGGCCGCGTTTTTCAACGCCGGCACCGAAGCGGTGGAGAACGCGATCAAGTTCGCGCGCGTCTACACCGGTCGGCCCGCCGTCATCGGGTTCGAGGGAGGTTTCCACGGCCGCACGCTTCTGTCGCTCTCGCTGACTTCGAAGACGCACCCCTACAAGGCAGGCCTCGGCCCGTTCGCGCCGGAGGTCTACCGCGTACCGTTCCCGAACGAGTACCGCGGGCCGAGCGCCGAGGATGCGCTCGCCGCCCTCGAGCGCGCGCTCGTGACCCAGATCGCGGCCGAGACGGTCGCTGCGATCGTGATCGAGCCCGTCCAGGGCGAGGGTGGGTTCGTCGTCGCGCCGAAGGCGTTCTTCGAAGGCGTCCGCCGGCTCTGTGACGAGCATGGGATCGTCCTCGTGGTGGACGAGGTCCAGACCGGCTTCGGTCGAACGGGCAAGCTCTTCGCCACGGAGCACTACGGGATCGAGCCCGACCTGATGACGATCGCGAAGTCGATCGCCGCCGGTCTCCCGCTGTCCGGCGTCATCGGCAAGGCCGAGATCATGGACGCGCCTGCGGATTCGGCGATCGGCGGGACGTATGTCGGGAACCCGGTTGCGCAGGCCGCGGCCGTTGCCGTCCTCGACGTGATCGAGGACGAAGGGGTCTCCGACCACGCCGCGCAGCTCGGCGAGACGATTCGGGCCCGCATGGAATCGTGGCGCGAGCGTTGGCCGCAGATCGGCGACGTGCGCGGCCTCGGCGCGATGCTCGCGATCGAGCTGGTCACCGATCCGGCCACGAAGGAGCCTGATGCCGACACAGCAACGGCCGTGGTCGAGGCTGCGGCGGAGCGTGGGCTCCTCCTGCTCAAGTCGGGCATCTACTCCAACTGCATCCGCGTGCTCGCCCCGCTCGTTCTCACGGACCCCGAACTCGACGAGGCGCTCGCAGTTTGGGAAGACGCCCTCGAAACGGTTCTGAGTTAGCAAGAGCTTCCCTTCGTCGGTCCGGGCATCCTTCAGGCGTGGTCGGCGAATTGATCGCGGGCCGCTACGAGCTCGAGGAGCTCGTTGGCAGCGGCGGCATGTCAAGCGTGTACTGCGCGCATGACCGGCTGCTCGAGCGCAAGGTTGCGCTGAAGATCCTCCACGAGCAGTTCAACCGTGACGACAGCTACGTCGAGCGGTTTCGGCGCGAGGCGCGCTCCGTCGCGCAGCTGGCTCACCCGAACATCGTCACCGTGATCGACCGCGGCGAGCAGGACGGCCGGCAATTCATCGTCTTCGAGTACGTGGACGGCGAGAACCTCAAGGACCTCGTCGATCGCGAAGGACCGCTCGACGTCGGCGACGCGATCGAGTTGACGCTCCAGATCGCGCGCGGGCTCGCGTTCGCCCATGAACAGGGCCTCGTTCATCGCGACGTCAAGCCCCAGAACGTGCTGCTCGACGCCGACGGCCGTGCGAAGGTCACCGATTTCGGGATCGCGCACGCGGTCGACGTGGACGGGATGACGATTACGGGCACGATCATGGGCACCAGCAACTACATCGCGCCGGAGCAGGCCCGCGGTCAGCCCGTGGACGAGCAGACCGACATCTACTCCCTCGGCTGCGTCCTCTACGAGCTGCTCGCCGGCGAGGTGCCGTTCGAGGGCGACACCTTCGTCGCGGTCGCGATGAAGCACGTCAACGACCCCGCTCCGAGCGTTCGGGAGATCCGGGCCGACGTCCAGCCTCGCCTCGACTGGGCGATCCAGCGCGCGATGGCTAAGGACCATCGGGAGCGCTTCGACTCGATGGCCGAGTTCGCAGCGGAGCTCGAAGCTTGCTCCGCGGAGCTCGACGGCCAAGCCGAAGGTGCGACGGTTGTCGTCCCGCCGGGGGCCGCCGCTCCTACGCGCCGCCGCACTGCACGGCCCCGGCGCAGCTGGAGCGTCTGGCCGTTCGTCCTCCTCGGGGTCGGCCTCGCGGCGCTTGCGGGCGGGTTGGTCGGTGCCGTCCTCCTTCACGACAACGGCAGCCTTGGTGGTGGCGGCAAGGGCGCGTCCCCGCCACCGGCAGGATCAGTTCGCCTGAGCGCAGTGACCGCATTCGATCCCTATGGAAACCCGCCGGGCGAGGAGCACAACGAGACGGCCAAGGACGCGACGGATGCGAGCTCGACCACATACTGGTCGACCGAGCACTACGACGGAGCCCAGCTGGGCAAGCGCGGCGTGGGGCTCGTTCTGGACGCCGGCCGGCCGGTTTCCTTGCGATCGCTCACCGTCAAGAGCGAGACGCCCGGGTTCACTGCAGTTGTCAAGGCCGGCTCAGCTGAGGGCGGCCCGTTCTCGGTCGACTCGGACTCTTTGACGGTCGGGGACTCGACCGCGTTCCGGCTGCGCGGTACGAGTGCCGAGTACTACGTGATCTGGATCACGAACCTGGGCGGAAACGACCAGGTCCAGATCCAGGACGTGAAGGCGGGCTAGGAGGGTTTGGCGAAAACAGTCGGTGCTGCCGGCGCACGCTGCTCGCACCGGCGTCCTTGCCAACGAAGGAGCAACGCACGCCGACGATGGGCGGCTTTCCGCCAATCCCTCTAGAACTGCAGCCTTGAGCGCCGCTCGTGGCGCTCGAGGGCGAGCTCGACCAGGCGGTCGAGGAGCTCGGAGTACGGAATGCCTGATGCCTCGAACAGCTTCGCGTAGACGCTCGTCGCGGTGAAGCCGGGGATCGTGTTCAGCTCGTTGACGAGCACCTCGCCGTCTTGGCGCACGAAGAAGTCCACCCGCGCCATCCCGTCGCACTCGGCGACCACGAAGCTCTCGACCGCCAGCCGCTGCACTCGGTCGATTTGCTCTTGCGGGATCCGAGGCGGGACGATCAGGTCCATGCCGCCCTCGTCGTACTTGGCCGAGAAGTCGTACCAGTCGGGCGCGTCGAACCCGTGCGCGACGATCTCGCCCGGGAGCGAGGCGATCGGGCTCCGGTTCGAGCCGAGGACCCCGCACTCGACCTCCACACCGGCGACGAACTCCTCGACGAGGACCTTGTCGTCGTGCCGGAAGGCGAGCTCGACCGCGCCTGCGAGCTGATTCTCCGAGGGCACTTTCGTGATCCCGACCGACGAGCCGAGACGGGCCGGCTTGACGAACACCGGATAGCCGAACGGGTTCTGAGCGTCGTCACCCTCGCGCAGCGTGATGTTCCGCGTCACCGGGATGCCCGCGTCGCGCATGACCGCCTTGAACTTGTCCTTGTCCATAGCGAGCGCCGAGCCGAGAACGCCGGCGCCGACATAGGGCACACCGGCGAGGTCGAGCAAGCCCTGGACGGTCCCGTCCTCGCCGAACGGGCCGTGCAGGACCGGGATGACGACGTCGACCTCGGCGAGCGTCGCGGGGACGCTCTCGGTCGGGACCGGAAGGGTCTCGACCGCCGTGCGGCCCTCGCCTTCGTCAAGTTCGCCGACGGCGCCGCGCTCCAGCGACCGCGAGTCGCCGGTTTCGAGCTGCCACTTCCCTTCGCGGTCGATCTCGACCGTGACAGCCTCGTAGCGGTCGGGATCGAGCGACTCGAGCACGGAGCGGGCGGAGGCGACCGAGATCTCGTGCTCGCTCGAGCGGCCCCCCATGAGGACGGCTATCCGAATCCGCGGCTTCATGGAATGGAGGTGGTCGTCCCCGTGTAGTTGCCGACGACGATCGTCACCGTCGAGCCGGCAGGGGCGTTCGTCCCGCCGCCGGGATGCTGGTCAAGGACGATCCCCTGCTCGCTGGGGTCGGTCACGGGCTGAGTCTTCACCTTCACCTGGAATCCCGAGCCGGTCAGGAGCGTCTTCGCCGTCTGCTCGTCCTGGTTCGTCACGTCCGGGACGGGCGTTGTCGCGGTCGCTCCGTTCGAGACGCTGAGCGTTACCGTCGTCCCCGTGCCGACCCTGGTGCCCGCGTCCGGCGACTGCGAGACCACCGTGTTCGCAGGCTGGTTCGAGTCGACGGTCGTCTTCGCGACCCCGAGCCCCGCGGCCAGCAGCGTCGAGCGCGCGCTTGCGTACGGCTGCCCGACCACGTTCGGGATCTCGATCTGCTTCTCGCCCTGCGAGACGTTGATCCGCACCTTCGTGTTCCAGAAGACGCGGCTGTTCGCGGGCGGATTCTGAGCCGTGACCGTGTCCGGGGTTTCCGACGAGTAGACGTGGAACGTGGACACCTTTAGGTGCGCGGAGATCAGCGCCGCGACGGCGTCACTCTGCGACTTGCCGACGACGTTGGGGATTGTTGTTTTCGGCTTGCCTTTCGAGACGGTGAGGCGAACCTTGTTCCCCTTGTCCGTCTTCTCGCCGCCGTCGATGCTCTGCGACATCACGGTCCCAGGGGGGTACGTGTTGCTGTACCCCGAGACGAGCTCCGCTCTGAGCCCCTTGTCCTTGATCTTCGCGACCGCCTGCGCCTGCTTGAGGCCGACGACGTACGGCACGGCGACCGGCTTGTTCGCGTTGAGCTGGTCCGTGATCTTTCCGTAGGCGAACCAGGCCGCGAATCCGGCTCCGATCAGGAGCAGGAGCACGAGCACCCACGGCCAGATCGAGCGTGACCGCCGGGGCGGGCCTTCGTAGCCGTAGTACCCGGCCGGCGGCATGCGCGGGGGCGGTTGGGGCGGTGCGACCTGGGTCGGCCGCGGCGCGATGATCGTCGGCGCGCCCGAGATGCCTGCGCCGGCCAGCACGGCCGTTGCCGTATCGGCCGTCTCGCTGGAGACCGACATCCCGCGCTGGATGCGCGCGAGGTCGCCATCCATCTCCTCGGCGGTCTGATAGCGATCGTCCGGATCCTTCGCAAGCGCGCGCAGGACGACCAGGTCGAGGTCGTCGGGAACGTCATCGCGGACCTCGGAGGGAGGCACCGGCACCTCGGAAAGGTGTTTCATCGCGATCTCCAGCGGCGTGTCGCCGGTGAACGGGACGCTCCCGGTCAGCATCTCGTAGAGGACGATCCCGACCGAGTAGACGTCCGAGCGCTGGTCGACCGGCGAGCCGCGTGCCTGCTCCGGGGAGAGGTACTGCGCCGTGCCGATGATCGAGCCGACCTCGGTCATCTGGCTCGCGCCCGAGCGCGCGATGCCGAAGTCCGTTACCTTCAGGCGCCCGTCGGCGTCGACGACGACGTTGTGCGGCTTGATGTCGCGATGCACGATCCCGTTGCGGTGCGCGAAGCCGAGTGCGGCGAGGGTCTGGCGCGTGTAGTCGATGGCGATCCTGATCGGGGTGGGGCCGCGGCTGACGATCAGCTCCTTCAGCGAGCGCCCGGCGAGGTACTCCATCGCGATGTAGTAGGTGCCCTCTGCCTCGCCGCGGTCGTAGATCGAGACGATGTTCGGGTGCGACAGCCCGGCGGCGTTCTTCGCCTCGCGCCGGAAGCGCTCGATGAACGAGTCGTCGGCGGCGTGCCGGTCGTCGAGGATCTTGATCGCGACGCGCCTCCCGAGCTCCTGGTCCTCAGCGAGGTACACGTTTGCCATTCCGCCCGCGCCGAGCTTCCGGATGATCCGGTAGCGGCCGTCGAAGACGGAGTCGATCAGGGTGTCGCCGGTTACAGCCATTAGTGGGTCATCCGGCCTCGCTGCCGGAATTCTGGGTCGCGAGACGCGAGCCAGGCAAGGACGCAGGGAGCGTCCCTATCCGTAGATATGGGCGCGACTGGGGACGCCGCATGGCGACGTCGGATCGCGGGCCAGAAACCGGTGAGCGGGGCCGGCTGATCCACGACTACTTCTTCGACCCCTTGCTCAGGACGGCCTGCATCAGCACCTTGGCGATCGGCGCGGCCGTCGTCCCGCCGAAGCCGTGCTGGTTCTCCAGCGTTACCGCCACCGCGACCTGCGGGTCGTCGGCGGGCGCGAAGCAGATGAACCAAGTCGTGTTGATGCCGCTGTTGCCGGTCTCTGCGGTGCCCGTCTTGCCTGCGACGGAGATCCCCGGGATCTGGGCTGCGCCGCCGGTCCCGTCGTTGACCGCAGCGACCATCATCGAGTTGATCTCGCTCGCCGTCTGCGACGACATGACCCGCCGCATCTTCTGCGGCTTGATTCGGACGACCGTGTGGCCGCGCGAGTCGACCACGCGGTTCAGCACCTGCGGCTCCATCAGCACGCCGCCGTCGGCGACCGTCGAGGCGACCATCGCCATCTGGAGCGGCGTCACGCCGAGGCGCTCCTGCCCGAATGCGAGCCGGCCGGGGTCGACCTGAGTCGACGGGTGGCTCGGGAAGAAGAGCCGCCCGTTGTTGTAGAGGCCGCTCGGCAGCTTCTCGTCGCTCGGGGTCTCGATCGGGGGGTCCTTGTAGAAGCCGAACCTCTTCGTGTAGTCGAGGATCAAGCCGGCGCCGATCGCCTTGCCGATGTTGCAGAACACCGAGTTGATCGAGTGCTGCAGACCCTGGGCGAAGCTGACGCTGCCGAAGGCCTCGACCGGCCCGTCGGGGCTGGCGGCGTTCGACACCTGCTTGCCGTACTCGACGCAGTAGCCGGGGTCCTCGAAACGGGACTCCGGCGTGAACTTGTGCGAGTCGAGCGCGGCCGTCGCGGTGAGGACCTTGAACGTCGATCCGGGCGTGAAAAGGCCGTTTGTCGCGCGGTTCAGAAGCGGCGCCGCCGGATGGCAGGGTGCGTTCGGAGCCTTGATGAGGTTGAAATGCTTCTCGACGAGATTCGGGTCGTACGTCGGCTGCGAGGCGAGCGCATAGACCTTGCCGGTCTTCGGGTTCATCACGACCGCGGCGCCGCACTTGCCGGCAAGCTGCTGCATCGCCAGGCGCTGAACGCTCGGCCGCACGCTGAGCACGAGGTCGTTGCCGGTGATCGTCACGCCTTTGATCTTGTCGAGCGTCTTCCTGAAGATCGTGTCGAGATTCGCGTTCGACGATGTGAGATACGCGTTCTCCGACTGCTCGAGTCCCGCCCGCGAGCGAACCTGCGTCGAGTAGCCGATCAGCTGGGCGAAAAGGCCGCGTGTCGGGTAGGTGCGGAAGTACAAGGTCTGCCCGGCCACCTTCCGGCGGACGTTCGCCGCGAGCACCGTCCCATCGGCGGCGCGGATGATGCCGCGCTTGATCCTGAACTGCGCGACGCGCTGAATCGCGTTGTCCTGCTTCTCGGCGAGGCTCGCGGAGGCCCACGTTTGCCAGTACGTCGTCCCGACGATCAGCGCTGCGAGCAGGATCACCGCCGCGACCGCGAGCTTCGTGATCTGCCGGTTCACGTCAGGCGCCCCTCGGTGCGTTGGCGCGGTTGGAGATCAAGAGCAGGCCCGCGAGCAGGACGAAGTTCGCGACCACGCTCGAGCCGCCGTAGCTGACGAACGGAAGCGTGATCCCCGTTAGCGGGATCAGCCGCAGGACACCGCCGACGATGATGAACGTCTGCAGGGCGAACCCGAAGGTGAGCCCGGCCGCCGCGAGCTTCGAGAAGCCGTCGTCGGCGAGCAAGGCGATTCGCATCCCGCGGAGCACGAACAGCATGAAGAGGAGGAGGAGGGCAGAGATTCCGATCAGCCCCAGCTCCTGTGCGAGCGCCGAGTAGATGAAGTCCGTGCTCAGGGAAGGGATCAGCGGGTGGCCCTGGGCGGTCTCGAAGGTGCCCTTGCCCATTCCCGTCCCGCCGAAGCCACCGTTGCCGATCGAATAGAGCGATTTGACGAGCTGAAAGCTCGCGCAGTCCTGACGAAGCGCCATGCGACCGTTCAGGGCGCAATAGACCTTGTGGTCGGTCCACGGGTGCAGCCAGATCGTCACGCGCTCGTGCACGTGGGCGACCTTCGTGTAGACGAAGTACGAGCCGCCGACGAAGAGGGACAGGCCGATCGCCGTGAACAGCAGCCGGCCGGTGGCGACGTAGAGCATCGCCAGGAAAATTCCGAAGTAGAGGAGCGCGGAGCCGAGGTCGTTCGTCTCGAAGAGGACGAGCATCGCCCCGCCCCAGATCACGAGCAGCGGTCCGAAGTCCTTCAGCCTTCCCTGCGCGAGGACCTCGCGCTTCTCGCGCAGGTAGCCCGCGAGGAAGACGATCAGGCAGATCTTCGCGATCTCTCCCGGCTGGAACTGCAGCGAGCCGAAGTGGATCCAGAGGCGGGCGCCGTTGACGGTCGTTCCGAGGCCGGGCAGGGCGGGAAGGACGAGGAGCCCGATCGCGGTCAGCCCGAAGATGTACTTGTAGCTCTCGAGCCGCCGGTAATCGCGGCGCAGACCCCAGAGTGTCCCGGCGAAGACGCTGACGGCGATGATGATCCAGACGCCCTGCCGGAAGGCATCGCCGGGCTTGATCCGGTAGATCTCGGTGACGCCGATCGCGGTGAGCAGCGCGGCCATCGGCAGCAGGTACGGGTCTGCGTAGGGCACGGCATAGCGCGCGACCAGGTGCGCGACGAGGTAGAGGCCGAAGAAGAAGGCCGCGTACGAAAGCGACGCGGTCGAAACGACCGCCTGCCGCGCGATGTAAACGCTCGCGAATCCGAGCGCGGTCAGCGCCCCGACGACGACGAGGTTGAGCAGCTCGCGGTTTCTGAGGCTCAGCGTTTACCTCCCGCGAATGGTCCACAGCACGACCGCGACGACGGCGAGCGCGATCAGGATCAGGAGCAATGCGGGGATGACCCGCGAGCGCCTCCGGCGCTCCGGCTCCGGCGCCTGAGCGACCTCGGCGGCCTGTTCCGGCGGCACCACCATCGTGTCGACGACCGGGACGCGGTCGAGCTCGTCGAGCGTCTCCTCGTCGTCGACGTGCCCGTCGCCGTCGAGCACCGGGTACTGAGCGGTCTCCTCGAGCGGCTCTCCGCTGCCTTCGCCGATTTCGAAGAAGACGACGGTGATGTTGTCCTCGCCGCCGCCCTTGTTGGCGGCCCTGATCAGCGCCTTCGCGACCGCCTGCAGATTGTCGGGGTTCTTCTCGACGGTCTTCAGGATCGCGTCGTCCTCGACCATCGAGGTGAGCCCGTCGGAGCAGAGCATGAACAGGTCGCCGGGCCGGGTCGGGATCGAGAACGTGTCGACATCGACGTCCGGGTCGGTGCCGAGAGCCCGCGTGATCACGGAGCGCTGGGGGTGGGTCTCGGCCTCCTCGGGCGAGAGCTTGCCGCTGCGGACGAGCTCGGCGACAAGGGAATGATCCTCGGTCAGCTGCTCGAGCTTGCCGTCGCGGATCAGATAGGCGCGCGAGTCGCCGACGTGGCCGAACACCACAGAGTCGTCCTCGACGAGCGCGACCGTCATCGTCGTGCCCATACCGGAGACCGCCGCATCCTGGCTCGAGCGCTGGTAGACGCGCCGGTTCGCCTCCTGAATCAGCTCCACGACCCGGCTCTCGCCGCTGCCGATCCCTTCGCCCCCCCGGACGGCACCGGCGGCGAGGCTCGATGCCAGCTCGCCGGCCTGAGCGCCGCCCATGCCGTCCGCGATCGCGAACAGCGGCGGCTCGACGACGTAGTCGTCCTCGTTCCGGCGCCTCTTCTTGCCCGTATCCGTGCCGTGGCCGAGCTGGATCACCTGGCTCATCGCGGGCGGCGCCTCATGCCTCGTACCTCAGCTCAGTCTCGCCGACCCGCACGACGTCGCCCGGTGTGAGCTTGCGCGCGCGGGTGAGCTTGATCCCGTTCAGGAACGTGCCGTTCGTGGAACCGATGTCCTCGACCCAGACTCCGTCGCCGCGCGGCTCGACGCGCGCGTGCTTCGCGGAGGCGTAGTCGTCCCCGCCGAGTGCGATGTCGTTCTGCGGTCCGCGGCCGACGGTGACCGGGGCGGAGTTGAGTGTCCGCTCCTCGCCTTCCGCGAGCGTGGGGCTTCGGACGACGACGAGCCGGCCTCCATCACGGGGCACGGCGTCACGCAACTGAGCCAGATCGCCGGCCTGGGACGGCGCGAGGATGAAGCTCTCCTGCGGCAGGCGGAGCTCTTTGCTCGCGGTCCGGACGATGCGCCAGATGAAGAGGTAGAGCAGGACGACGAAGGCGATCTTGAGGATGAGCAGGAGCTCCTCGACCGCGATCGAGGCGAGAGCCACGGTCAGCCTCCTGCCTCGCGCCGGAAGACGAGCTCGGTCGATCCGACCGTGATCGTGTCTCCGGGGCGGAGCTTGGCGCGCTTCAGGCGTCTGCCGTTGATCTCGGTGCCGTTCGTGGAGTCGAGGTCGACGACCCAATGCGCAGCGCCCTCCTGGCGGACTTCCGCGTGGCGCCGCGACACGTTCGGGTCGGAAACCTGGATGTCGCAGTCCTTCGAGCGGCCGATCAGAACGCGACGCTTGTCGAGCTCGCGGCGCTGGCCGTCCCAGGTCAGGATCGCCACCTCGCGCTCGAGGCCGAGCTCTTCGGCCGATACCGCCTCCGTCTCGGGCTGCTTCGGCTTGTAGACCATCGTTGCGCCGGGAGCGACCTCGGGTGCGGGCATCTGATCCGGCGCCAGCTCCTTGCCGCCCTGCGCCATCCGTGTCGCGATCCCGAACTCGCCGACCTCGAGGTCGTCGTCGGTCTCCATCAGCACCCTCGGCGGCGAGAGCATCACGTATTTCTCGCGTCGCGCATTCTCGGCGAGGTAGTCCTGGAGCTCGCCGAGCAGCGATTCCTCGTAGCTCTCGAACTGCTCGCGGTCGGCCGGCGAGAGGTAGACGGTGTACTCGTTCGGAACGTAGAGGCGCGAGACCGAGATCACGCGGTGGTCCTCCATCTCCTTGACCAGCTTGCGAGCGAGCTCGACCGGTTGGACATTGGTGCGAAATGCCCGCCCGAAGACCCCTTCGAACAAGGCCTCGATCTTCGACTCGATGTTCCTGAGTACGGTCATTGCAGGGCTCTCGTACCCCGAAACACCCGAGTCTAGCTTTCGGATTTGAGCGCTAGACCCAGGCATGTGGCGAGTATCGCGGCAACGATCGCGACGTCGGGGAGTGCCGGGTCGGAGGCCAGGATCCCGGCCAGCAAGACGAGGCCGAATGGCGCGATCCGGCGGCGCCCCACTCGAGGGAGCGTGGCCGCGGCTGCAGCGAGCACACATGCCTCCCAGAGCAGCGTTGGCTGGGCCGCAAGGACGTGCCCAACGGCTGCGGCGGCCGCGAATGGATCGCGTGTGCCCTCGAGAGCGAGCGGCTGAGCGGCTTCGTGGGCGAAAAGCCGGTCGCCGCGCAGGCCGGCTGCGGCCGCGCTGACGAAAACGGCCGCGACGACCTGTGCGACGCGGCGCGTGCCGCCCCGAATTCGCTGCGTCACGAGCGGCAGGAGGCCGAGGAGCGAGAACGGCGCCAGCACAGGGCCGACCAGGAAGAAGAGGGCACTGCGCGGATCTCTCCAGAAGAAGGCGAGCCAGCCGAGCGCGAGAGCCGCATAAGCCCAGGCCAGCCCGGCCGAGCTGTTCCCGAGCGGGAGAATCGGCACGGCGAGTGCCAGTGCGACGCCGACCCGTTCACGCGCGAGCGTGAGAGCGGCGGCGACGGCCGCCAAGCCGAGCGGCCAGCCGGCCGGATAGAACGGCAACGCGGACGCCGTTGCGCCGGCGAACAGCGCGGCGGCCGCGGCGGGACCGAAACGGCCGACCGGGGGCAGTGAGATCCGAGGGAACGTCCGGGCGTGCCGCTCACGGCGGTGGCGCGTGGCCCGCAGGGCGATCGCAAGCCGCGCTGCGGACGGCCGCTTCGCCGGCTCGATCGAAAGAGCCCGGTCGACGAGCGCGATCAGCGGCCCGGGAAGATCCGGCCGGGCCCGTCCGAGCGAGATCGCGCCCGACTCGATCCGCCGGGCGGTGTCGAGGAGCGAGCCCTTCCAGAAGGGATGCCAGCCCGCGAGCGCTTCCCACAACAGCACGCCGACCGCCCAGACGTCCGCCGGAGCGCCTGATTCCTGCCCTTTGAGGCGCTCCGGCGGGATGTAGGCGAGCGTCCCCGGCACGTCGCCCGCGGCCGTCAGCGTTTCCTCGCCGTCCATCCGGGCGAGCCCGAAGTCGAGCAGACGGATCGAGACTTCGTCCTCGTCGGCAAGGAGGACGTTCGAGGGCTTCACGTCGCGGTGGACGATTCCGTGCTCGTGTGCGTGCGCGAGTACTTCGCAGATCTGCGCTGCGACCTCGAGCGCCGCTGCGTCGTCGACCGCGCCGGCACGAAGCGCCTCGCGCAACGTCCTGCCTGGCACATACTCGTAGGCGATGTAGACGTGGCGTGAATCTCGCGCGAGTGCATACGCGCGCTGGCAGCCGGGATGCCGCAGGCGCGCCGCCGCCGAGGCCTCACGCTCGGCGCGGGAAGCGGCCTTCCCCTCCCGCGGGACGATCTTGAGAGCGACCTCGATGCCCGTCGGCTCGTCGCGAGCCAACCAAACCGAGCCGGAGCCCCCGCTGCCGAGCGGCTGTAAGGGTCGATACCGGCCGAGGACGAGCTCGTTCGGGGCGACGGCGAGGGCTGCTTCTGACACGCCCGCACGTTCGGCGAAGATGGCCCAAAACCTTGCGCGCCGCGGAAGCGGTTACAGTGGACAACCGAGTTTTCCCTGCACGAAGCGATGACCGAGCGCGACACAGACATCGAGTTCGACTTCTTCGAGGAGCCCGAGACTCGGGAGGCGGCGCGACCCGAACGTCCCCCGGCGCGCGGCGGTCCGCGTCCCCCCATGCGCACCCCGCAGGGATTCACCCCGCTGCTGAGGCTCGTCGGGTTGATCGCTTTCGCGATCGTCATCGTCGTCTTGCTCGTGTACGCGATCGAGGGTTGCCAGTCCTCGAGCAAGCACGCGAAGTACGAGAACTACATGACGAAGGTGTCGCAAATCGCCTCCAACTCGCATTCGATCGGCGTTCGGTTGACGAACCTGCTCTCGCAGCCGGGCGTGAAGGCGACCGACTTGCAGAGTCGGCTGTCGGGCCTCGCGCGTGACGAGCAGCAGGACGCCGACGCCGCCCGGGCCATCGACCCGCCGGGCCGCCTGCGTGACGAGCATTCGCGGATGATCGACGCGCTGCAGTACCGGTACAGCGGCATCGTCGGCCTCGCCCAGGCGCTGAGGCAGGTGCTCAAGACGAAGAGCCTCGCCGCGGCCCAGGCGGGAGCGCAGCTCGAAGTGCCGGCGCAGCGGTTGCTCGCGAGTGATGTGGTCTGGGACGACAGCTTCAGGGATCCGTCGAAGCAGGTGCTTCGAAATCAGGGCGTCGGCGATGTGCGGGTCCCGGATTCGAACTTTGTCCAGAACCAGGATTTCTTCACCGCGACGCCCCTCGGGGCCGTCGTCACGCGTCTGCGCGGCGTCAGCGTCTCGCCGACCGCAGGTGGGTTGCACGGGACGAACATCGTCTCGACGAAGGCGCTGCCGAGGGGAACGGAGCTGTCGACGTCGACCCGGCAGCCGGTGGTCGCGAGCACGAACCTCGCCTTCCAGGTGACCGTCGAGGACTCGGGTGACTCGGCCGAGGTCCAGATCCCCGTCACGCTGACGATCACGGGCGGGACCGGGACGACGCCCATCGTCAAGCGCCAGACGATCCGCTTCATCAATCAGAAGGAGCAGGTCCCGGTCACGTTCCGGAACATCGAGCTCGCTCCGTCGTTCCTGGCTTCACAGTCGACGAGCATCAAGGTCGACGTCAAGGCGGTTCCGAACGAGCACAACCTCTCGAACAACACCGAGACGTACCCGGTGATCTTCTCGCTGCCGGCCCAGTGAGCACGACGACGGCTGCGGCGATTGCCATCGCAGCGGCGGCGGTTGCGATCCTTGCGCTGACGGCCGCGTTTCTGGCGTGGCGGCAGCTCTCGCGTGTCCGGAAGTCCCAACAGGTGATGCTCGGCGGCGGCACGGGCGATCTGGTCGATTTCGCCGTCTCCCTGCAGGCGCGAATCGACGATCTCCACCGCGCCGTCGACGAGATTGCGGCCGGGCTCGCGCGCGTCGACCGCCGTGTCGACGAGTCGCTGTCGAAGAGCTCGATCGTCCGCTACGACGCCTACGCGGGGACCGGTGGCCACCAGTCCGCGTCGGTCGCGCTGCTCGACGGGGCCCGCAGTGGGATCGTCCTCAGCGCGATCCAGGGACGCGACTACGCGCGGATCTACATGAAGGAGCTCGAGCACGGCCGCGCCTCGATCGCGCTCTCGCCCGAGGAAGAAGAGGCGGTAGAGAGGGCAATGTCGAGGTAGTACGCGCGTATCGCGCTGCTACCTTTTCGGCTGTCTTGCAGCAAGTATTGGTGCTGAACGCAAGCTACGAGCCCCTGAACGTGACGACGGTTCGGCGGGCGCACGTGCTCGTGTTCAAGGGCAAGGCGGAGGTGATCGAGGAGCTCGATCGGGCGCTCCACTCGGCGACGTCGACGTTCCCATGGCCGCACGTGATCAGGCTTGTCCAGTACGTCCGCGTTCCCCGAACGGTGCAGCGGAAGATCTCCCGCCGGGCGCTGTTCGCGCGGGACGACTGGCGCTGCGTCTACTGCGGCAGCTCCGGCGGGCGGCTGACCCTCGACCACGTCGTGCCGAAGAGCCGCGGGGGCGAATCGGTCTGGGAGAACGTGGTCACGTCGTGTGCGCCGTGCAACCTGCGCAAGGGGAACCGGCTCCCGCACGAGGTCGCGATGGAGCTCCGCGCCAAGCCGCGCGCTCCCGCGCCGGTGCTCTTCATCCGGCTGGCCGCGCCGAAGATCCCGGACGGTTGGCAGCCCTACCTGACCGGGTTCTCCACCGCCTAGCTTCTTTCGGCCGGTAATCCACGGCTCGACCATTCGCTCCACGAGCCGGGGTAGAGCTTCGCGTCCCGCCCCGCGAGCGCGAGCCGGTGAATCGGCACGGTCGCGGTGATGCCAGAGCCGCAGTACGCCACGACCTCCCCGGCCGGGACGTCGGGGAGGGG
>DASQWX010000023.1:0-8737 GCA_035640035.1 Gaiellaceae bacterium
ATGGCGGCGGAGTACGGCCACACGAAGGCAACCGTCTTCGAGTCCATGCTTCAGCTGCCGCGGGCACGTCGCGAGGAAAAGCGCATCCAGGCGCTCGCTGAGGAGAAGCTCGCGTTCTTTGGCCAGCGCCTCGCGGGCTACCGCTTCGACCAGCCGGCGTACAGCCTGTCCTACGCGAACAGGCGCCGGCTCGAGATCGCCCGCGCGATGGCGACCAACGCCCGCTTGCTCCTCCTCGACGAGCCGGCAGCCGGAATGAACCCGAACGAGACGCTCGAAGTCACCGAGCTGATCGGGCGCCTCCGCGACGACGCCGGCTACACGATCCTCGTGATCGAGCACGACATGCACGTCGTCGAGGGAATCTCGGACCGCGTGGTGGCGCTCGACCACGGGGTCAAGATCGCCGAAGGCTCCTTCGTCGAGGTGGCGACGCACCCGCTCGTAATCGAGGCGTATCTCGGCTCGCGGGCCGAGAAGAAGGCCGTCTGATGCTGCTCGAGCTCACGGACGTCGACACCTATTACGGCCAGATCCACATCCTGGAGAGGGTGTCGCTCGAGGTGGCCGAGGGCGAGCTCGTCTGCCTGCTCGGCGGCAACGCGTCCGGCAAGTCGACGACGCTCAAGACGATTCTCGGCATCGTCCACCCGCGCCGTGGGAGCGTCAGGTTCGACGGCGAGAACGTCGTCGGCCGCACGACGAGTTACCGCATCGGCAAAGGGATGGCGATCGTGCCCGAGAACCGCCGCCTCTTCGGGCCGATGACCGTCCAGGAGAACCTGGAGATGGGCGCCTACCTGCGAAACGGCGGCCACAAGGAGGACTTCGACCGCGTCTACTCGCTCTTCCCGCTCCTCTACGAGCGACGCAAGCAGCTCGCCGGAACGTTGTCCGGGGGCGAGCAGCAGATGGTGGCGATGGGCCGGGCGCTGATGTCGCGGCCCAAGCTGCTGCTGATGGACGAGCCGTCGATGGGTCTGGCCCCGATCCTCGTCGAGCGCAACTTCGAGATCATCAAGGACGTGCACGAGTCTGGGGTCGCCGTTCTCGTCGTCGAGCAGAACGCGAACGTCTCGCTTTCGATCGCCGACCGCGGCTACGTGC
Organism: Gaiellaceae bacterium; assembly: GCA_035640035.1. Taxonomy (GTDB): domain Bacteria; phylum Actinomycetota; class Thermoleophilia; order Gaiellales; family Gaiellaceae; genus 13-2-20CM-68-14. Next base: position 1,108 of record DASQWX010000023.1, read on the forward strand.
TCCAGACCGGGCGGATCGTGCTCTCGGGGCCGGCCTCCGATCTGATCGAGCACGAAGAGCTACGGAAGGCGTACCTTGGCCGTTAGCGTCGATGCGCTCGCCGAGCAGGTTCGGCCGCGCTTTCCGATCTTCGAGCGCCTGACCTACATCAACAGCTGCTCACAGGGAGCGCTCTCGGACGCCGTGCGCAAGGCCTACGCGCGCTACCTCTCCGACTGGGACGAGCACGGGGCGCCCTGGGAGTACTGGGTCGCCCAGCTCGACGCCGCGAGGGCGAGCGTCGCCGGCCTGCTCAACGCCGCCGAGGACGAGATCGCGATCACGACCTCCGTCTCGGCGGGCGTCGACGCCCTGGTGAGCGCGTTCACCTTCGACGGCGGGCGGGACAAGATCGTCATCAGCGACTTCGAGTTTCCGACGATCGGCCAGATCTCGCACGCCCAGGAGCGGCGCGGCGCGCGTATCGAACACGTCCCGGCCGCGGCCGACGGAACGATCCCCCTCGAGCACTTCGACGCAGCGATCGACGAGCGCACCGCCCTGGTCGCCGTCACTCACGTCTGCTTTCGAAACGGCGCGCGCATCGACGTCGAGGCGGTTGCCGCCCTGGCCCACGAGCGCGGCGCGTTGCTGCTCCTGGACGCCTATCAAAGCGTCGGTTCCCTGCCGGTCGACGTCCGGGCACTCGACTGCGACTTCCTCGCCGCCGGAGCGCTCAAGTACCTGCTCGGCTCGGCGGGGCTCGCCTTCTTCTACTGCCGACGAGGGCTGGTCGAGCAGCTGCACCCCACCGCAACGGGTTGGTTCGCCGACCGCGACATCTTCGAGATGGACATCCGCGACTATTCACCCGCCTCGTCGGCGCGGCGCTTCGAAGCCGGCACGCCCCCCGTACCCGCGATCTACGCCGCGATCGCGGGCATCGAGCTGATGCGGGAGATCGGGATCGAGGAGACCGAGCGGCACGTGCGCGGCCTCACCGAGCTGCTGCTCGAGGGCGTCGACGACCTCGGCGGCGTCGTGGTGACGCCGCGCGCGTGGGAGCGCCGCGGAGCCCTCACGTGCATCGCGTCGACCGACGCGGAGCAGCTGGTCGCCGCGCTCGGCGAGCAGGGAATCGTGACGTCGTCTCGCGACGGGAACCTCCGCATCTCGCCGCACTGCTACAACACGGCGGAGGACATCGAGACGGTCCTTCAGGCCCTCCGGGGACGCCGCGACTTGCTGCGCGGCTAACCGCCCTTGACTGCGTTCTCTGCGAGCCACGCTCTCGCGACGCGCTTCTGCGCCTTCGTCAGCCAGGCCTCCGCGACGAGGTCGGCGAGCTCCTCCCGGTCGATCCGTCCGAGATCCGGGATTCGGATCAGCACGGCCGGATAGCCGTCGAAATGCGGCGTGGTGAAGAAGACGTCGCGGTCGTCTCCGAGCAGGAGCTCCTTCACGCCCTCGTCGGCGACGCGAAACATCAAGACGTCGTCGAGCCGCTCACCGGTCTCCGGGTCGATCGCGTCGCGCCTCCGGCGACGGTGGCAGCAGAACACCTTGCCGTGGACGGAATAGGCCGGGCGGCCGTCCTCCGACACGTCTTCGGTCGCCTGCGGCATCGCCAACGCAAGCTCTCTGAGATCAGCCATTGTCGCCATTTCTCGGGCGTATGATCGCCGCTAGGGCTCTAGCCTAGGGACTGTCCCCGAACGGGGCTGTCCGTGAAACCGGTGGCGTTTCCCGATGCGGTTGCGGGGACAGTCCCCTGTGGGGACAGTCCCTCTTTACGCCGCCGCTACTTCGCGGGCCGCGCGGCATTGTCCCCGAACGGGGCTGTCCCTGAAACCGGTGGCGTTGCCCGATGCGGTTGCGGGGACAGTCCCTGTGGGGACAGTCCCTTCTTATGCCGCGGACCTGGCTGATGGCGACGCGGCGAGAATGACGCGGCGATGACTGAACGGTCGACCATGCGCGTCGTTGCGTCCGCCGCGGCTGCCGCGGCGGCGCGGCTCGGCAGCGCCGGCGGCCGGCGGATCACGCACGCGCTCGGCGGGGCCGAGCGGACGCGGGTGATCCTCATCCTCGCCGCCGTTCTCGGGCTGAGCAGCGCTGACGCCGCGACCGTGGGAGCCGCGGCAACGCAGCTCCGCGCCGACCTGGACATCAACAACACGGACGTTGGGCTGCTCGTGACCGTGACGTCGCTGATCGCGGCGCTAGCCAGCGTTCCATTCGGCGTCCTCGCCGATCGGGTGCACCGCACACGCATGCTCGGGATAGCGATCGTCTTCTGGGGCGCGGCGATGATCTGGAGCGCGAGCGTGCCGACTTTCGGCCACCTCCTACTCGCGCGCGTCTTCCTGGGCGGCGTCACGGCATCGGCGGGACCGTTCGTCGCCTCGCTCGTGGGTGACTGGTTCGCCCCGTCGGAGCGCGGGCGCATCTACGGCTACATCATCTCGGGCGAGCTCGTCGGGGCAGCGATCGGCTTCGCGGTCACGGGCGGCATCGCAGCGCTGTCGTGGCGCGCGGCCTTCGTGATCCTCGCGCTGCCGGCGTTTGCGCTGGCTCTGCTCGTCTTCCGCCTGCCTGAGCCGGTTCGCGGCGGGACTCAGCCGCTCGTCTCGACGACGGCGCCACCGCCGGTCGAGATGGACGAGGATGACGTCTCGGGCGGATCGGACGCGCAGCGCATCGCGCGCGAGCGCGGCGTCGAGCCGGATCCAGAGCTCATCCTCAGCGAGGACCCGCGCCGCATGAACCTGATCGACGCCACGCGGTACATCCTCAGCATTCGGACGAACGTCGCGCTGATCCTGGCGAGCGCGTGCGGCTACTACTTCCTTGCCGGTGTCCAGACATTCGGCGTCGAGTTTGTGACGAAGCAGTACGGAATCGCCCAGGTCCTGGGGACGTTCGTCCTCCTCTTCATCGGCGCGGCCGGCGTCCTCGGAGTCCTCGCCGGCGGAGCGCTCGGCGATGCCTTCCTCCATCGCGGCTATCTCAACGGCCGGATCCTCGTCGCGGTCATTGCCTCCACGGTCGCGACGGTGGCGTTCATCCCGCCGATCTTCACGCACAGCGCCCTCTCGGCCTTGCCGTACATCGCGCTTGCCGCGATGGCGCTCGCCGCGCTGAACCCGCCGGTCGACGCGGCGCGGCTCGACATCGTCGTCCCGCTTCTCTGGGGCCGCGCCGAAGGAATCCGGACGCTGCTTCGGACAATGGCCCAGGCCTTTGCGCCGGTCCTGTTCGGAGCGGTCTCCGACTACATCTTCGGCGGCGGCCGCTCGGGCCTCCAGTGGACCTTCGCCGTCATGCTGCTGCCGCTCGGCGCCAGTTCGTACTTCCTCTTCACGGCCCTCCGCACCTACCCACGCGACGTGGCGACCGCCGCCGCTTCAGCGACGCCGTGAGCCAGCTGACCCATTACGTCTCGGATGCCTCGGGCTGGGCATACGCGATCGTCTTCCTGCTGGCGTTTCTCGATGCACTCGTCCCGGTCGTCCCGAGCGAGACCTCCGTCATAACCGGCGGCGTCGTCGCGGGCGCAGGCGATCTCAGCCTCTGGCTGCTCATCCCAGCCGCTGCGGCCGGTGCTTTCTGCGGCGACAACACCGCCTACTGGATCGGCCGTCGTTTCGGCCGCCGGGCGACCGAGCGCTTTTTCAGCGGCGAAAAGGCGCAGAAGCGGATCGCGTGGGCCGAACAGCAACTCTCCGAGCGGGGCGGCGAGCTGATCGTCGTCGCTCGTTTCATCCCCGGCGGGCGTACGGCCGTCACCCTCAGCGCCGGGACGTTGCGGTTTCGGTGGCGGCGCTTCCTGCTCTTCGACGCGGCCGCGGCCCTCAGCTGGGCTCTTTACGCCTCGCTCTTGGGGTACTTCGGAGGCCGGGCCTTCGAGCATGCGCCGTGGAAGGGTCTTCTGCTCGCCCTCGGAATCGCCTTCGCGGTGGTCGGAGCGGTCGAGCTCGGCCGCTGGCTGCTGAAACGGCGGCGCGTGGCGCGAACGGCCGAGCGCTCCTAGGGTCCCCTTACGCGGCTTCCTCGAGCGCCACGACCTCCTCGACCGTCTCCACCTCCGCCTGCGCGGGCCTGATCAGGGTGAACGCGATCAGCGCGCCGGCGACGAGCAACCCCGTGAGCACGTAGAGCCCGGTCTGGAAGCCGTGGTCGAGCGCGACTCCGCTCGACAGCGTCACGCCGGTGTGCGCGTGCACGTAGTTGCTCGTCGACGTGGCGGCGATAGCGCTGACCGAGGCGATTCCGATGGCGCCGCCGATCTGTCGGCTGGTGTTGATGAGACCGGAGGCGACTCCCGCATCAGACCGCTGGACGCCCGTCAGGCTGGCGATCGTAACCGGCACGAACGAGAGCCCCATTCCGGCGCCGCCGAGGACGAAGCCCGGGAAGATGTCCCAGAAGTAGTGCCCGTCCACCGGCAGCCGGGCCAACCAGGCGACCGACACGGCCGACGTCAACAGCCCTGCCGTCAGCGTCGGCCGAACGCCGAAACGCCCAACGACGAGCTGAGCGATGTTCGAGACGAGGACCACCGCCAGTGCGAAACCGAGGAACGCAACGCCGCTCTCGACCGCCGAGTAGTGCAGGACGTCTTGCAGATAGAGCGTCAACAGGAAGAACTCAGAGAAGGCAACCCCGCCGACGATCGCCATTGAGGCGTTCGCCGCCGTGAGCGTTCGGAGACGGAAGATCCGCAGCGGAAGAAGAGGCGAGCGGGAGCGCAGCTCGATCCCTACGAAGGCGAGCACGAGCGCGGCGGCGCCGCCGAAGAGCGCGAGCGTCGTCGGCGAGCCCCACCCGTCGGTCGTCGCGTGCGTCGTCGCGTACACGAGCAGCATCAACCCGGCGGTGATCGACGCGGCGCCGGGAAGGTCGAAGTGCCGGTACGCCAGGTCCGCGCGGCTCTCCTGCAGGAGGAACGGCGTCAGCAGGATCGCCGCGACGCCGACGGGCACGTTGATGAAGAAGATCCAGGACCAGTTCAGGTACGAGGTGAGGATGCCCCCGAGCAGCACACCGGCCGCGGCGCCGCTGCCCGAGGCGGCCCCGTAGATGCCGAGCGCGAGATTGCGCTCACGGCCTTCGGCGAATGTCGTCATCAGCAGCGAGAGCGCCGCAGGAGCCAGCAAAGCGCCGCCGAGCCCCTGTACCGCGCGAAATGCGATGAGGGATCCCTCGGACCACGCAAGCCCGCACAGGAGCGAGCTCGCGGCGAAGAGCGCCAGACCGCCGATGAACAGCCGCCGACGGCCCAGCAAGTCGGCGAGTCGGCCTCCGAGAAGAAGCGTCCCACCGAAAAGAATGGCGTACGCCGAGATCACCCACTGGAGGCTCGTCTGGGAGAAACCGAGGTCCGACTTGATCGAGGGCAACGCAACATTCACGATCGCCACGTCGAGAATGACCATGAACTGTGCCGTCACGATCAGTGCAAGTGCGCTCCAGCGCCGCTCGGTCCTTCCAAGGAATCCCATCAGTTGACCTCCACAATCGTTGTTAGGTTCAACATTAAAGCAGAACAACGATTGTCCGCGCTACTCTATTTCACATGACTGTCACAACCCCGCAACTCGCGACTCCGCTTCCGGTAGCGCGGCTCCCCGAGGAGCTCGTCGCGTCCGCGACGTTCCTGCTGAAGCGGCTCGGCTATGCGGCGAAAGAGCAGGCGATGGCGGCCTACAAGCAAACCGGCCTTCACCCCTATCACCACGCGGTCCTGATCGCGCTCGACGAGGGGGCGCACGAGACGCAGGGGTCGATCGCCGACGCCCTGGGCTACGACCGCGGCCAGCTCGTCGGCCTCCTCGACGAGCTCGAAGAGCGCGGTCTCGTCGAGCGCCGGCGCGACCCGGAGGACCGGCGACGGCATCTCGTCAGCCTGACTCCCGAGGGCAAGAAGGCGCTCGGCCGCCTGCGCGCGGTCGCCCGCCAGAGTGAGGCCGTGTTCCTCGATCCGCTCACCGACGAGGAACGCGCGACTCTCTACGACCTGCTCCTCCGTCTCGCCAAGAAGCACGAACCGCGCTGCGCGAACCTGCCGGTAACGACGACGAAGAAGTAATACGCTCACCGCCGTGCACGTGCAGGCGGGCGGCGGTGTTCTGAGCCGAGGAGAGGGCGCAGCTAGCCTCGCAGTGGAGGCAGCCGCCCTGGCCTTCCCGGAGTGGTCGTCGACGGCACCGGCCGAGCGAAGCCGCCTACTTCAGGGCGCGTCCGAGCTGCTGATGGAACGCCAGGCCGAGATCGCCGCCCTCGTCACCGACGAGACGAACGGGACCCGCGGGTGGGGCATGTTCAACGTCGAGCTCGGCGCCGGGATGCTCGCGTATTACGCGAACCAGACCGATGCGCCGACGGACGAGCAGGAAATCCCTTCGCACGTTCCGGGCAAGCGGGCGAAGGCCGTCCGGCAGCCGGTCGGCGTCGTCGTTGGGATCGCGCCCTGGAACGCGCCGGTGATACTCGGCATCCGCGCTGTGGCGGCGCCGCTTGCCTACGGCAACACAGTCGTGCTGAAAGCGTCCGAGCAGTGCCCGCTCACGCACGGCGCGATCGTGGAAGCGCTCAGGGACGCCGGTGTTCCGGAGGGGGCAATCAATCTCGTCACCAACGATCCAGAGGACACCGCGGAGGTCGTCGAGGAGCTCATCGCCCATCCGGCGGTGCGGCGGATCAGCTTTACAGGCTCCACGCGGGTCGGACGAATCGTGGCCGAGAAGGCTGCCCGCCACCTGAAACGCGTGCTGCTCGAGCTCGGCGGCAAGGCACCGCTCGTGGTCCTGGCCAACGCCGACATCGACCTCGCGGTTGCGGCCGCGAATTTCGGCTCGTTCATGCACCAGGGACAGATCTGCATGTCCACCGAGCGAATCGTGATCGATCGCTCCGTGGCCGAGGAGTTCGCCCACAAGCTGGGCAAGCGAGCGGCGTCGCTGAAGGTCGGCGACCCGCGTGAGCCCGATACGCAACTCGGTCCGCTGGTGAACGAGAACGCAGTCGAGCGTATGACCAGGTTGTTCGAGGACGCAGTCGCCAAGGGAGCGAAGGCGATCACAGGCGGGAAGGCCAAGGGCCTCTACTTCGAGCCGACCGTGCTGATGGACGTCACGCCCGAGATGCTCGTCTACTCGGAGGAGTCGTTCGGCCCGATCGTCGCGATCGTCCCCGTGGACGGCGTCGACGAAGCCGTCCGCGTCGCCAACGACACGCAATACGGCCTTGCATCTGCTGTGTTCAGCCGTGACGTCGACGCCGCGTTGGCCGTCGCCGCACGGCTGGAGACCGGGATGTGCCACATCAACGACGCGACCGTCAATGACGAGCCGCCGATGCCCTTCGGGGGCGTCAAGGACAGCGGCTGGGGACGCTTCGGCGGCAAGGCTGCGCTCGAGGAGTTCACCGAGCTCCGGTGGATCACTGTGCAGGACGCTCCGCGCCGGTACCCGATCTAGCGGGATCGCCATCCGTGGCACGACGAAGAACGGGAGAATGGCGGTCGTGCGGCCGAAAACGCGCTACGCAGGGTCGGGCGGTGCGGTATATGACGAGATAGGCCTGACGTACGCTGCGACGCGTTCGCCCGATCCACGTATCGCGGCTGCGATCCTCGACGCTCTCGGCG
>DASQWX010000024.1:0-3501 GCA_035640035.1 Gaiellaceae bacterium
GACGTGCGTGTGGACGCAGACCCCACCCCGGCCGCCGAGCTCGAGGAACGGGTAGATGATGTTGTCGTCGCCGGCGTAGAGGTCGAGGCCGAGCTCGACAATGCGCTTCGCCTGCTCGAGATCGGCGTTCGCCTGCTTGACCGCCGTGACGCTCGGGATCTCGGCGAGCTCCGCCATCGTCTCCGGCTCGATATTGATGACGACCCTGGCCGGGATGTTGTAGACCACCACCGGCCGGTCGCTCACGGCGGAGATCGCCTTGAAGTGCTCGACGATCCCCCGCGGCGGCGGCTTGTTGTAGTACGGCGTGACAACGAGGAAGGCGTCGGCGCCGGCCTCGTGGGCCTGTTCCGTCAGGTGAACCGAATGGGCCGTCGAGTACGTGCCGGTGCCGGCCATGATCGTCGCGCGGTCGCCGACGGCGTCGATCGCCGTTCGGAGCAACTCCAGTCGCTCGTCGTCCGAGAGCGTCGGCGACTCACCGGTCGTGCCGGTGACGAGGATGCCGTCGGAGCCGTTGTCGACGAGGTATGTACAGAGTTCGCGGTAGCGGTCGTAGTCGACGGCGCCGTCGCGATCGAACGGCGTCACGCTGGCCGTGATCACCTCGCCGAGCACGTAAGTGATGTTACTCCTCCACCGTACATTCCCTCCCATGACCCTCCGGCATGCCACGCCCGATGATGCGGACCGGATTTCGGAGCTTCTCGGCCAGCTCGGCTATCCCGCGAGGGCCGCTGCCGTCCGTCGCCGGCTCGAGCGGCTCGCTGCATCCAACGCCGACGAGACCTGGCTCGCCGAGCGAGACGGTGAGATCGTGGGCCTCGTCGGCCTCCACGTCTCCGAATCGCTCGAGCACGACGGTCCGGTCGGGAAGATCAGCGAGATCGTCGTCGAGGAGCGGCTTCGCGGGAAGGGCATCGGTGCGACGCTGATGGAAGCGGCCGAACGGGAGGCACGCCGCCGCGGCTGCGTCATCCTCTTCCTGACCACGGCCGAGCGCCGCGGGGAAGCGCACCGCTTTTATCGAAGGCTCGGCTTCGAAGAAACGGGCCGGAGGTTCGCGAAAGCGCTCGACTAGCCGCGCGGCTCGACCGGGAGCCAGTAATCGAGCCACTGCTCCCGCCTGCCGCCGACGCGGTCGTAGACCTTCATCGCGCGCTCGTTGTCGAGCGCGGTCTGCCAGGTCAGCTTGCCGGCACCCCGGGCTGCACACTCGGCCCGGCAGGCCTCGATCAGCGCCTCCGCGAGCCCGGTCCCGCGCGCCTCCGGCGCGACGAAGAGGTCGTTCATGACTCCGATCCGCTGGGCGCTCGTCGTCGCCCAGCTCCAGTAGATCGTCGCGAACCCCACCGCCCGGCCTTCGTCGTCGCGGGCGAGCAGCTGGACCCCTTCGCCTTCCGGGTCGGCGAGGAGCGCGCGCGACAGCTGGAGCAGCTGCTCGTCCGAGGGCGAGACCTTGTAGAAGTCGCAGTAGCCGCGGACGAGCGGCAGGAGCTCGGCGAGCGTCTCCTCGCGCACGTGCTCGATCGTCACCGCTTCTGCCACCAGTAGCGAGGGTCGTCTCCCTCCTCGACCTCGAGCTGCGCGAGCGACGTGTCCGCGTAGTGCTCGAGCGAGAAATCGATCTGCGCAGCGAACCCGACCGCCGTCAGGGCAAACGTGAGCGCGTGCGAGCGGAGGTCCCATCCCGCGAGCGGCCCGGGGTCGTTCAAAAGCGCCTCCTCGGCTTCGTCGCACACGTCCCAGACCGCGATCACGCCGTGAGGCTTGCCGGTGAAGTGGTCGTGGAGGACCGAGATCCCGCGCCTTCGGTCCTCGACGTACTCGTTCAGCAGATCGTTCGCCTCGCGGGCTGAGACGCCCTCTGGAGCGATCGCATAGACGACGTGGCAGCGCCGGCTCACAGGACCGCGTCGAGCCCGACCGTCAGGCCCGGTGCGAGCGTCCGCAGCTTCTCGACCGCGAGCAATACCCCAGGAACGAACGCCTCGCGCGAAAGCGTGTCGTGACGGATCGTGAGCAGCTGACCGGAGCCGCCCAGCAGCACTTCCTGGTGCGCCACGAGCCCCGGGAGCCTGATCGAGTGAATCGCCGGCTCCCCCGGCAGACGCTCGGCGGTTGCGCGGGCCGTGCCGGAGGGCGCGTCCTTCTTCGTCTCGTGGTGGAGCTCGACGATCTCGGCTCGCGGAAGGTGTTCGGACGCCGCCTCGGCGAACCGCATCATCAGCACCGCACCGATCGCGAAGTTCGGGACGACGAGCAGCTGCAGAGACCGGTGTCGCGAGAGCGCGTCCAGCTCTTCGAGTTCCTCGGGGGCCAGGCCGCTCGTTCCCACCACCGCCGGAACGTCCTGCCCGAGCGCGCGCCGCATGTTCCCGGCAGCCGCGCCGGGCTGGGTGAAGTCGATCGCGACGTCCGCCCCGTCCAGCTCGGCCTCTTCGCCACGCCCGATGCCGCGCACGTCGTGCCCGGCCGCCTCGAGCGCCGGCACGAGCACCGAGCCGACCTTGCCACGGTGCCCGAAGAAAACGAGGTTCACGCGGCCTTCGCGAGCTCCGGGTTGACGCGCTCGACGGCCGCGAGGAAGCGCTTCTCGCTCGGCCCGATTCCCGCCGCGGAGAGCTTCTCCGGCGCCAGCAGGACCCCCGCGAGCTCGGCCAGCTCCTCCGCCTCGACGGCCTCGATCTCGGCGATGATCCGCTCGATCGAGAGCAGCTCCGTGTCCGTGATCAAGGATTTGCCGAGCCTGCTCATCCGGTTCGAGGTCGACTCCATGGAGAGCATGATCCGGCCCTTGAGGTTCTCCTTCGCGCGCTCGAGCTCGTCAGGCCGCAGGTTGCCCGCCGCGACGTCCGCGATCTGCTCCCGCGTGATCTCGAGGCAGTCCCGCAGGTTCTCCTCGCGCGTGCCGATGTAGACCCCTATCTGCCCGGTGTCGGTGTACTGCGACGCGAAGCTGTAGACGGCGTAGGCCATCCCGCGCTTCTCGCGGATCTCCTGGAACAGGCGCGACGAGGCGGAGCCCCCGAGGATCCCGTCCAGCAGTGAGGCCGCGAACCGGCGCCGGTCCGAGCGCGAGATTCCGGGAGCGGCGAGGCAGACGTGGTACTGCTCGGTGTCCTTGCGCTGGAAGCGAAGCCCGGGCGGCGGCGCCTTGACGAGCGGGCGCCGGACGCGTGGGCTCTTGGCCTGCGACGAGTTGAGCGCCTTCATCTGGGCGCGGTTCAGAAGCCTGAGGAGCGTCTCGTGCTTGACGTTGCCGGCTGCGGCGACGACGACGTTGGCCGGGAAGTACATGGCCCGGTGGTAGGAGGTGATCGCCCGGCGGCCGAGCGAAGAGATCACCCGGGCAGTGCCGATCACCGGCCTCCCGAGCGGATGCGAGCCGAAGGTGGCCTCCTGGATCAGGTCGTGGACAAGCTCCTGCGGCTGATCCTCGTACATCGCGATCTCCTCGAGCACGACCTCGCGCTCGGCGTCGAGCTCCGCGAACTCGGG
>DASQWX010000025.1:0-3149 GCA_035640035.1 Gaiellaceae bacterium
GCCCGGGCAACCGTCATGTCCGTGGTCGCGACGCCGCGCGTCACGTAGCGCTCGCGCCCGGCGCGGACGGCCGCCGCGTCCTGGATTTGTTCGGTCGCCATCGGTGCAACCTTAGAAGATGATGTGCGCGACGATGTTCACGGTCGAGGAACGCGACCGCATTCGTGACCGAGTGTTGGCGCTGGCGGACGCGGATCAGCGCGTCGTCGCGGCGGCGGCAATCGGATCCCTGGCCAAGGGGTCGGGGGATCAATGGTCCGACCTCGACCTCGGCTTCGGAATCGCGGACGGCACTCCGGTCGACGGGGTCATCGCCGACTGGACCGACACGCTCCAACGCGAGTTCGACGCGGTGCACCTGTTCGACCTTCCGCGCGGCCCGGCGCTCTACCGCGTCTTCCTCTTCCCGGGCTACCTCCAGGTCGACCTCTCGTTCGCGCCGGCGTCGCAGTTCGGCGCCCTCGGACCGAACTTCACCCTCCTCTTCGGCGCCGCGGCCGAGCGGCCCTGGCTCGAGCAGCCCTCTGCGCAGAACCTCTTCGGCCTGAGCGTCCATCACGCGGTGCGCACCAGGTTCTGCATCGAGCGCGACCGCCTGTGGCAAGCGCAGTACTGGATCAACGAGATGCGGGATCACGCGCTGGCGCTCGCGTGCCGCCGCCGCGGCCTCGAGACCGCCTACGCCCGCGGATACCACGATCTACCCGAGGACGTCCTGGCTCGGTTCGAGGACACCCTGGTCCGGTCGATCGAACGGCGCGAGCTCCTCCGCGCGCTCACCCGGACGACCGACGAGCTGCTTCGCGAGGCAGACGAGGTCAGGGCGCTGGCGTCGCAGGTCGAGGGCCAGCTCCGGCAGCTGGTCGCGGTCGAGTGGTAGTCGACGTCGCTCCGGGCCTGTGGATCTGGCGGCTGAGGCATCCCGCTTGGAAGCCTGGTCTCGCGTGGCGGGAGACGGTCACGTCGACCTGCGTCGAGTCTGGAGGCGAGGTGGCGCTGCTCGACGCGCTCGCGCCGCCGCCCGAGGCGTCCGAGATCTGGTCCCGGCTCGACGCGCGGCCGCCGACGCTCGTCGTCGTCCTCAAGCCCGATCACGTCCGCGACGTCGACGTCTTCGTCCGCCGCTACGACGCGCAGGCCTTCGGCCCGTGGCTCTTCTGGCGTACGGACATCCCTGAGACCGAGCTGGAGCCGATCGAGCCGGGCACCGAGCTCCCCGGCGGCCTCGTCGCCCTCTACGACGGCCGAGGCCGGAACGAGACGCCGCTCTGGCTGCCGGAGCAGCGTGCGCTGGTCTTCGCAGATGCGCTGACCGCGCCGGAAGGCGAGCTGAGGGTCTGGGAAAGCCCCGCCCACGAGGAGCGTGCGCTCCCGGCCTTACACAAGCTCCTCGAGCTTCCGTTCGAGCACGTGATCGTCTCCCACGGCGAGCCGGTCCACGACCGCGCCGCCTACGAGCGAGCGCTCGAGCTCCCCCCATGGACCGAGTAGGGACTGTCCCCGGAGGAGACTGTCCCTGAAACGGGTTGCAACGTCGGAGCGGCTGCGGGGACAGTCCCCGTTCGGGGACAGTTCCTTACCGGCCGAGCTGGCCAAGGGCAGCAAGCAGCTCCTGGTGCCGTCTCTCCTCGTCCGGCATCCCCTCTTCGACCGGGGAGCGGAAGCGGGCGATCAGGGCATTCACGGGCTTGACGATGAAGAAGAACACGGCGGCCGCGATCGCGACGAACTTGATCACGTCGGTCAGAAAGGCCCCGTAGCGGTAGACGGCATCGTTGATCGTGAAGGTCAGATTGCTGAAGTCCGGTCTGCCGATGATCATCGCGATCACCGGCGTGACCAGGTTGTTCACCAGCGAGTTGACCACCGCGGCGAACGCCACGCCCATGACGAAGGCGACTGCAAGCTCGATGATGTTGCCTCGGAACAGGAAATCGCGGAACTCCTTGAGCATCGCTCTCCTCTCGTGGGGGACGCTCGATGCTAATCCGCTACGACTCCTCGCACGGGACGTTGACGTAGCCCGAGCGGAACGGCCTCGCCTCGCCTGACTCGGCGTCGTAGGCGTGGCGCCAGATGCAGCCGGTGTCGTTCGTGAGCAGGTGGATCGAGACCGACGTCTCGGGCGACGTCGTGCGGACGCGGTGGATGTCGTCCCGGGGCGGGATCAGGACGTAGAAGTCGCCCGGTCGGAGCGCCCGCTGCTCGACGCGCTCCAGCGTTCCGTTGCGCTGGACATAGATCTCCTCGTCCTGGGTCCCGCGGTAGAGGCCGACGAGACCCCAGGCGAGGTGGTCGTGGATGGGCGTCTCCGAACCGGGCGGCACGACGAGCGAGAAGAGCGACAGCGATCCGTCCGCCGCGCGGTAGAGGAGCCACTGGCCGATGCCGCCGCCCATCCCGCTCTCCGCCGCCGGCTCCTGGAAGCGCTCGGGCAGCCAGCCGTCGGCGGCCAGGAGCTCCGCGAAGTGCGGCCGGATGAGCGCACACGCGTCCTCCGGGGCGCGCCGCTTCGCGAGCACGTCGCGCACTTCCGAGATGAAGTCCCGCACGAGCGGCGAGTCGACGTAGAACTCGTCGCCGTTCACGGCGCGTCACACAGGTTCATAGAAGTGCCGATACTGCCACGCCGTCTCTTGCCGTAGCCGTTCCTCGTCCCACGCGTCGCCGCCGAACCGGGTGATCGCGAACGGCGTGAGATCGAGCGGCGGCGCACCGTTGACGATCCAGTCCGCGAGCGCCTCTCCGATCGCCGGCGAGACCGAGAGTCCGCCGACGTTGCAGCCGCCCGCGACGAAGAAGCCGCGCGCGCCGGGCACCGGGCCGACGATGTGCTGGCGGTCGGCCGTCATCGTCGGAATCCCGCCGCGATGCTCCCGAATCCCGGCTTCCGAGAGGATCGGAAGCTGCTCCTTCACCTGCTCGGCGAGGGCTCGGAGAACGTCCGCGTCGAGCGGTGTGTCGCCGATGTCGAAGCTCGCACCGAGCGCGTCCATGTCGAACTGCCGCGGATCGTCCTCGTAGCCGCCCCACAGGAATCCGCCGTCACACGGCCGCACGTAGACCGCCGCGTCGATGATGCGAACGATCGGCAGATCGGAGCGCACGCCGTCCACCGCCTCCGTGACGAACAGCTGGTGACGCGTCGG
>DASQWX010000026.1:0-14350 GCA_035640035.1 Gaiellaceae bacterium
GACGTAGACGGTCCACGGATGCGGCGGCGTTCCGCCGGTGTACGCGATGACGCGCTTGCCAAGGCTGTGGGCGTACCAGGCTTCCATCGCTGTGCCCTCGTCCGGCGACGTGAAGGCGGCCAAAACGGCGTCACATGACTCGATCTCGGCGAGGTCGCCCTCGACGATCTCCGCCTCCCGACCCTGCGTTCGCCCCCGGAAGTCGCGCCGCATCGGATCGACGGGGTCCCAGCCGGTGCGTTGAACGAGCGCCGCGGCGCGCTTCCGATACTCGTCGGCATACGGCGGCCCGGCCAGATACACGCGCCGAACGAGTCGACCACCGTCACCGAGGTCGTGCGTCATGTGCCTACAGTACGGGCGATGGACTCGCGCTCAGGCGAATTCGCGGCGCTCGGCGATCCCGGCTCTGAGCACTACGCCGGGCTGGAGACATTCCCCAACCCGGGCGTCTCGCACGTCGAGATGACCAGCGATGAGCTGGGAGCCGTGTGCCCGCTCACCGGGCAGCCCGACCTGTACGTCGCGACGATCGAGTACCGGCCCGGGGCTCTCTGCCTCGAATCGAAGTCACTCAAGCTCTACCTGGTCGGATTCCGCAACGAGCCGCATTTCTGCGAGGCGCTCGCCGTCACAATCCGAGACGACGTCGCCGAGGCGCTCGAGCTTCCGCAGGGCGAGGTGAGCGTGACCTTGAAGCAGAAAGCACGCGGCGGCGTCTCGATCACCGCTACCTCCTAGGGA
This sequence comes from Gaiellaceae bacterium, assembly GCA_035640035.1. Classification (GTDB taxonomy): domain Bacteria; phylum Actinomycetota; class Thermoleophilia; order Gaiellales; family Gaiellaceae; genus 13-2-20CM-68-14. Next base: position 745 of record DASQWX010000026.1, read on the forward strand.
GGGGATGGAGCGAGAGCCCCGAGCTCTCGACCCGGGGCTCTGAACGCTCCTGTTGCGCCGGATCGCGCCGGCCTCACTCCTCGTCGTCGTTGTGTTTCTTGCCTTCGAGCTGCGCGCGGATCTCGCCGGCCGGCCGCCCGGTGGAGTGAACGTTCACATACGTCGCGCCGGCACGAATCGCTCGAACAAGCTCGCCGAACTCGCCGGCGGCGAGCCCTTGCGCGGCCGCGCCGTTGCCGACATCGGCGGGCCTGATGGTGCCGGTGATCGTTCCGCCGTTCGCGGGACAAGGTTGCGTGCCCGCCGGCCCGTTGCCGAGATTCGTGCACAGGAAGACGACGATCGGGCCGGCGTTCGTCCTGTTCTCGAAGTGGATGTGGGACTGTGTTACCGGCGATTCGAGACCACTGTAGGTCAGCCGGTAGCGGATCTCGTTGCCCGCGCGATTGATCGACGCGCGGAACTTTCCAACCCCTGGCGTCGAAAGCGCGGGCGTCTCCTGGTACCCGGTCAGCTTCGCGCGGATGCCGTGTCCTCCGCCCGCGACTGCGACCGCCGCGATTGCGATCGCGAGTGCGCCGGCAGCGACCATCGCCAGCGCGAGCTTGACGCGCAGACGCTTCATGCCTGCCTCCTCTCCTCCGAGGACTCTGAGGCGTCCTAGTCAAGCGCGTTTCGGCGCTCGGGATGTAAAACGGCCGCGCCTAGTGGCTCTTGACCAGGTAGGCCACGCGCCCCTGTTCGCCCGAGGCCCAACAGGCGTTCGGCGTGGCGCAGTCGACCGTATCGAAGCTGCCGCTGTCGAACCGGGTCCAGGTGGTGCCGTGGTCAGTGCTGACGTCACTGCCCGACGGACCGACCGCGAGTGCCGTGTGGCCGTCGACCCACGTCGCGCCCGAGCGATACTCAGCCGGCGCGCCCGGAACGAGCGCCCAGCTGCGGCCGCTGTCACCCGTCTTCGCGAAGTTGTCCGGCGACGCCGTCGGCGCGAGGAAGTCTCCGCCGACTGCGAGTCCGTGGTTCTCGTCTTTGAACGCGAGCGCGAAGATGCCCGAGGTCGGCCCACTCGCGATCGGGGTCGGGCTGACCGTCCACGTCTGGCCACGGTCGCCAGACCGGAAGACGCGGGCCTGCGCTCCGCCGCCGGTTCCGAACCACGCCGTATGAGCCTTCGACGTGAGGCATTGCCCGCTCGCGGCGAACGCGAATTCGCCGGGGAGCGCCGGCGGCATGCCGGCCGGATCGACAACGTGCCAGCTACGGCCTCCGTCGTTCGTGGCGATGATCCGGAACTTCTGGCCATCGGGCGGATCCGACAGCGCAAGGCCTCGCTTCTCGTCGAAGAACGTCATGCAGTCATAGAACGCGCTCGGATCCGTGTTCACGAACGTGAGCGCCCAGGTGCGCCCTCCGTCGGAGGTGACGTAGATCCGGAAGGCGTCAGTGGTTGAGCCGATCGAGAGGATGACGGCGCGGTTTGCGTCGAAGGCCTCGATGTCGCGGAACTGCAGATCCTGCGTGCCAGGCGGCCCGACCTGCGACCAGGTCGCGCCGCGGTCCGTCGTCCGGAGCACGGTTCCGGCGCTTCCGCTCGCCCAGGCGACATCGCTGCTGACGGCGGCGAGGCCGCGGAGTCGCGCGTCCGACCCGGTCGGCGTCAGGTGCCACGAGTAGGTCGAACCACCCGCCGGGGCGAGCGCGGCCAGCGTGCCCGCGAGGACGAGGCCGGCGCCGAGGAGCACGATCCGCCGCGGCACGATGCTAGACCTGATGCCCCGGGAATCGGCCTCGCAAACGCGGGCCGACTTGGATGCTGATTACGCCGCTTGAGGCCGACTCATCATGAGCGGTGCACGCCCATCGTGATCTTGCCGAGGTAGCCGCCGGCGCGCCGGCGACTCAGGGCGAGCATCGACTTTCGGCCGCCGTTGACGAAGATCGAATCGTTGGCGTTCCGCGTCGTCCTGTTAGGCCGCTTGTTGTAGGGGGCCTTGCGGTAGACGCGATCGGTCAGCGCATCGGGGAAGAACAACTGACCCGTATGCACGACGCTGCCGCTCACGTGCACCTTCACGTGGATGTGGACGGTCCGCCCCTGGTACCAGCCCGGGTAGACGGTCAGAAAGGTCGCGATTCCGTTCGCATTCGTCTTCTGGATCCCGCGCATGAATGTCCGGCTCGCGCGCCCGGCGCCGAAGCCCGAGTAGTTGCCGGCCGCATCCGCGTGCCAGACGTCGACTGCTGCGCCTTTGATCGGCTTGCAGGTCGAGGCGTCGACGACGGCGAGGCGAAGAAGGAGCGGTGTCCCGGGATGACCGGCGGTGATGTTCCGGCGGACCCTTTCGCCGGCGATGTAGTAGGGGCCCTCGGTCATCTCCGGCGTCAGCACGCAGGACACGGCGCCGGATTCGACCGCGGCCGGGCCGCCGCCGTCGGCATCGCGAGCCTTCCAGGCACCCATGCCGAGGCCCGCGGCCGCGAGACCGGCGAGACGAAGCACCGACTTCCGGGTGAAGGGCGTGTCGTTCACGTCGGCGAGCGTAGCGCCCGTCCGTGAGAATCGGATGAGAATTCGACCTCGCGGAACCGGCCGCCGTTGCCGATAGGAGAGCTACTGTGAGCCAGTCCGGCGGCGTGCTCGTGATCATGCTCGTGACGGCTGTCGTCTCGGTCGTCGGGATCCTGCTCGTCGGGCGGGCACGGAGGCAGACGCGCTCTTCGGGCGCCGAGGGCCTCGCCTCTCGCGCGGGCACGCAACGCTTCCTTGCCGAGAACTGGGCGCTGGTCGAGAAGACGGCCCGGGACACCGGCATGAGCGAGGACGAGATCGCGCAGGTCCGCGCGAAGATCCTCGGCCTCGGCGGCGACTAGAGCGGCGCGGCGCGGCGCCCGGTTGTCACGAAGACGGCGCGAAGGCGTCACAACGCGTCACAGCATTCTCTCTACGGTGCTCGCATGGACGCGAACGGAGCCACCAAGGCGGCGACGCCGTGGGGCACGGCGACGCTCGTCGACGAGCTGACGCTGCCACAACGAGCCGGCGACAAGCGGTTCGTCTCGGTGGTACAGCTGCTCGAGACCGCGCGGGGCGAGCGGCTCGTTCGCTTCGCGTACTCGAGCGGCGGAACGACGCGGCGCGGCCCGGTCACGCTGCGGCTACGCGATCTCGAGCGACTGCGAGCGGGGCTCGCCGAGCACGCGGACCTGGCGGAGGTGTTGCGGCTGGGTAGCGACTGAGGCTTAGACCGCGACGGCCTCTGCGGCGAGCCGCTGGGTTGCATCGACGAGCGAACCGAGCACGAGCGCTCCGTCGGTCGAGCTCGTGAGGGGGTCGACCGCGTGCTCGGGGTGCGGCATCAGACCCATGACGTTGCCCTCGGCATTGAGAACGCCGGCGATGCGTGCCACCGATCCGTTCGGGCTCTCACCCTCGTAGCGGAGCACGACTTGGCCCGAGGCCTCGAGCTCGGAGACCAGAGCTGCGTCGGCGAAGAAGCAGCCCTCGCCATGCTTGACCGGAATCGTCAGGTGCTGCCGGGGCTCGCAGCGAGACGTGAACGGCGTGTCGGTGCGCTCGACGGAGAGCAGGACGTCGCGGCAGACGAAATTCAACGACTTGTTGGGGCGGAGAACTCCGGGTAACAGGCCGGCTTCGCAGAGGACCTGAAAGCCGTTGCAGATCCCGAGAACGAGGCCGCCCTCGGCCGCGAATCGCCTCACGCTCGCCATCACGGGCGCGAACCGGGCCAGCGCACCGGCGCGGAGGTAGTCCCCGTAGGAGAAACCGCCAGGGAGGACGACCGCGCGGACGTCCGGCAGCTCGGGCTCGGCGTGCCAGACCGGCACGGCCTCCGCACCGAGCCGCGCGAGCGCGCGTGCCGCGTCTCCGTCGTCGTTCGAGCCGGGGAACGTGACGACCGCGACCCTCGGCCTGGCCTCGTTCGCGCTCATGCTTCCTCGGCGAGCTCGATCTCGTAGGACTCGATCAGGGGGTTCGCGAGCAGCTGCTCGCACATGCGCTCGAGCTCCGCGCGAACTTGGTCCCGGTCGCCGTCGCGGAGCTCGAGGTCGACGACGCGACCGACGCGTGCACCCTCGACGGCGAACCCGAGTTGCTGCAGAGAGCCCTGGACCGCCTCGCCTTGCGGATCGAGGATCCCGGGCTTCGGACGGACGAGGACGGTCGCTTTCATGCCAGCACCGACTCCGGATCGGCGGCGTATGCGGCGAACGGGCGCTCGGTCAGGCGTTCGAATGCCTCGATGTAGCGGTCGTGAGTACCGGCCACTACGTCCTCGGGAAGCTCCGGCCCGGGATACGTCTTGTCCCAGCCGAGCGATTCGCAGTAGTCGCGCACGAACTGCTTGTCGAACGACGGTTGTGGCCCGCCCGGCTCGTACTGACCGGCTGGCCAGAAGCGGGACGAATCTGGCGTGAACGCCTCGTCGGCGAGCACCAGCGTGCCGTCGTCGTCGAGCCCGAGCTCGAACTTCGTGTCGGCGATGATGATGCCTCGCTCGAGCGCATACTTCGCCGCGAACCGGTAGAGGTCGAGCGATACCCGCGTCACCTCCTCGAGGCGTTCTGCTCCGACGAGCTCGGCGGCTCGGGCGAGGTCGATGTTCTCGTCGTGCCCCTCGGCCGCCTTCGTCGACGGCGTGAAGATCGGCTCCGGGAGCCGGTCGGACTCGCGAAGGCCTGCCGGCAGGACGTGGCCCGAGGTCGCGCCCGTCGCCTGGTAGTCCTTCCAGCCGGAGCCGGTGATGTAGCCGCGGACGACGCACTCCAGCGGGAGCATCTCGAGCCGACGGCATTCGGTCGAGCGGCCGTCCTCGCGCAGGCCGAGCAAGTGATTCGAGACGATCGAGCTCGTCCGTGCGAACCAGAAGGCGGACAGGCCAGTGAGCACGCGGCCCTTGTCGGGGATCTCCGTGGGGAGAACGACGTCGAAGGTCGAGATCCTGTCGCTGGCGACGAGCAGGAGGCGCTCGTCGTCGAGCGCGTAGAGCTCCCGGACCTTGCCGCTGCCGACGTGAGCCGCTTCAGGCATGAACCGTTTCCTCCTTCCGCACGAGTGCGCGTAGTCGCTCGAAGACCGTGTCGATGTGTCGGGTGTAGGCGCTGAGATCGAAGACGGTGTCGAGGTCGACGCGGCCGGCGAGGTCGCGATCAGCTCGCACGAGCTCGCGGAAGTCCTGTTCCTCGTCCCAGGCGCGAAGCGCGTGCCGCTGGACGAGCCGGTAAGCCTCCGCCCGTTCGAGACCGGACTCGACGAGGGCGAGCAGCAGCCGCTGGCTGAAGAAGAGCGCGTGGCTCGACTCGAGATTCCGGCGCATCCGCTCCGGCCGGACGACGAGGCCCTCGATCAGCCATGCGAAGCGGTCGAGCATGTAGTCGAGCGCGAGAAACGCGTCCGGGATGACGACGCGCTCCGCCGATGAGTGCGAGATGTCCCGCTCGTGCCAGAGTGCGACGTTCTCGAGGCCGACGGTCGCCGCGGCGCGAACAATTCTCGCGAGGCCGCAGATCCTCTCTGCGACCACGGGGTTGCGCTTGTGCGGCATCGCCGACGACCCTTTTTGACCACGGCCAAAAGGCTCTTGAACTTCTCCGACCTCAGTCCGCGCAAGGTGTCGGATCTCCAGTGCGAATTTCTCGAGCGAGGCCGCGACGACCGCCAGTGCCGACAGGAGCTCGGCATGACGGTCGCGCTGGAGGATCTGGGTCGAGACCGGCGCGGGTTCGAGGCCGAGTCGCTCGCACGCCGCCCGTTCGACCTCCGGGTCGGTCGCGGAGTAGGTTCCGACGGCTCCCGAGAGCTTCCCGACGCGCATGCCCTCGAGCGCCCGCTCGAGCCTTGCCCGGTCGCGGTCGAGCTCGAACGCCCAGCCGGCCAGCTTGAGCCCAAACGTGAGCGGCTCGGCGTGAACCCCGTGCGTCCGGCCGATCTGGATCGTCTCTCGGTGCTCTTCGGCCCGCGTGGCGACGGCAGCGAAGGCGCGTTCGAGCCCGGCGAGGATCAGCGCTCCGGCGTCCCGGATCTGGAGTGCCAGCGCCGTGTCGACGACGTCGGACGACGTCAACCCGTAGTGAAACCAGCGTCCCGCGGGTCCGAGCTCCTCGGCGACGGCGTCGACGAAGGCCGCGACGTCATGATGGGTTTGCTCCTCGATCTCCGCGACGCGCTCGGGAGCGGGTGGCACGGCCGCGGCACTGATCTCGGCGACGGTCTCGGCCGGAACGACGCCTGCCTCGGCCCAGCCCTCGAGCGCCGCGAGCTCGACCTCGAGCCAGCGGACGAGCTTGCCCTCGTCCGACCAAATCCTGGCCATGGCCGGGCGCGAGTAGCGGGCGATCACTGCAGACAGTCTAGAGGCGCCAGAGGCGGTTGCCTGCCCGATCTTCAGGCGCCGAGGATGCGAGCCGCGAGCACCGCCGCATTCTTCGCGTTGTCCACCCCGACGGCCGCGACGGGCACGCCCGGGGGCATCTGCACGATCGAGAGGAGTGCGTCGAGCCCGTCCGCGACGCTGAGCGACGAGCGCAGCGGCACGCCGATCACCGGCAGGTCGGTGTGCGCCGCGACCACGCCTGGCAGCGCCGCCGCAAGGCCGGCGCCACAGATCAGGACGCGAAGCCCGCGCTCCCTGGCCGACCGCGCGTATTCGGCCACTGCGTCCGGCGTGCGGTGCGCAGAGCGGACCTCGAACTCGTGCGCCACGCCACGCTGATCGAGCTCGTCGAGCGCGGCCTGCATCCGCTCACGGTCGGATTCCGAGCCGACGAGGATGCCGACGAGCGGCCCGTCAGCCGACATGCGCCTCCGCGCCCGCGGCGATGTCGGTGCGGTAGCGCATTCCCGGGAACGAAATCAGACCGACGCCCTCGTATGCCGCGGCGCGGGCCGAGGCGAGATCCTGGCCGGTGCCGGTGACGTTCAGGATCCGGCCGCCGTTGGTCACGAGGGTCTCCCCTCGTATTGCCGTCCCGGCGTGGAAGACGAGCGCCCCGCTTGCCTCGGCCTCGCGCACGCCCTGGATCGGCGTGCCGACGTCGTTCCGCTGCGGATAGTCGGGTGCGGCGAGGACGATCGTCACGGCCGCCGTGCTCCGCGCCTCGATCGTCCCGCTCAGGTTTCCCGTTGCCGCCTCGTGCAGCAGTCGAAGCAGGTCGCCCTCCAGCCGCGGCACGATCGACTGCGTCTCGGGATCCCCGAATCGGCAGTTGAACTCGAGGACGCGCGGACCGGCCTCGGTCATCATCAGGCCCGCGTAGAGCAGCCCGACGAACGGCGCGCCGCGACGAGCGAGCTCGGCCAGAACGGGGCGGTGGACGATGTTCAGGAGCTCCTCGACGTCCGCGGGCCCGAATCTCGGCACGGGCGAGTACGAGCCCATTCCACCGGTGTTCGGCCCGGAATCGCCGTCGCCGACGCGCTTGAAGTCCTGAGCGGGTGCAAGCGCGACGGCCTGGTGCCCATCGCTGACCGCGAAGAGCGAGACCTCTTCGCCTTCGAGGAGCTCCTCGATCAGAAGCGAATCGCCCCGGCCGCCGGCGGCCTGCAGGCCGGCGTCGAGCTCTTCCCTGGTTCGGCAGACGAAGACACCTTTGCCGGCGGCAAGCCCGTCGACCTTGATCACACACGGCGGCCGCGCGACCGGCAGCTGCTCCGCCGTCGGCACGCCGGCCGCGGCCATCACGTCTTTGGCGAACGCCTTCGAGCCCTCGATCCGCGCCGCTGCCGCGCTCGGTCCGAACACCGGGACGCCGGCGTGGCGGAGCTGGTCGGCGACGCCTGCGACCAGCGGCGCTTCCGGCCCGACGACGACGAGGTCGATCTCGTGTTCCCGGCAGAACCCGAGGAGTCCCTCGCCGTCCTCCGCGCGAACCGGGTGGCAGTGGCCGATCTCGGCGATTCCAGGGTTTCCCGGCGCCGCGTGGAGCTCCTCGCATGCGTCACTTTGCGCGAGTTTCCACGCCAGCGCGTGCTCCCGCCCGCCCGACCCGGCCACGAGAACCTTCACGCGACCAGTGTTTCAAAGGGGTCGTCGGTGCGCATCCCTCTTCCATGGTCGAACCCGGCATCGATCGACACGAATGGGAAACCGAGTGGGAGGGACTCGAGCCGTTGATCGTCGACTCCCCGGGCGAAGCTCTGCCGGAGGTCGACCGCCTGATCGAGCGGATGCTGATCGAGCAGGGTTACCCGACGACCGAGGAGGCGGCGGCCGAGTCAGCCGATCCGGATGTCGTCGCCGAGTTCCTCGAGGCGCGGCGGATTACGAACCACGTCGACGCAGGCGACGAAGTCGATCCGGGCGACATCGGCGCCGCGATCACCGGGTACCGGAGCCTCTACGAATTTCTGCTCAATCGCTCTGAATAAGCGAAATCTCGGCCTCTTCGGGCGCCTCCGCGCCAGAAACCGCGCCAGTCAAGTACTCGTCGAGTAGGGCGGCGTCGATCCGGCTGGCCGGCTCCGCGATGGTCTCGTATCGATGACCGGGCGGCGGACGTTAACGAGCCCGCCGCCGGGTCGTTGTCCTTCTAATGCGCTGCGCGCAACGCCTTGCTTGCTTTCGTGAGCACGGCCGCAGCGCCGATGTTCGTCGGTTGCGTGCAAATCGCATCGACGACGAAGCTCTGGTCGTTGCTTGGATCCGCGTTGTTCATCGTCACCGACCATTCGTCGGGGACCGTGCCGGTCGTGTCCCAGTCGGAGAATCTGACGCTGACGCCGGTCGGCGGCGCCGCGATGAGCCCTGGCGTGACGCCACCTCCGATCACGACCATCCCCTGCGGGCAGACGGCCACGCCCGTCGCCTCCGACTGGTGCGGGAGCGAGATCGGGTCGGACTCAGCGTAAGTGACAAGGACCGGTCCCGGCGGCCCTTGCGCTCCGGCTGGCCCGGCGGCGCCGGCCGGCCCGGCTGGCCCCGCGGGCCCGGTAGCTCCGGCTGCGCCCGCAAACCCCCGTGGTCCGCGAGCACCGCGAGGAAGCTGCCCGGCCTTGAAGTCCTTCTTCAGCAGCGAGCCGTTGATGACCTGGCGAGTGCCGACGCTGTTCGCCGGCAGCAGTCTCGTCGCTGCCGCGTACGAGGTACCGCTGAGCGCAAACAGCAGCGCAACGTAGGGAACGAGGTTGCGGCGCAAATGCCGTGAAGCAGAACTCAACATGAGTTAATCACCTCCTCTCTGCGATGGGAGTTCTCATCGGGCGACACTGACCGAGCCGTCTAATACGCCGCTAACGCGGGATCTGATCCGAGTCAGCTGAACTAAAAGTGCGCCTACTGCGGCCGTGCCAAGCGCGCATCCTCGAGCGCTGGCACGTCTCGCCGACCTTTAATGATCCGCTCGCGTTATCGGACGTGGTAGTCGGGCGTGAATACGAAGGGATCGTCGCCAAGCGCCTGACGTCGACCTACCGCCCGGGGATCGCCGCTGGATCAAGATCAAGACCGTGACTGGCCGGCGCTCCGCCCACGAGGTCGAAGCGATCAAGCGGAGAATCGAAAGGCGCCGCGCGTTCGGGTCGCCGGCGTTCAGCCTTTGACCTTTTCCTTGATCCTTTCGGCGGCGCTTCCGGCCTTCTCCTCGGCCCCCTCGATTGCGCCTTTGGCCTTTTCCTTACCGGCCTCGGAGCCCTCTCGCAGCACATCGATCCCTCGCTCGTGGGTCTGCGTGAGGTCGAGTCGGTTGACCGCCTCGGCGAAGCGGAGGTAGGTGTCGACGCTCGCGATCACGATTCGGGCGTCGATCGTGATCAGCTCGATCCCGATCACGGAGATCCGCACGTAGGCGTCGATCACCAGACCCTTGTCGAGGATCAGGTCGAGGACGTCGGCCAAACCGCTCGGGCTCGGCGCTCGTTGGAGGTAGTTCCTCGCGGTTCCTTGTGTTGCGACGGCCATCGACTTCGAGACATATTGGCCGTCGCACGATCAGTAAACCTCTCCTCTAGGAGGCGGCTATCCATAGAGGCCTTGAGTCCCCATTTACGACGAGTTCCCGCTCGGGGAGCAGCGCCAGCCCTGACCACTTCAGCGCGAATCGGGCCCTGAAACAGACCAGCACCCCACCCTTAGGGAGGGGAGCGATCCACCCGCCACCCGCGGTGAGCGTAACGCGGAAACCGTCGCGTGGACGTGCCGCGCGGCGGCCGGAAGTGTGGCTTTTCCTCCACGGTCGCCCGACTGCCCGGCGAAACGGCTCGCGCTCCTAGACTGAGCGCGATGGAAGCGCCGCCGTACACCGCCGCTCCTCTTGACGTGCTCCGGCTCCCTGAGGGTCGGCACGCGCGGGACTCGGTCGCCGTCGAGGAGCCGTTGGAGATCCGGGTCAACGGCGCCCCCGTTGCGGTGACCATGCGCACACCCGGGCACGACGAAGAGTTGGCGCTCGGGTTTCTCGTCTCCGAAGGCATCCGGCCACGGAGCGCGGCGGCGCCTCGGGACCTCGCCGCCAACACGATCGAGGTCGAGGCCGACGACTTCGATCCCGCTCGGCTCGAGCGGCACTTCTACACGTCGTCTTCGTGCGGAGTCTGTGGCAAAGGGGCGCTCGAGGCGGTCGCAATCGAGGCGCCGAAAGTTGCGAGCGACCTCCGGGCCCCGGCCGCCGTCCTGGCCGAGCTGCCCGAGCGCCTGCGCGAGCAACAGGCCGCGTTCGCGGAGACCGGAGGACTCCACGCGACGGGCCTGTTCGACGCCGCCGGCGAGCTCGTGTGCCTTCGCGAGGACGTGGGCCGGCACAACGCGATGGACAAGGTGGTCGGCTGGGCCTTCGGCGAGGGGTTGCTGCCGCTCGCAGACTCGATCCTCGGTGTCAGCGGGCGCCTCTCCTTCGAGCTCGTGCAGAAAGCTGCGGTTGCAGGCTGCCCGATCCTGGTCGCGGTCGGGGCGCCTTCGAGCCTCGCCGTCGAGCTTGCGCGCGACCGCGGCATCACCGTGTGCGGTTTCGTGCGCGCCGGTCGCGTCAACGTCTACAGCGAGGAATGGCGCGTCGTCAGCTGACCGGAGTCCTGCTGGTCGGAGGCGCGAGCCGCCGCTTCGGCTCGCCGAAGGCGCTGGCGTCGATCGAGGGCACGACCCTCGCCGAGCGAGCTTGGGGGGTTCTCGGCGAAGCCTGTGAGGAGCGGCTGGCGTTCGGCAAGGCCGCGGATTCGCTCGAGCTTCCGTTCGTCCTTCACGACGACGGCATCGACGTGCGGGCTCCTCTTGCGGGGATCGTCGCCGGTCTGCGGGCCGCGCGAAACGACGTGTGCGTCTTCCTCCCCGTCGACCTTCCCTTTTTCACCGCCGCGGCGGTCCGTTCGCTCGGCGCGGCTTGCCGGGAGGCTGCCGTGCCTCAGACGGGACCGCTCCCGGGTGCGTATTCGCGCACGGCGCTCGGCGTACTCGAGCAGCGGCTCGCGAGGGGCGAGCTTACGCTCCGGGACGCAGTCGCGGAGCTCGACGCAGTCACCGTCGGGCTCGACCGCCCTCTGCTCGTGAACGTCAACGCGCCCGACGAGCTGGCGGCGCTTTGATCCTCCTGTTGCTCGGGCTCGCGGTAGCGGCGATCGTGTTCCTGATCAGCGGCGGGCATGTGATCGTCCTGCCGCTCTTCTTCATTCTCCCGCTGGGCTTCTTCGGGCTCGGACGAGGTCGGATCGGCCGACGGCGCCGGCAGCAGCCCTAATCGCGAGCGAGTTCTTCGAGGCCGTGGTGCGCGAGGACGCGCTCGCGCTCGCGGCCCGTGCCGATCAGCGAGACCTCGACTCCCAGCCGCTGCTCGACGAGCTCGACGTAGCGCCGGGCAGCGTCCGGCAGCCCGTCGACGGCGCTGACCCCGTCGAGCGGCTGCGACCAGCCGGCGAGCGTCTCGTAGACCGGCTCGCAGTGGTGGAAGTCCGACTGGTAGGCGGGAAAGTCCTCCGTCTCCGTGCCGTCTCGCAATCGGTAGCGGACGCAAACGGGAAGCTCCGGAAAGGCGGAGAGCACGTCGAGCTTGGTCAGCGCCAGCGAGGTCATGCCGTTCAAACGCACCGCGTAGCGGAGCGCGACCAGGTCGAGCCACCCGCAGCGGCGCTCCCGCCCGGTGACCGTCCCGAACTCGCCGCCGAGCTCACGCAGGCGCTTTTGATCGGGCCCCTCGATCTCCGTCGGGAAAGGCCCTTCGCCGACGCGCGTGACGTACGCCTTCGCAACGCCGATCACCTCGTCGATCCGGGTCGGGCCGATCCCGATCCCGGTAGCCGCACCGCCCGCCACGGTGCTCGACGAGGTGACGAACGGATACGTGCCGTGGTCGAGATCGAGCAGCGTCGCATGAGCGCCCTCGAAGAGGACAGTCTTGCCCTCCCGGAGAGCCCGATCAACGAGGAGCGACGTATCCGCGATGTACGGCCGGAGCCGTTCTGCGAGCTCTTGATAGCGCGCGGCGAGTTGCTCGAGCTCGAGCGGCGGCACACCGTAGACACGCTCGAGCCAGACGTTTTTCTCCGCCAACGCGACCTCGAGCTTCTGCCGGAAGATCTTCGGGTCGAACAGGTCCTGGACGCGGATCCCGAGCCTGAAGGCCTTGTCCGCATAGGTCGGCCCGATGCCCCGCTTCGTCGTCCCGATCTTCAGCTTCCCGAGCCGCCGCTCGCCGCCCTGGTCGATCGCGACATGCCAGGGCATGATCACGTGCGCGTTGCTCGAGAGATGGATGCGGTCGACGGCGATCCCGCGGCCGGCGAGATCGTCGAGCTCTTCGACGAGGACTGCCGGATCGACGACGCAGCCGGCGCCGATCACGCATTCTGCTCCGCGAAGGATCCCCGACGGGATGTGGCGGACTTTGTAGGTCTCGCCGTCGGCGACGATCGTGTGACCTGCGTTCGGCCCGCCGTTGTAGCGGCAGACGAAGTCCGAGTGCTCCGCCAGCAGGTCGACGATCTTTCCCTTCCCTTCGTCCCCCCACTGGGCGCCGACGATCACCGTGGCAGGCAAGGGCCCTCCTGCCGCGCGCAGTGGTATGAAACGCCCACGACGACCGTTGCTGGCACGCCGTGGAGTTTGCCGGAACTCGCGGCTAGCGGCTTTCCGCCAACCTCCTACCGAATGGGCGGCCGGACCTCGACCGTCTCGCGCCCGGTGATCACCCTCACCTCGGAATCGAGCTCGGCGGCGACGACCTCGACGATCTCGAAGATCTCGAGGGTGCTGCGCAGTCGGTTCGGGGTGATGCGGACGGTGTTGCCGGCGATCGCACACGTGATCGCCTCGACGGCGACCGAGCGCTCCGCGGCGGTGATCGCGGCCGTTACCAGAGCGGCGTCGTCATCTCGACGTGGACGTCCCGGCCGGCGCGAACCGCACGGATCCGGTGCCCGCGTTGGCACTCCGTCCAGCCGAGGTCGTGCCCGACCCCGAGCTTGCCGCGCACGAGCGACGACTGCTCGTCGCCGAACCCGAGGCCGCGCCTCTCGCAGGCCTGGCAGACGACGGCGAAATCCGTGGACGAGCCAAGGAGGACGATTGTCTGCTCGTACACGTCAACTCACCTCCGTCTAAGCCGCCGCTGCCAGGTCTGCGAACTTTGCGTAGCGCTTCAGGAACGAGAGCTTGACCGCGTCGGT
>DASQWX010000027.1:0-3862 GCA_035640035.1 Gaiellaceae bacterium
GCCGGCTTCCTGGAGCTGAAGACGGTCTGGCACCCGATGGGTGTCTGATCGGGCTCTGTCCGGTGTCCCGACCTGAAGGCGTACCCGGCCTCCTCCCCACGGCGAGCCTACCGTTGGATTTCGCGCGGTTGGGTGACCGGATCGTCGAGAATCTGCATCGGTGAACGCGGGGCGGCGCTTCAGCCAGGCGGTTTCCGAGGGCGACGGAATCTCGCTGATCGCGCTCTTGGCACGGGCCGACGACGCCGCCCGGCTCGAGGATGAGGCCGCCGATGCCGTGTATCTGTCGCCCGCCGACGGCGCTCTCGTCGCCGCGGTGCGGGCGCAAGTATCGCTCCCGGTCGTCGCGGAGTGGCCGGGCAATCCGCCCGCCGACCTTTCGGGCGTCGATGCCTGCCTGCTCCCCGTCGATGCGGAGCGCGACTGGCTCGACCGGGTTTACGACGAGCTTCGAGAGAAGCTGGAAATTGCGTTCCACATCACGGACGAGGAGCACCTCGCGATCGCGCTCGAAGACTTCGACCCCGAGATCTTCGTGCTGGCGGCGCCCGACGCCGACGGCGAGGAGGCGCTCGAGCGGGTCCTCGACCTGCTCCCGGACGTGCCGGCGGGAAAACTCGCGATCGCGGAGCTCCCCGATTCCGGGCGGGACGAGGTCGAGGCCCTGGAACGCGCCGGCTTCGACGGGGTGATCGTCGAGCCGGATCGGCTGCCCGAGTTGGCGCCCGACGAGCCGCCTGACGTTTAGCCGCGCAGGAGTGGGCAGGTGAGGCACGTCGGCCCGCCGACGCCCTTGGACAGCTCCGTGCCCTCGTAGACGAGCACCTCGACGCCGACGCGCTCGAGCCGGCGCCGCGTCTCCGGATTGCCGGCGACGACGAGCCCCACACGCGGCGCCAGCGCCAGGACGTTGGCGCCGATCGACGCGAACTCCTCATCCGGCACGGCGACGATCTGGATTCCGCGGTCGGCAAGCAGCTGCGCAAGCCGGGTCGGCAGCAGCGGCGGGTAGGCGACGACGAGGTCTTCCGCGAGTGGGCTCAGCAGCGAGAGCAGGTGCATCACCTCGCCTTCTCCGTGCCAGTGCGGCAGATCGAACGTCGTCACGTCCAGACCGGTCAGCTCCGGCAGCGCATTCGCTCCGACGTCGTTCGTCCGGTAGCCGAGGCCGACGAGCAGCGTCCGCTCGTCGAGCCGGATCAGGTCGCCGCCCTCGGCGAGCGCCGGCTCGCCCAGACGCCCCGCGATCGGGACGCCGGCCCGCTCGAGGTCGACGCCGAGCGGTTCGGTCTCTCCGCGCCGGCGGATCTTTCCCGGCCGGAGCAGCACCGCTCCGTCGTCGCCGATCAACGCCGGGTCGTAGACGTAGATCGCGTCAGGATCGCCGTCGACCCTGGCCTCGGCCAAAACGACCTCCGCTCCTGCGCCGGCGAGCAACTCGCAGAGCGCCTTGTGCTCGCGTGCGATCGCGACCGGATCGGGCTCGGCGCGCCAGCCGTAGTCGCGCCAGAACGCGAGATCTTCCGGGACCGGTGGGCGCAGCAGAACTCGCCTGAGCGGGGCCGTCATCGAGCGGCAACCGTGGAGCCGCGGCTCGGCGACGCTCATCCGAAGAACGCTTTCGCCACGGCGTACCACTCGGGCGGCACCGTCTTCAGCGCGGCGGTCGCTTCCTTCAGCGGCACGGCGACGATCTGGTCGCCTTGCAAGGAAGCCATCTGGCCGAACTGCTCTTCGTGCGCCAGGTCGGCCGCCTTCAGGCCGAAGCGCGTCGCGAGCACGCGGTCGCGCGGAGTGGGGGAGCCGCCGCGCTGCACGTGCCCCAGCACGCTGACGCGCGTCTCGAAGCCGGTGCGGCTCTCGATCTCACGGGCGAGTGCGTCCCCGACGCCTCGTTGCGACAAGCGGACGTGTCCGAACTGATCCACCTCGCCTTCATCGGCGAGGCCTTCGAGTTCGTACCCCTCGGAGACGACGACGATCGAGAAGTCCTTGCCACGCTCGTGTCGGCGACGGATGTCGTCGCACGCTTCGTCGATCGAGATTGGCTGCTCCGGGATAAGGATCACGTCCGCTCCGCCGGCGATGCCGCTCATGACCGCGATCCAGCCCGTGTTCCGCCCCATCACCTCCACGACCATCACGCGGTTGTGCGATTCCGCCGTCGTGTGGAGGCGGTCAATCGCCTCGGTCGCAATGAACACGGCGGTGTCGAAGCCGAAGGTGTAATCGGTCGCTCCGAGATCGTTGTCGATCGTCTTCGGCACACCGACGACCGGAAACGCGTACTCCTCGTACAGACGCGTCGCGACCCCCAGCGTGTCTTCGCCGCCGATTGCGACGAGCGCGTCGAAGCCGGCTCGCTCGAACGTCTGCCGCACCCTCTCAACGCCACCGTCGACCTTGTACGGGTTCGTCCGGGTCGTGCCGAGGATCGTCCCGCCCCGGGGCAGGATCCCCGAGATCTCGCGCGGCCCGAGCGGTTCGAGCTCGTCCTCGACCAGGCCACGCCAGCCGTCGCGAATCCCGACGACTTCGTGGCCGCGCTGGAACGACCGTCGCCCCACCGCGCGGATGACCGCGTTCAGGCCCGGGCAATCGCCGCCGCCGGTGAGAATCCCGAGCTTCGCCACGACGGCATTCTGTTCAACGGGCTTGTCGCTGTGTGACGCTTAGCGTCGAGTCGCGCAACTCGAACCTTCTGCGCGCCGAGTCTAGTGCCGAAGGTGGGAGTCGAACCCACACGGGGCGTAAGCCCCACCGGATTTTGAGTCCGGCGCGTCTGCCAGTTCCGCCACTTCGGCGCGAAAGCAAGATTAGCCCGGCGAGTGCCAGCTCCTTACGCGGGCTCGGCAAGACCGCGCTCTTGCCGAGCCCAGTGACCGGTCTAGGGCAAGAAGGAGGGGGCTCACGGGGGAACCATGGGTTCACCCGTGCTCTCCGGCGCGTCTGCCAATTCCGCCACTTCGGCGCCAGCCAAGGGTAGCTTCGCCCAAGGTGCCCCTTGAGAACATTTCTTGCGGCTCGACGGCACTGCCCTGATACTTCCCAGCGATGAAGATTCCCGGTTCCACCGCCCGGGGCTTCTTTCCGTAACGGGATATCAGGGCAACGGAGGAGGCAGAGTGACGAAACGCTTCACGTTTGGAGTACTCCTCGCCGCTGTCGCCGCACTGGCGCTGGTCGCGGCAGGGTGCGGCGGAGGAGGCAAGAAGAGCAGCGGCGGAGGCGGCGGCAAAGGCGTCAAGGCGCTGCCGGCATCGTCGTGCGGCCCGGTTCAGTACAAGGGCTCGGGCAAGCCCGACATGCTGATCGCATCCGACCTGCCGCTGATCGGCGGCTCGCGGACGCAGACCGTCCAGATGAACAAGGCGATCGCCTACGTGCTCAGCCAGCAGGACTGGAAGGCGGGGGACAACAAGATCGCCTTCCAGGCATGCAACGACGCCACGGCGCAGCTCGCGAAGTGGGATCCGACCAAGTGCAGCGCGAACGCGCACGCCTACGCGTCCGACAGCAGCCTGATCGGCGTGATCGGAACCTTCAACTCAGGGTGCGCAGCGATCGAGATCCCGGTCCTCAACCAGGCGCCGGGTGGCGGTCTGATGCTGCTCTCACCTGCGAACACGTACGGCTGTCTGACGGAGCCGTGCGCGGGCAACGAGCCCGAGAAGTACTACCCGTCGGGCAAGCGCACCTACGCCCGGGTGGCTCCCAGCGACCCGAACCAGGGTGCGGTCGACGCGAAGTTCTTGCAGAGCAAGGGCGTCAAGAGCGTCTACATCCTCAACGACAAGGAGGCCTACGGCCTCGGCGTCGCCAAGAACTTCTCCGGTGCGGCCAAGGCTCTTGGGATCAAGGT
>DASQWX010000028.1:0-3964 GCA_035640035.1 Gaiellaceae bacterium
GCACACGAGCGGCGACCGGCGGGCGCTGGGCACCGCGCTCGCGCTGATTCTGGGGCTTCTCGCTGCCGAGCTCGTCGCCGGGATCGTCGCGAGCTCGCTTGCGCTTCTCGCCGACGCCGGACACATGCTCACGGACGCTGCTGCGCTCGCCCTCGCGCTCGTCGCGGCCGGAGTGGCGCAGAGGCCGCCCGCCGGGAGCTGGACGTTTGGGTTCAGGCGCGTCGAGATCCTGGCCGCGCTCGCGAACGGGATCACGCTTGCGCTCGTGGGGATCTGGATCGTCTACGAGGCGATCCGCCGCCTCGTCGCGCCGGTGGACGTCCACGGCGGCGTCGTGCTTACAGTCGCGCTCGCCGGCATCGCGGTCAACCTGGCCGCGGCTGCTCTGCTCGCGCGCCCGAGCCGGAAGAGCCTGAACGTCCGCGGCGCCTTCCTCCACGTCGCGACCGATCTCGCCGCCTTCGCCGGGACGGCGGTCGCCGGAGCCCTGATCATGGTCACGGGCTGGGATCGCTTCGACCCGCTGGCGAGCCTCGCCGTCGCGGCGCTGATCTTCTGGTCGAGCGCGGTCCTGCTGCGCGAGTCGTCGCGGATCCTGCTCGAGATTTCACCGGGAGAGATGCCGCCGAAGGAGGTCGCCGAGGCGATGCTTTCCGTGCCCGACGTGGTCGACGTGCACGACCTCCATGTGTGGACGGTCGGGAGCGGCTTCCCCTCGCTGTCGGCGCACGTGCTCGTTCGGCCGGAGGGCGATTGCCACCAGGCGCGGCGCGAGCTCGCGGAGATGCTGGCCGAGAGGTTCGGGCTCGAGCACGCGACACTGCAGGTCGAGCACGCCAAGCGTCCGTTCCAAAGCGAGTTGCCGCTCGCTCGCTAGTGGCCTGGCCGGCCACGGCCGCGGGCTCCCTGGCCCGCGATCACGCTGCGCCAGAGTCCGCGCTCGACCTTGTCAAGGCTTACGAGCCTTGCCTGCGGACGATCGCGGCCTCCGGCTTGGTGCTCGCGACCCAGGGAGCGCGCACCGTCACCGGCAAGACCACTAGTCTCCGCCGGTTGTGGCCCGGCTGGACGGAAAGACGGCGATCGTCACCGGCGCGTCGAGCGGAATCGGCGCCGCGACGTCGGCTGCGCTCGCCGGTGAGGGCGCTCGCGTAGCCGGAGGCGCGCGCCACGTCGGCGAGCTCGAGACCGAGATCAAGCTCGAGCTCGACGTCACCGACCCGGAGAGCTGCGAGAGGTTCGTCGAGACGGCGATCGGCGAGCTTGGCGGGCTCGACATCCTCGTCAACAACGCAGGCCTCGGGCTCGGGCGCGATCCACTTTGGGCCGGAAGCGAACAAGATGAGGAGACAGTGCTCGAGACGAACGTGCACGGATTGATCCGCATGACCCGCCTCTGTCTCCCGCACATCCGTGACGGCGGCCACATCGTCAACCTGGGCTCGGTCGCGGGACGGCAGCCGTATCCGAACGCCGCCCTGTACGTCGCCTCCAAGTTCGCCGTCCGTGGGTTCACCTACGCGCTGCGGGAAGACCTCCTCGGCCGCCCGATCCGGCTCACGACCGTCGACCCCGGCCTCGTCGAGACCAACTTCTCGAGGGTCCGCTTCCGCGGTGACGAGGAGAAGGCAGCCGCCGTCTATCGCGGTCTCCGTCCGCTGCGGCCGGAGGATGTCGCCGACTGCATCGTCTTTGCATTGACGCGCCCTGCGCACGTCAACATCGACGAGCTCGTCGTCAAGACCCTCGACCAGTCGACCGCCGTCCGGACGATCCGCGACCTTTAAGCATGGCGCTGACGATCCTCGAAGGCTCGACCTTCTGCATCTGCGACGACGTCGGCGACATCGACCGCCGCACGCACGGCTTCTACAGCGAGGACACGCGCTTCCTGTCCGCGCTGCGCCTGAAGATGAACGACGCGAGGCCGCTCCTGCTCTCGTCCGGCAAGGTCGAGTACTTCTCGGCCGCATTCTTCCTCCGAAACCCTCTCGCCGGCGGCCTCGAGCAGGACGTCGTCTCGATCCTGCGCGAGCGCTTCGTCGGCGAGTCGATGCAGGACGTGATCGTCGTGCAGAACCAGAGCATGGAGCGCCAGTCGTTCGAGCTCGAGCTCGAGATCGAGACCGACTTCGCGGACATCCTTTCCGTGAAGGAGCACGACTTCGCGCTCGGCGACCCCCTTCGTGCGAAGCCGCTGCCGGAGCCGGTGCCGATCCGCTTCGCCGAGGAGCACAACGAATTCCTGCTCGAGGACCCGGAGGACGGGGCCCAGACGCAGGTCATCTTCTCCCGGCGGGGCGAGATCGACGGCTCGACCGTGCGCTGGAAGATCGAGCTCGATCCGCGCGAGCGCTGGCACCTCCGTGTCGACGTGATTCCGTCGCTCGAGGGCGACCACGTCATTCCACGCCAGGCCGAGCGGCGCTTCGGCGACGAGATGACACGTGTGCGGGAGTCGCTCGCCGCCTGGCGCTTGAGGGTGCCGCAGATCCGAGCCGACTGGGACGACCTCGGGCGTGCCTTTTTCCAGTCCGTTTCGGACCTCGCCTCGCTCCGGATGCAGCGGGGCGGCCGGATCGGGCGCCTGCCCGCCGCCGGAATGCCATGGTTCATGACGGTCTTCGGCCGCGACACGCTGATCACCTGCTACCAGACACTCCTCTTCGGTCCCGAGCTCGCGCGGAGCGGCCTCGAAGTCCTCGCCGACCTCCAGGCGACCGAGGACGACCCGACGATCGACGCCGAGCCGGGGAAGATCGTCCACGAGGTGCGCGACGGCAAGGCGGGGAGGACGTGGTTCCACACCTACTACGGCACGGTCGATGCGACACCTCTGTACCTGATCCTCCTTTCGGAGGTCTGGCGCTGGACCGACGACGCGGCGATGGTGCGCGACCTGAAGGAGCCGGCTCTGAAGGCGCTCGGGTGGATCGACGAGTACGGCGACCGCGACGGCGACGGCTTCGTCGAGTACGAGCGGCGCACCGACCGTGGGCTCGAGAATCAGTCTTGGAAAGACTCCGGCGATTCGCAGCGCTTCGCCGACGGGTCGATCGCCCACGGGCCGATCGCGCCCTGCGAAGTCCAAGGCTACGTCTACGACGCCAAGCGCCGGACGGCCGAGCTCGCGCGCGAGGTCTGGCGCGACCGCGCGCTTGCCGACCGGCTCGAGCACGAAGCGGAAGAGCTGCGCCGGGCGTTCGACGAGACGTTCTGGACCGATCGCCGAGGTGGGTACTACGCGCTGGCGCTGGATGGCGAGAAGCGGCAGGTGGACGCGCTCTGCTCGAACATCGGCCACCTGCTCTGGAGCGGGATCGTCCAGCGCGATCGTGTCGACGCGGTCGTCGATTCGCTCATGGGCGAGGAGCTCTGGTCCGGCTGGGGCGTCCGGACGATGTCGACGGGCGACGCCGCGTACAACCCGCTCGCGTACCACAACGGCACGGTCTGGCCCCACGACAACTCCCTGATCGCCGTCGGGCTCGCGCGTTACGGGCGTTGGCCCGAGGCGCAGCGGATCATTCGCCGGATGCTCACTGCCGCCGGTCACTTCAACTACCAACTGCCCGAGGTGTTCGCCGGGCTCGCGCGGCAGGAGACGCCGTTCCCGATCGCCTACCCGACCGCGGCACGTCCGCAGGCCTGGGCGGCCGGGACGCCGGTGCTTCTCCTCCAGGTCTTGCTCGGCCTCCGTCCCGACCGGGCGCGGCATGCGCTCGAGACGCTCGCCCCGCCGGAGCTTCCCTCCTGGGTCGGCCGCTCGGTCCGCCTGACCGGCGTCCGCGCCTTCGACCGCCAGTGGGACGTGCGCGTCGACGACGCGCATGTCACTGTTGAAGAAGCGTGAGGGTTGCGATCCTCAGCCCGGTCTGGTTCGCGGTCCCGCCGAGCGGCTACGGCGGGATCGAGTGGATCGTCTCGCTCCTCGCGGACGGGCTCGTCGATGCCGGGCACGAGG
>DASQWX010000029.1:0-4078 GCA_035640035.1 Gaiellaceae bacterium
CGTCAACCCCGCAACGGTGCGGGCGTTCGAAGCCGGAGACGACGGCCTTGAGCTGATCGCCATCGGCTCCGATCGCCCAGACGGCGGCGACGGCGTCTTCGTGGACCCAGCCTGGATCGACTGAGCAGCGGCGTGCGCTCCCGGGAAGCACGCAACGTTCAGCGGCCGCCGAGCTCTCCGTGCACGTTCGCACCGTGTGCGGGGCCGACGGACTACTTCGAGGAGGCCCCATCCATGAAAGCTCCTATCAGCTCTGACAAGGTTCCAGTTCCCGCCGGGCCGTATTCGCCTGGGCTAACGGTGGATGAGTGGATCTTCCTGTCCGGCCAAGGCGGCTTCGATCCGAACACGGGCAAGGTGGTCAGCGACGATCTCGTCGAGCAGACCGAGCAGACCTTCAACAACATCGAGACCGTGCTCAAGGCTGCCGGAGCATCGCTCGACGACGTCATTTCGTGCCTTGTTCACCTCGTTAACCTGGCTGACTTCCCCGCGTTCAACGCCGTCTACGAGCAGAAGTTCGGGGGAGTGAAGCCGGTACGGACGACGGTGCGCGCGGACCTCGTTGCCGGCCTGCTCGTCGAGATCACTGTGGTCGCTCGAACCTCCTAGCGAGCGAGGGACCGAGCTCTACATGGTGATTCGGCAATCTCTAGCGCGAGCGTGGCGGACCGACCTCCCTCGCGTGGTCCTGCTCTTGCAGGTGGGGAATGCGTTCAACTGGCTCGGCTACGGGTTGATTCTCCCGTTCGAGATCATCTACCTGCACCAGTTCCGCGGCTTTTCGACGGCCACGGCCGGTTTGGTGCTTGCTGCGATCCTTGGTGCGGGCACCGTGGCAACACCTCCCTCGGGAGCCTTGCTCGATCGCTTCCGTCCCAAGTCGATCCTGATCGCGGCCAATCTCGCGAGCGCGGTCGGCTATGCCGGCCTAGCGTTCGTCGAGCGGCCGTGGCAGGCGTTCGCCTGCGCCCTGATCGGCGGTGCCGGAGTCGGCGTGAACCGCACCGCGAACAACACGTTGCTCCTCACCCTCGTCACGCCGGAGCAGCGTGTCGCGTCGTTCGCGCTCGGGCGAGCGGCACAGAACCTCGGCCTCGGGGCCGGCGCGGCCGTCGCGGGTTTCGTCATCTCCGCAGCACAGGATCTGCGGTCGTTTCAGGCGCTGTATCTGTTCGACGGGATCACGTACGTCGCGTTCGCGCTTGTCGTACTGGCGGTGGTGCCGAATCGACCGACGGCGGAGGCGCACGATGGCGCCGAGGGAGGAGGATTTCGGGCGGTCGCCCGCGACCGGAGGTTCCTGAGCATCATCGCCGTGAACCTCATACTCATCATCGTCGGCTACGCGCTGTTCGCGAACATCTTGGCGCCGTTCGTGAAAGCGCACACGAGCGCGGGCCCGGGTGCGATCGGACTGCTCTTCGTCTTCAACGCCTTCTTCGTCGCGTTCGCGCAGCTCCCCGTCTCGCGCCTCGCCAAGCGGATGCACCGGGCTCGGGTGTTCGCGCTGGCGAGCGGGTTGTTTGCGATTGCGCTCCTCGGCGTCTTGCCGGCGACGCTGATCCATTCCGAGCTCGCGGCGACGGCGCTCCTCTGCGCCGTCTCAACGGTCATCGCGATCGGCGAGTGCGTCCACTCCGTGGTCCTCGGCCCACTTGTCGCTGACCTCGCTCCTCCGCATCTTCTCGGCCGGTACATCTCGGTGCTTAGCCTGATGGTGACCGGAGGCTTCGCGATCGGACCGGCCATCGGTGGGGCCGTGCTCGCGTGGTCACCGAACGCCGTCTGGTGGGGCGGCGCGCTTGTCGCGGGAGTGATCGGCGCGGGAGCTCTCCTCGCCGGCGATCGCATCCCGGACAAGCCGCTAGCCGCTGCCGAGTCGAAGGCCGCGCCCGGCCACCCTTTGCCTGACGCCGCATGACGCTCGTCGCCTCCTCCATCTGATGCTGCGCCGCCACGTGGTCCTAGCGCTTGTCGTCGCGGTCTGTTGGGCGGTGAACTTTGTCGTCATTGACATCGGCCTCAAGTCGTTCCCGCCGCTTCTCTTTGCCGCTCTGCGCTTCGGACTGACCGCTCTTCCTGCGATCTACTTCGTGCCGCGGCCGGGCGTGCGCTGGCGGGCGGTTGTCGCCGTCGGTCTGTTCATCGGTGTCGGGCAGTTCGGGGTTCTCTTTGTGGCGATGAACATTGGATTGCCCGCGGGACTCGCGTCCGTGATCGCGCCCCTTCAACCAGTGTTCACAATCCCGCTTGCCGTCATCGCGCTCGGCGAGCGCCCAAGTCTGCGCGAAGTCATTGGCGTTGGACTCGCCGTGGCCGGTCTCGGCGCGATCGTTGCCGGTCGCGCCCATGGCGTCCCTCTTCAGGCAGTCGCGCTCGGTGTCGCGTCCGCGGCATCGTGGGGCTGCGGGAATGTCGTGACTAGAGCGGCCGGGCCGAAGCGGCCCTTCTCACTGCTCGTCTGGTCAAGCGTCGTCGCGCCAGTGCCGCTGCTCGGGCTGTCGCTGGTCTTCGAAGGAACCGGGCGCTGGCAGATCGCGATGTCTTCGGTCGGCGCGTCCGGGATCGCCGCTCTCGCCTACGTCGTCGTCGTCTCAACGTTCTTCGGCTAGGGCGTCTGGTACTGGCTGATATCGCGTCATCCGGCGTCCACAGTTGCTCCCTTCACGCTGCTCGTGCCGGTCGTCGGGATCCTCACCGCGTGGCTCGTGCGGGGGGAGCATCCGACGTGGGGCGAGCTGCTCGGGTCTCTTGTCGTTCTCGTCGGCCTCGGGCTCGCGCTCGGCGTCGTCGACGCGCTCGCGGTTCCTCGGCGGACCGCAGCCCACATGCCGGCGCCGATACCGACACCCAGGCACTGATGGCTCGACGATTCGCTTCCCCTACCAATCAAGAGCAACCGGGAGGTGTGTATGCAGAACTACGACATCAGATATGACGACAAGTACGGTCAGCTTGCGCAGATCGACGTCGCCGCAGAGGGCGCGGGGTATGAGCCGTGGGTGAATCAGACGCTCACGAGCGTGAATGACTCCGTCGTCCGACTTGCCGTGATCGAGGGCGAGCTCGTCGACTGGCACAGCCACGAGCACGAAGACGAGTTCTTTCTCGTACTCGAGGGAAAGCTCGAGCTCGAGGTGGAGGGACGGGAGCCATTCGTCCTTGGTGTGCACCAGGGCGTGACGATTCCGCGTGGCGTCCTTCACCATCCGCGCGCGCACGGACGCACGGTCTTGCTGATGGTCGAGCCGGCCACGGTGATCCCGACCGGGAACGATTGACCTGGGCCGCTCGAGGCTATTGAGTCTCGAGAGGCGAACGCGTTTCGTGCGGGCTCATCAGGCGTGGAGCCCATCGACTATCACTCCGCGAACGAGGCAGGGGTCGCGCCTAGAACCCCCATGATTTGCGGCTCGCGGGGCGGATGGAGCCCGCATGGAGCTTTTCTTGCTCGACCCCTGTCTCTAAACAGAGGGGGTCGGGTGGGTTCGGATCGGCTTGAACAAGCCGAATTCGGTGTGCCGACGCACGTAACGAGGGAACGTCAGATAGTGCCCGCGAATACCCGCACGTGACAGCGCGTTTACGATCTAGACAAGACAATCGCGCGATTTGCAGGGATTTTCGCGAAGCCCTCTGACGGACTCGAACCGTCGACCCCCTCCTTACCATGCGCTCCATTCCGCAACCGGTCGCAACCCGTGGCAACGGTTTTGGCTTGTTTTCTCGGCTTCCGCGCGATCCGATTTGCGACCGATTGCCACCGGTTGCAACCACGGGGCTCCATAAGGGCTCCATCCTTGTAATCAGTCGAGGCAACGTACTCCCTGCTGATCTGCGACTTGGACCCCTTCTCTGTTTGAGAGGTGATCATCGCCAGTCTCGCTTTTATCGCGCCGGGAGGCGGTGGCGCCGACTGATTACCACGATGAACCTGTGCCGATTCATCGTGCGGTGTGCCCGGCGAGAAAGTTCGGCGAGCGCCACCGGGTCAATGGTTCGCTTGATAGCCGATCGCCGCCGGCTCGGCCGGCGCGAGCAAACTGGCTAGAGGGCGTCGCCGCGGCGACGCCCT
>DASQWX010000030.1:0-15113 GCA_035640035.1 Gaiellaceae bacterium
TCGCGCAGCTGATCGAGGATGGTAAGAGGGACCGCGTACCCGCTTCGCGCCTCGAACTCGTAGACGTAGAAGGGCACCGGTTCGCAGGCCTGCGCCGCTGCTGTGAAGTGCTCGAGGAGCGCGCGCCCGTCAAGCGTGTAATACGGCGGGCCGATCACGGCGACGGCGTCCGCGTCGAGATCGGCCGCGTGAGCAGCTAGCTCGACCGTCTCGCGTGTCGTCTGCGCCCCGCAATGGACGGCGATCGCAAAACCCTCCGGCCGCGCGGCGAGGAACAACTCGGCCGCGCGCTTGCGCTCCGCGGCTGTCAGGAGGATCCCCTCGCCCGTCGTTCCGAGCGCGAGCAAACCATCGAGCCCGCCGCTCTCGAGAAAGGCGACGAGTGGGTCGAACGCGTCCTCGTCGAGGACGTCGCCGCCGCCGGCGAGCGGCGTGACCGAGGCCGCGAGGGCGCCTTTCAACACCGGCCGAATTTACGGCATTGCACGTCAGCGCCGTCCGCTCGAGGCCGGTCTACGGGTCTGGCCCCGGGCCACGCCCCGACGGGATAGCAGGCGCCGCGGTCGAGGACCGCCGGCCCGCAGGGCAAACCCACGGACCGTCGGTTTCGGTCCGGTCCCAGGGTCTGGCCCCACGAGCCCCGCCCGCCGGCCCCGGCCCGCCCGAGCGGGCGTGTCCCGGGGCCAGGCACCAGGCCCCACGCCGTAAGCTCCGGCGCATGAGCACGCTCCGAATCGAGCGGGATGGGCCGCTGCTCCGGGTGACGCTCGCGCGGCCGGAGCGGCGGAACGCCTTCGACGCGACACTGATCCGCGAGCTGACGGACGCCTTCTCCGACGTCGGCGACGCGCGCGCCGTCGTGCTCGCCGGCGAGGGCGAGAGTTTCTGCGCAGGCGCCGACGTCGACTGGCAGCGCTCGGCGATCGACCTCTCGTACGACGACAACGTCGACGATGCGCTGCGCCTGCACCTGATGCTGGCAACGATCGATTCGTGCCCCGCTCCGGTGGTCGGCCGCATCCAGGGGTATGCGCTCGGGGGCGGCTCGGGGCTCGTCTGCTGCACGGACATTGCGATCGCGGCGCCCGACGCCGTCTTCGGCTTCTCGGAGGTGAAGCTCGGGATCATCCCGGCCGTCATCTCCCCCTTCGTCTTCGCCCGGATCGGCACCGCCGCCGCCCGGCGTTTCTTCCTCACCGGCGAGCGATTCGATGCCGAGACCGCTCTGCGTATCGGCCTCGTCCACGAGGTGGTCGAGGACCTCGACGGCGCCGTCGAGCGCGTCGTCGGCGAGCTCCTGACCTCCGGACCCGAGGCGACGCGCGCCGCGAAGCGCCTGATCCGCGACCGGCCGAGGGGAGAAGAGCTGGCCCACATCGCGGCAAGGCTGCGGACGAGCCTCGAGGGCCAAGAAGGCTTGCGCGCGTTTCTCGACAAGCGCTCCGCCGCGTGGAGATCCGCAAGCTCCTCGTAGCGAACCGCGGCGAAATCGCCCTTCGCGTCTTCCGCGCCTGCGCAGCCGAAGGGATCGCAACGGTTGCCGTCGCCGCGCCCGACGACACGGGCTCTCTCCACGTGCGGGAGGCCGACGAGGTCGTCGAGATCGGGAGCTATCTCCACTCCGAGGAGCACATCCGCGCCGCCAAGCAGACGGACGCGGACGCCATCCATCCCGGCTATGGGTTCCTGGCCGAGAACGGCGACTTCGCCGAGGCGGTCGAGGCGGCCGCGCTCGTCTTCGTCGGGCCCACTCCGGAAGCGCTGCGTCGCGGCGGCGATAAGCTCGAGGCGAAGCGGGCAGCCCTCGACGCAGGCGTCCCGGTGGTGCCGACGGGCCAGCCCGACGAGATCGGGTTCCCGCTGATGATCAAGGCGGCGGCGGGAGGAGGCGGGCGCGGCATGCGCGTCGTCCGTTCGGCCGCCGAGCTGGAGGATGCCATCGCCGCGGCGCGCCGCGAGGCGAAAGCCGCCTTCGGCGACGACACCGTCTTCTTCGAGCGTTACCTCGCTCGTCCGCGCCACGTCGAGATCCAGCTGCTCGCGGACGGGCACGGCAACGTCTACTCGCTCGGCGAGCGCGAATGCTCGATCCAGCGCCGCCATCAAAAGGTGCTCGAGGAGGCACCGTCGCCGGCGCTCGACGATGAGCTGCGAGCACGGATGAGCGAAGCCGCGATCGCTTTCGCGCGGACGATCGGATACCGCAGCCTCGGCACGGTCGAGTTCCTGCTCGACGGCCGAGACTTCTTCTTTCTCGAGCTCAACGGACGGATCCAGGTCGAGCATCCGGTCACCGAGGAGGCGACGGGTCTCGATCTCGTGGCCCTGCAGCTCGCCGCTGCGCGCGGGGAGAAGCTCGACGATCCGCGCGCGACCCTCCGCCGGCATGCGATCGAGGTGCGCCTCTACGCCGAGGATCCGGTCACATTCCTCCCCCAGACAGGGACGATCGAGCGGCTGCGGCTGCCGGCCTCGATCCGCGCCGACGCCGGGGTCGCGGAGGGCGACGAGGTCGGCGTTGCCTACGACCCGATGGTTGCGAAGCTGATCGCTTCGGCGGGAACACGCGCCGAGGCGGTCGACCGGCTCGCGGCGGCGCTTGCCGAGACGGAGGTCGTGGGCGTGACGACCAACTTGCCGTTTCTCCGCTGGCTCGTCGCGCATCCGGTCGTTCGGGAGGGGCGGACGACGACGGCTTTCCTCGACGAGTACCCCCCGCTCTCGCCAGCCCCACGGCGGCTTCCGCGCGGGGCATGGGCGACGCCCTGGCGTCTGAATCTCCCGTCGCCGATGCCGACCGCCGTGGCGGATCCGGATGCCGCCTCGCATGACCACCGGCATACGGGCGAGCAGAGCTCGCTGACGGCGCCGATGCCCGGAACCGTGATCCGCGTCGCAGTGTCCGAGGGCGACCGTGTCGCGGCCCGCCAGCCTCTCGTCGTGCTCGAGGCGATGAAGATGGAGACCCCCGTCGTCTCGCCGTACGAAGCGGTCGTCCGCGCGATCCACGTCGCGGAAGGCGACCGCGTCGCCGGTGGAACGGTGCTCGTCGAGCTGGGGGACTGAGCTGCACGTAAAGGCTTCGTTAGAAGCCGTTTGAAGCCGTTTGAAGCCGTTTTCGTGTCCGCCGGGGGGCAATAACGGGTCGTAAACCGATGTAATCGAACCCTGGGGGTCAACATGAAACGATTGCTGCTTGTCGCGAGCGCGGTCGCCGCGCTCGCAGGAACCGCTGCCGCTACAGCCGCCGCGCCGACCGTGACTCTGACTCAGGACCGGCGCACGGTCTTCTTCGGCGGCACGATCACGTTGAGCGGAGACATCTCTCCGGCGGCCGCGAACCAAAAAGTGACGATCACACAGGATCCGCAGGACCGGCCTGCACGGACAACCGAGGCCATGACGCAGGCCGACGGCTCGTTCTCGCTCGACGTCCAGCCGCGGATCCAGACAACAGCGCAAGCGAAGTTCCAAACGGCCCAGAGCGAGCAACTGATCATGTTCGTGCGTCCGCGAGTCGGGCTCCGGAAGTTCGGCGCCCGCCGCTTTGGGGTCACCGTCGTTGCCGGACGCTCGTTCGTCGGTAACTACGTCTGGGTCAGCCGTTGGGACCGGTCACGCCACCAGTGGCGCAACATCAAGCGCGTCTATCTGACCCGCTACGTCAAGAGCACCGGCGCGAGCACCGCCGCGTTCTCGCTGCGGGTCAGGCGCTCGACCAAGCTTCGGGCGTTCCTGAGCGCGCCACAGGCGCGGCCCGGCTACCTCAACAGCTACAGCAACTTCATCGTTGCCCGCTAGAACGTGAGTTTCGACGATGGAACGGCGGGGGAGCTTCGGCTCCCCCGCCTTCGTTTCAGAACAACTGCTGCAGCTTCATGGCGTTGACCATGTCGCCGCGAACCTTCAGCTTCCCGAGCATGAACGCGGTCGTCGCGTTCTGCTCGCCGTTGACGATCTTGACGAACGTGTCTTCGGAGGCCGAGATCGTCGTGTCGGCGTCGTGCTCGCCTTCTTCCACGGTGGGGGTGCCGTCCTCGACGCGGACGGTCCACTTCCCCGCCCCGTCGATGTCGAAGAGGTACGTCGCGTTCAGGCCGGCCCCCTTCGAGGAATCTCCCCTGCGCGTCTCGAGACTCTCGAAGAACTGGCGCGCGTTCTCGGTCGGCACGGCGGCGGCAGCCTAGCTGCTCACGGGGCCACCGGCTCGACGGTGAGGCGGCGCCGCGCCCGCGACGAGGGCAGCAGCGCCGACAGTAGGAGCGCGGCCACGGCCGCGCCTGCGGCCACGTACATGGCGACGCGGAGATCGATCGAGTCGGCGACGGCGCCCAGCACGACCGCGCCCACGCCGCCGAGCCCGATCGAGAGTCCGATCGACAGCCCCGAGGCCATCCCGATGTGACGCGGCAGGTACTCCTGGCTCATCACCATCGTCACCCCGAAGGTCCCGATCACCGAGATCCCCACGCCGGCCAGGGCGATCGCTCCGGGGACGCCGCCGACGGCCACGAAGACGAGGATCAGCGGCCCTGTAGCCGCACTGCTCGCGATCAGCACCGGGCGGCGGCCGAAGCGGTCCGCGAGCGGCCCGGCCGCGAGCGTGCCGATCCCGCCGGCAAGCAACATCAGCGACAGGAGATGGTTGCCGTGAGCCTTCGAGTGGCCCAGCGAGATCTCCCAGAGCGGGACGAACGTGATCAAGCCAAACCACGCGACGCTACGGAAGGCAATCACGCTCAGGAGGAGCATGAGCGCGCCGATTCGGTCCGGCTCGTCTGAGCGCACACGCTGGCCCCGCTCGGGCGCGAACGAGCCGAGGAACGGGACGAGCGCAAGCAGGACGGCGGCGATGACGAGGCAAGGCACGGCGAGGAGCGTCCCTCCGGCGAGGCCGAAGACGAGTACGAGCGGCGTCGCGACGGTCGGGCCGAGCGCGAACCCGAGGTTGCCGCCGATCGAGAAGAGCGACATCGCGCTCGCGCGCCGGCGTCCCCCGGCGAAGGCGGCGAACTTCGACCCCTCCGGGTGGAACGCCGCCACGCCGAGGCCCGAGACGACGACGCAAAGCAACACCAGCGGGTACGTTGGCGCGACCGAGGCGAGGGCGATTCCCGAGCCCGCGAGCGCGACTCCGGCAGGAAGCAGCCAGAGCGCCCCGCGGCGATCGGACCAGAGGCCGAAGAGCGGCTGGACGATCGACGAGGAGACGGCAGAGACGAGCACCGCGGTCGCCGCCAGCGTGTACGAGAGATCGAACTTGTCGACGAAGAACGGCAGCAACGCCGGCAGGGCGCCGTTCGCAAAGTCGGTCGCGAGGTGGCCGCTCGAGAGCGCCGCCATCGCCCGTTTGTCCAGCTCGCCGCGCACGCGCGCAGGCTAGCGCGGAGGCTGGTGATCTAGATCACGAGCTCGGTAGCTAGGCCGCGCTCGCGGTCGCCGCCGGGTGGAGGTAGCGGTCGATCAGCGCGCGCGAGAGCTCCCACTGGCAATTGACGATTGCCAGCCGGTTGCGCTCGAGCTCCTCGGCCGGCGCGCCGTTCGAGCGGAGCTGCTGGCGCTCGTTGACGAGCTTCGTATGGAGCTTCTTGAGGGTTTCGAGGTCGGCTTCGTCGGCCTGACGAGAACGGGAAGAGACCAACCGCCGCAGGGTTGTTGACGCCATTGCCCTTCTATCGGCGCGACGGCGCCGAAGTTGAGGCCGGCCCCGCATCCGAGTGAGGCTACGCAGGACGTCGGATAGCATCGCGGCCCGATGCGCGTCGAGGTCGAAGCCGGATCGCCCGAGTCCGTCGACGCCGACGTCCTCGCCGCGCCGCTTCTCGCGGCGGAGCCGGCAAATGCGCCGGTGGCGGCGCTGAACGAGCGCCTCGGTGGCCTGATCGCCAAGCTCGTGGACGAGGGCGAGCTCAGCGGCAAGCTGAAGACGGCGCCGATCCTCCACGTGGACGGAGAGCTCAACGCGGCCCGCCTTGCGATCGCGGGGATCGGCGCCCGCGCCGGGATCGACGCGGACGCGGTGCGCACCGCGGCCGCGACGGTCGCGCGCGAGACGCGCGACTACGCATCCACCGTCGCCTGGCTGCTCGACGACTCGTTACCGCTCTCGCCTCCCGAGCAGGCGCGCGCGATCGTCGACGGCACGATCCTCGGCTCCTACGACCCCGGGGGCTGGAAGAGCGACGAGGAAACGCCGCGGCTCGAGCGGCTCGCGATCATCTCCGCCGACTCCGAAGTCGCGGCGGCCGCGGGACGGGCAGCGGTGGTCGCGAATTGGACGAACCGCGCCCGCGAGCTCGCGAACGCGCCCCCGAACGAGCTGACGCCCGAGCGCCTGGCCCAACGTGCGGCCGAGGTCGCCAACACGTCGCCTGAGCTCTCGGCGGAGGCGCTCGGCCTGGAGGAGATTCGCGAGCTCGGGATGGGCGCGCTTGCCGGTGTCGCGCAGGGAAGCCATAACCCGGCGCAGCTGATCGTGATGCGCTACGAGCCCGCGGAGCCGCGTACCGACATCGTCCTCGGTCTCGTCGGCAAGGCGGTCACGTTCGACACCGGCGGGATCTCGATCAAGAAGGCCCTCTACATGGAGGACATGAAGGGCGACATGGCAGGCGGAGGCGCCGTCATCGCCACGCTCGGGGCGCTGGCCGAGCTCGGATGCCCACTCCGGGTCATCGGCGTCGTCGGGGCGACGGAGAACGCGGTCGGCGGCGGGTCCTTCCGGCCCGGCGACATCCTCACAGCGGTGAACGGGAAGACGATCGAGATCATCAACACGGACGCGGAAGGACGTCTCGTCCTGGCCGACGCTCTCCCCTACGCGCGGCAGCTCGGCGCCACACATCTCGTCGACCTTGCGACGTTGACCGGCGCGATGGAGCGCGCGCTCGGCGACTTCTACGCCGGCGTCTTCGCAAACGACGCCGAATGGCGGACGCTCGTCGTCGAGTCAGGCGAGGCGAGCGGCGACCACGCGTGGCCGTGGCCGCTCCACTCTCGCTATCGGCGCTTCATCGACTCGGACTACGCCGATCTGAAGAACTCCAACATTCGCTCTCAGGGCGTTCCCGTCTTCGCGGCGGAGTTCCTGCGCGAGTTCGCGGGCGACGGCCCGTGGGCGCACATCGACATGGCCGGCACAGGTTTCTTCACGTGGCCGCGCCACGACTACCTCTGGCAGCGCGGCGGTACGGGCTACGGCGTCCGCCTGCTCTGCGAGCTCGCGCACAGGCTGAGCACTTGAACTTCGATCTGACGCGCGAGCAGCGGCTCGTCCGTGACACGGTGCGCGAGTTCGCCGAGTCGCGGATCGCCCCCGTCGCCGCCGAGCTCGACCGGGAGCACCGTTTCCCCTACGACCTGATCGCCGAGCTCGCGGAGCTCGGCCTGATGGGGATGACCGTCCCAGAGGAATACGGCGGCGCCGGGGCTGACACCGTCTCGTACGCCATCGCCGTCGAGGAACTGACGCGGATCGACTCTTCGGTCGCGATCACGGTCGCCGCGCACCACTCGCTCGGCACTCTGCCGATCTTCTACTTCGGAACCGAGGAACAAAAGCAGGAGTGGCTGCCGGAGCTCGCCGCAGGCAAGCAGCTCGCTGCGTTCGGCCTGACCGAGCCGGGCGCCGGTTCCGACGCCGGCGCGACGCGAACGACCGCCGAGCTTCGCGACGGGGACTGGGTGATCAACGGCTCCAAGATCTTCATCACGAACGCGGGCACCGACATCACCGCTTGCGTGACGATCACCGCGCGGACCGGCGACGACGAGATCTCGAGCCTGATCGTCCCGAACGGGACTCCCGGATACGAGATCTCCGCCCCGATGGAGAAGATGGGCTGGCACGCCTCGGACACGCGCGAGCTCTCGTTCCGCGATTGCTCGGTCCCGGAGGGCAACCTGCTCGGCCCGCGGGGCCAAGGGTTCAACCAGTTCCTCGAGATCCTCGACGGGGGTCGCATCTCCGTCGCCGCCATGGGCGTGGGGCTGGCGCAGGGCGCCTACGACCTCGCGCTTGCGTACGCGCAGGACCGTGAGCAGTTCGGACAGCCGATCGCCCGATTCCAGGCTGTCCAGTTCCGGCTCGCGGACATGGCGACCGAAATCGAGGCGGCGCGGAACCTGGTCTATAGAGCCGCGTGGACGAAGGATCAAGGCCGCCCGTTCGGCAAGGAGGCCGCGATCGCGAAGCTCTACACCGGCGAGATGTCTCACCGCGTTGTCGACTGGGCTCTGCAGCTGCACGGCGGCTACGGCTACATGGACGAGTTCCCCATCTCGCGCCTCTACCGCGACCAGAAGATCCTCGAGATCGGTGAGGGCACAAACGAAGTCCAGCGTATGGTTATCGCGAGGCACCTGGGGCTTTGAGCTGGACTTCGTTTGTCCGGCAATCCGGTGCCAGACTTCAGTCTGGCTCCGGCGAACAATTCAAGTCCAGCGTATGGTTATCGCGAGGCACCTGGGCCTTTAGGGACTGGCACCTCGGGTGCCAGGCCCTGAAACGGCAACGAAGCTGGCTCCCTACACTGACGAAAAGATGCGGCGCCTCGCCCTGCTCCTGTTGCTTGTCCCGCTCGCCGCCGGATGCTCGTCGGGCGCGAAGAAGATCGTCATCCAGCCGGCAAAGACGTACAAGCTGGCCGACTTCGAGCCGGCGGCCCCCGTCTCGCCCCGCAAGCCGACGACGGTCGCGTTCACGATCGACCAGCCTTCGGGCTCGCCGCTCACCGAGTACCGCACCGGCGCGGGCCCCCACACCGGCGTCCACCTGATCATCGTGCGCGAGGACCTCGCGCTGATCATCCATCGCCATCCGCCGTTGCAGGCCGGAGGTCGGTTCGAGCAGAAGGTCGTCTTCCCCGCGCCCGGGCGCTACCGCGTCATCGTCGATGCCTATCCGCAGCACGGCGGCCCGGTTCCGAACTTCCAGCTGTTCAAGGACATCCAGGTACGGGGCGTCCCGGAACCCCAGCCTGTCGGCAATTACAAGCCGGTTCAGCACGTGGGTGGCTTCACCTTCTCCGCCCCGCGACGACCGCGCGTGAAGGCGATCCAGGCGTCGCTGATGACGGTCCACGTCACGAACGCGGCCGGCAAACCCGCTCACTTCGTTCCCTGGTATGGCGCGCTCGCGCACGCGATCTTCTTCCACGTCGGGACGCTCGACTACTTCCACACCCACGTGTGCGCAGCGGGGGCAACCGGTTGCGCCTCGCTCCTCGCCGGCGCGCAGGTGACCGGGCGCAGCGCGGCGCCGGGGAAGCTGACGATCGGCGTCCTGCTCCCGACCGCGGGGACCTGGAAGCTGTTCCTCCAGGCGAGGCCGGACGGACACCTCGTCACCGTCCCGTACGTCCTCAAGGCCGAATGAGGCGCGCGCTCGCCTGGACCGGAGTCATGGCGCTCGTCGTCCTCGGCTCGCGGGCAATCGTCTACGCGCTGGCACCCTCGCCACTCGCAGCCGAGCTCTCGCACAGAGCCGGGGGACCGCGGCTCCCAGTCCTCGCCGCCGCCGCCCTCATGCTCGCGCTCGCACTCTCGGCCGCCGCGGTCTGGCTGGCAGCGCTCGGGGTACGCGAGCGGCGGCTGCTCGAGACGCGGCGTGTACTGGCGGTGCCGCGTGTGCGGCTGGGCCTTCTGGCGTCCCGCGCGGTCGCGCTCTGGCTGGTCTCCATGCCGGCCTTCGCCTACCTCGAGTCCTACATCCACTGGCGGCAGGGCCTCGGCTGGCACGGGCTCCACTGCCTGATAGGGCCAGTCCACCGAAACGCGATTCCGGTCCTCGGCGCGCTGTCGCTCCTCGCCGCTGCGCTCGCCGCGGCGGCCGAGCACGTGCTCGCCTGGATGCGGCGCACGATCGCCCGACTGATCGCGAGCCCGAGGAGCTCGGCTGCCCTGCTGGTCTTTGCGCCCGCCTCGTACGAAGCTCCCCCGACCCCGGTATACGCCGCTCCGCTCGGGGCCCGCGGCCCTCCGCCGCGCTCCTGACGTCGCCGCGGCCGACGCCGCGGCTCCTCGACGAAAGGAGACTCTGTGCACGCCAATTCAGTGCGCGCCCGCGCGCTCGTCGGCCTGGCGGCGGCAAGTGCCGCGCTGACCGCCGTCTCCAGCGCCTGGGCACACGCCGAGATCAGCCCACCGGTGACGAAATCGAAGGACCTCCAGCTCTTCACGCTCGCGGTCCCGACCGAGAAGGAGGGCGTGACGACGACGAAGATCGAGCTCATGCCGCCGAGCGGCTTCGGGATCGACTCGTTCGTCCCGGAGACTGGGTGGAAGCGCCAGCTCCAGCAGACCGGCTCGGGGGAGAACGCGGTGATCCAGAAGGTCACCTGGGCCGGAGGAAGCGTTCCGACCGACGAGGACGCGATCTTCCAGTTCCTCGCCAGTCCGGACTCGAGCAAGACGTACACGTTCAAGGTTCGGCAGACGTACTCCGACGGCTCGGTCGTCGACTGGTCGGGGCCGGAATCCTCGGACACGCCCGCTCCGAGAATCGAGGCGAAGTCGTCGCTCGGAGGCCGTGGCAGCTCGACGCTTTCCATTATCGCGCTCGTCGTCGGCGGCGCGGGGGTCGTCCTCGCCGGGCTGGCGCTCGTGATACGCGGAGGGACGCGCCCGGTCGCATGAAGCGCGGCGCCGTGATCGCGCTCGCCGCGGCGGCAGCGTCACTGGGGTTGCCCGCCGCGGCTTGGGCCCACGCCGCTCTGTTGCAGGCGACGCCGGTGGCGAGCCGAGTCGTCAACAAGCCGCCGATGCAGGTTTCGCTGCGTTACAGCGAGGCGGTCGAGCCGCGCTTCGCGATCATCTCGGTCACCAACGCCGCCGGGGATAACGAGACGGCGGGCTCGCCGCGCCGGTCGCCCTCCGACTCGGACACGCTCGTCGTTCCCCTGAAGAAGCTCGCCGAAGGCTGGTACCTCGTTTACTGGCGCGTGATCTCGGTCGACGGCCATCCAGTTCGCGGAGCCTTCACGTTCGCGGTCGGCCCGAACGCGGGACCTGCTCCCCAGTTCGTGATCCCGTCGACCTCCGAAACCGCGGCGTCGCCACGGCTCGTGACGGCTCGCTGGATCGCCTTCCTCTCGATGATGGCCGCGATCGGTCTCTTCGTGCTGCGGATGCTGATCGCGAGGCCGGTGGTGTCGCGTGTGGCCGGCACTCGCCTCCGGTACGTGACGATCGCCTTCGGCGCGGCGTCGATCGTCGCCCTGGTCGCGATCCCTGTCTACTTTCTGCTGGCAACAGCCGAGTTCGCTCTTCGGTCGTTCTGGAACTTCGGCGCGCTGTTCCCACTCGTGCATGTCTCCGCGTTCGGGCACGGATGGCTCGATCTCGAATATGTGTTTGCCCTGTTCGCCGCTGCCGCGGCGGTTGCGATCTGGCTCGACCACCCGGAGCGGCGCCAGCGGTCGGTCGCCGGCTTGATCGCGCTCATGGGAGCGCTCGCCGCGGCCGCGGCCTGCCTCCTCGTCCCCGCGAGCGTTGGGCATGCCGGCCAGACGTCCCCGCGCGGTCTCTCGATCACGTTCGACTGGTTCCACCTGGCCGCAGGGTCCGTCTGGGTCGGAGGCTTGATCGGACTACTGGTGCTGGCGGCGAGCCTGCCGGCGGCGCGCCGCGTCGCTGGGCTCGTGGTCTGCGTCCCCCGCTTCTCGAACACTGCCTTCGTCTCCGTTCTCGTGTTGATCAGCGCCGGAATCGGCTCGTCCGTCCAGCACCTCCCCACGCTCGCGTCGCTCTGGCAGACGTCCTACGGGAAGGCGCTCCTCGTCAAGATCGGGCTCCTCGGCGCCGCGCTGCTCCTCGCCGCGGTCAACCTCCTTCGCACGGTTCCGCGGTTGAAGGCCTACGGCCGGCGCCCCGAGCTCGGTCCGCCGACGGCGAGCCTGCTGAGGCGGCTCGTCGCGGGCGAGTCGCTGCTCGTCTCCGGCGCCGTCCTCGCCGCGGCCGTCGTCTCGAGCCTCGCTCCTCCGTCGAAGGCGCTCGCGTCCGTTGGCGGCGCGGCGGCCCACGTTGGCCCGGGCCTGGTCAACGAGGTCGTCAATCGCAACGGCTACCGCCTCACCGTCCTCGTCTCGCCGAACCGCGCCGCAGTGCCGAACTCGTTCCAGGTCGCGATCAGCCGTGGCGGGAAGCCGATACGCAACGCTGACGTCACGGTCGACTTCGCGATGCTCGACATGGAGATGGGCCAGCAGGCCTACCACCTGTCCGAGACCTCGCCCGGCACCTACGGGCACGCGGCGCCTGCGCTGGTGATGGTCGGCCACTGGGGTCTTTCGTTCCAGATCGCGCCTCCCGGACAGAAGCCGTTCACGGTGCTGCTCGTCGACAAGGCAAGCGGATGACGCGCGGAATCGCGATCAAGCTGCTCCTGGCGTTCGCCGCGCTCGGCGCCGGCATCGCAGCGGTCGTGATCGTGGCGCTCCTCGTTCGAGACACGATCGGATAGAGATCCGCGAGTGAAACTTTGCCTTGCGCTCATTGCAGCCGCGGTCATCGGCGCTCTCATCGCAAGCCCGGCACGGGCCAACGGCGACCCGGCCAGCGACGTGCTGCCGTTCACGACGGTGTACCTCTCGATCCAGGATCCGACGAAGTCGACGGCGGGCCAGGACCTCCTTTCGGTCACCCACGAGGCGGCAAAGAAGACGCGTCCCATCCGCGTCGCCGTGATCAGCCAGCCGAGCGACCTCGGATTGATCCAGAGCCTCTGGCCCAAGCCACAGGCATACGCCGAGTTCCTCGGCAAGGAGCTGATCCAGTTCGCGCATTACAGAGGGACGACGCTGATCGTGATGCCGAACGGCTACGGGATCTTCGGTCCCCAGGCGGCCAAGGGCAAGCCGGCCCTCGCAAGGCTGCCGAAGCCGCGGACGAGCGACCTCGAGAAGCTGGCCGGCCGGGGGGTGACGGCGGTCAGGGCGGTCGCGCCTGCGAACGGCTACTTCCTCGCGGCGCCGAAGTCCGGGTCGGGGACACCAGCCTGGCTGATCATCGTCGGTGCACTCGGAGGCGCCGCCGCCGTCGCCGGGGTGACCTTCTTCGCTCTCCGCCGTTGGCTGCTCGCGCCCTAACGCTTTAGGAAAACAAGCCGCGGCGGGTGTTACCGTCGGAGAGTCGTGATCTTCCGGCAGTTCGTCGACGACGACCTCGGCTGCGCGTCATACCTCGTCGGCGACGAGGAGACGCACGAGGCGGTTGTTGTCGATCCCGCCTACGCGATCGAGCAGTACCTGGCCGCCGCGGACCAGGAAGGCGTCCGAATCGTCCGCACGCTGGAGACGCATACGCACGCCGACCACGTCTCGGGCCATGGACGCCTGGCGCTCGAGCACGGCGTCCCGGTCGGGATACATCCCGATGCCGAGGTCAAGTACGACCGCGACCCGCTCGAAGACGGACGCGAGGTCGTGCTCGGAAACGTCGCATTGGGGGTCCTGCACACGCCCGGTCACCGGCCGGAGCATTGCTGCTTCACGGTCATCGATCGGGCGCGCTCGGAGGAGCCGTGGCTCGTCCTCACCGGCGATTCGCTGTTCGTCGGGGACGCGGCCCGCCCGGATCTCGCGGTCGAGGCGATCGACGGAGCCCGCGAGCTCTTCGCGAGCCTGCAGCGCCTGCTCGAGCTCCCCGACGGCGTAGAAGTCTTCCCGGGCCACGTCGCGGGCTCGCTCTGCGGCGCCGCGATGAGCTCGAAGGCCTCGACGACGATCGGGTTCGAGCGGCGCTTCAACTCGATGCTCTCGGCGAGCAACCAGGACGAGTTCGTGAACGCATCGACGCACACGCGCTCGCCACGGCCGCCGAATCTCGATCGCATCGTCGCGCTCAACCAGGGCCCCTTCCTCGGAGCGCCGGAGCCGCTCGCGGAGACCGACGAGCTCGCGTCTCCGATCCTCGATATCCGGCCCGCGGGGGTGTTCGGCGCAGGTCACGCGAGCGGCGCCATCAATGTGCCGCTCGCGCGAAAGGGCTTCGCGACCAGGGCTGCATTCGTGCTGTTCGGCGACGAGTTGCCGCTCATCCAGGCGAGCACGCGCGCGGAGGCAGAGGACGCAGCGCGACGGCTTCGCGCCGTCGGCTTTCTCGGGCTGCGCGGGTTCGTGCTCCATGCGCCGGAGACCGAGACGCTCGAGGCCGTCAACGTCGACGAGCTCGAGCGACTCGTGGCCGACGACGCGGTCGAGGTGATCGACGTTCGCGAGCTCTACGAGCGCGATGACGGCTTCATTCCGGGGAGCCGCAACATCCCCTACCGGCTCGTCCGCGAGTACGGCGAAGAGCTGAAGGAAGAAGGACGGCCGGTGGTGACGATCTGCGATAGCGGCACCAGAGCGGCCGTGGCGGCGAGCGTCCTCGCGGCCTCGGGCGTCGATGCGCGCCCGGTCCTCCACGGTGGCATCCCGGATTGGGAGGCGCGCGGGGGCTCGACCGTGGGCTTCCGCCGCTGCGGGAGCTAGGAGGGTTTGGCGCAAAACAGACGGTGCCGTCGACGAGCGGTTCCCGCCAGGTCGCTGGAGTCCGGGCGCGCTCAGCCGAAAGTCAGGGAGGGCTAGCCCATCGTCCATAGCCGGTTCGCCGACGGCGCCCGTACAGTCAGAGGGTGACCAGAGAACAGGTCTTTTTCGCCATTGTCCTAGGCGTCCTGCCGTTCGCGCTGGCGACCTGGATGGGCAGGCACACCGGCCGGCGAGGCTGGGTCTATGGGCTGCTCAGCTGGATCGGCGTCTTCGTGCTCGCTTACATCGGGGACGCGCCGCCCGCGGAAAATCGGTACGGCTTGGAGAAGTTCACGCAATGCCGCCACTGCGGACTGCTCATTCCCGCGGGCGCGAAGATTTGCCGGCACTGCCAGCGCAAAGTTCTGCCGCCGCTTCTTCAATAAAGAGTCAGGTGAGCCGCTCGACCGTGTAGCCGTGCTCGGCCATCGCGCCGAGCAGGTGCCGGCAGTGCTCCTCGTCTCGGGTCACGAGCGTCAGCTCGACCTCGGTCTCGGTCACGGGAATGTCCATCCCCTCGCGGTGGTGCTCGACCGCGATCACGTTGCCTCGCTCCTGGGCCACGAGCGAGAGGAGCTTGATCAGCTCGCCCGGCCGGTCGGC